>NZ_CP047639.1:2723141-3037162 GCF_011046025.1 Proteus sp. ZN5
GAATAGACAGGCAGTGGATCAATGACATCGTCAGACGCAAGTTCCCATGTCGCTTTAATGTTGGCAAGTTGAGAAGAATAAATCTCAATTTTACCTGATGGTGTGGTTAATGGGTTGCTTTCAGGATCTTCACGGAATTTGCGATAAGCAACGTGATGACCTTCAGGATCGCGTTTTTTGAAGATACCTTGAGCACGGAATTCTTCAAAAGTCGGTAGTTCAGGTAAGTTTTGACGAGATTGCTCGTAAAGATGACGTAACCACTCTTCTTGAGTACGGTTTTCAGTGAATTTTTCACCCACCCCCATACGTTTTGCAATTTCGCTTGTCATTTCATAGATATTACGGCTTTCAAAGCGCGGTTTGATTGCCTGATCAGCGAAAATAACATAAGCCATATTACCTGCTGAAGCATCCATACAGAAATCCATCTGTTCTGATGCGGTGCAATCAGGAAGTAGAATATCGGCATATTTAGCAGATGCAGTCATATGGTTATCGATCACCACAATCATTTCGCATTTTTTATCGTCTTGCAAAATATCATGAGTACGATTGATTTCAGAATGTTGGTTAACTAAGCAGTTACCTGCATAGTTCCATACCATTTTGATAGGCACATCAAGCTTGTCTTTACCACGAACACCGTCACGGGTCGCGGTCATTTCAGGGCCACGTAAAATGGCATCCGTCCACATAAACATAGAAATGCTGGTGGTGACTGGGTTAGTGAACGTAGGCATACGAACAAAAGGAATGCTGTAAGAGCCTTCTCGAGCACCAGTATTACCGCCGCTAATTCCCACATTACCGGTCAAAATAGAGAGCATCGCAATAGCACGAGAAGCAAGCTCACCGTTAGAACGGCGTTGAGGCCCCCAGCCTTGTGTAATATAAGCTGGTTTCGCTGTTGCGATTTCGCGCGCTAATTTAACAATACGTGAAGCAGGGATACCGGTGATCTGCGCTGCCCAATCAGGAGTTTTTGGCTGACCATCTGCGCCATCACCTAAAATATAGGCTTTATAGTGACCATTTTTTGGTGCACCTTCTGGCATAGTGGTTTCATCATAACCAACACAGTATTTATCTAAGAAAGGCTTATCCACTAAGTCTTCTTTGATCATGACATAAGCTAATGCATTGACTAATGCCGCATCTGTTCCCGGACGAATAGGGATCCATTCATCTTCACGGCCTGCACCTGTATCGGTATAGCGTGGGTCGATGATAATCATTCGTGCATCAGATTTTTCACGCGCTTGTTCAACATAATAGGTGACACCGCCACCACTCATACGTGTTTCACCCGGATTATTACCGAACATCACGACAAGTTTGGTGTTTTCAATATCTGAAGGGCTATTACCATCGGCCCAACCACCATAGGTATAGTTCAAGCCAGCCGCGATTTGCGCCGTACTATAGTCACCATAGTGATTAAGATAACCACCACAACAATTCATTAAACGTGCAATTAATGTTGCACCCGGTGGCCAAGACTTCGTCATAGTGCCACCTAAAGTACCTGTACCGTAGTTTAGATAAATAGATTCATTACCATAATCTTTGATTAAACGTTTCATGGTATCTGAAATAGTATCGAATGCTTCATCCCATGAAATACGTTCAAATTTACCTTCACCGCGTTTACCTACACGTTTCATTGGATAACGTAAACGGTCTGGATTATAAACACGACGACGCATAGAACGACCACGTAAACAGGCACGAACTTGGTGTAATTCTTCGTAGACATCATTGCCTGTGTTATCAGTTTCGACGTACTTAATTTCACCATCAACCACATGCATACGTAATGGACAACGACTACCGCAGTTTACAGTGCAGGCGCTCCATACGACTTTTTCACTGTTAGTTGTTGGCTTTGTTTCTGAGGCAATGGCTTGATGAAAGGGGAGTGATAACCCACCTGCGGTTATCGCTAGACCACCCGCTGCACCTGTTTTTACAAAACGACGGCGAGATAAGGGAGTGGAAAGTAACGCCATCTCTTTGATGTTTTTCATACATTACTCACTTGATTATTTATATTTTAAGAAAAAACAGAGCTAACAAGCTTATAAAGAAATAATTATTGTTATTGTTGTTAAAAAATAAGCATTCTAACGTAGGCGATAAAACCCAACTGTTAATGTGGATACTACGTATTTTCTAAAAGTTGTAGTTGCTTTACATCAAAGAAAAGTGATTTATTACAAGCGTTACCAGTTTTTAAGGTCAACTTAAGTTTTTGTATTAGTTATATTTAATCATTTGATTAATATCATTATATAAAATAATACATATCGATTAATTAAGTGTTTTGATGTTATCAGTAACATTTATTGGGCGTGTTTACTTGTATCTATCTATATGATTTTCTTAGTCCAATAGTTATTTTTATTAATCCATAGTTATCATTTTTAGAAACTATAATTATCTAACACTTAATTAACCTATTTAGCTAAACAAAAAATAAAATTTGTTTAGCTTGCGGTTGTTTTTAATTATTTAAAAAATCCTACCATGATTAATAAATGTACTTTTTTGTAATTGAGATCACAATTAAATACCCTTTATCTGAGTTTTTATTGCTATCTTGAGTCGATTTTTATTTAATCTAATTGTTAGCTAAACCGGTTTAGTTTTTAAGGTTAAACTAAATACTCGCTGCATAAATAAAAAAGAATGACTGAGGCTATGATGAATATTGAAAAAGTTGCTCACCAGCTTGTGACTTTATTAGGTGGTGCTGAAAATATCGCAAGTGCAGCACATTGCGCTACGCGCTTAAGGCTTGTTCTTGTTGATGACTCAAAAGCAGACAAAGAAGCAATAAACAAATTAGAGGGAGTGAAAGGGTGTTTTAGTAATGCAGGGCAAATTCAGGTTATCTTTGGTACAGGGCTAGTCAATAAAGTACATGCTGCATTTATTACGGCAGCAGGTATTGGTGAATCAAGTAAATCTGAAGCAGCTAATATTGCGGCTAAAAAGCTCAATCCATTTCAACGGATCGCAAGACTGCTTTCTAATATCTTTGTTCCCATTATTCCCGCCATTGTGGCGTCAGGTTTATTAATGGGATTACTGGGATTAATGAAAACTAACCAATGGGTAAGTCCTGATAATGCACTCTATATCATGCTTGATATGTGTAGCTCTGCGGCATTTATTATTTTACCTATTTTAATTGGCTTTACAGCCGCAAAGGAGTTTGGCGGAAATCCTTATCTTGGTGCAACACTCGGTGGAATTCTAACGCATCCTGCATTAACTAATGCGTGGGGCGTTGCTGCAGGTTTTAACACCATGAATTTCTTTGGCTTAGAAGTCGCCATGATTGGTTATCAAGGCACTGTTTTCCCAGTATTACTTGCCGTTTGGTTTATGAGTGTATTGGAAAAACAATTACGTAAAGTTGTTCCTAATGCCCTCGACTTAATTATCACGCCATTTTTAACCGTCATTATTTCGGGGTTTGTCGCGTTATTAGTCATAGGGCCTGTTGGCCGCCTGTTAGGTGACGGTATTTCATTAGTATTAAGTACCTTAATTACACAAGCAGGTTGGATTGCAGGACTTATTTTTGGCGGGCTTTATTCTGTTATTGTTATCACGGGTATTCATCATAGTTTTCATGCGGTTGAGGCGGGTTTATTAGGTAATCCTAATATTGGGGTTAATTTCTTATTACCTATTTGGGCAATGGCGAATATTGCTCAAGGTGGTGCATGTATGGCCGTTTGGTTTAAAACCAACGATGCGAAAATTAAAGCTATTACAATCCCATCGGGTTTCTCTGCAATGTTAGGTATCACTGAAGCGGCAATTTTCGGGATTAATTTACGTTATGGAAAACCTTTTATTGCTGCGCTAGTTGGTGGTGCTGCTGGAGGCGCTTGGGTTGTCGGCTCTCATGTTTATATGACAGCCGTTGGTCTTACTGCTATCCCAGGTATCGCGATTGTACAAGCAGGATCAATTATTAATTATGTTATTGGTTTAGTCATTGCATTCTTAACAGCTTTTGTTCTTTCTCTTTTACTAAAATATAAAGTGGAGTCTGCATAAATGACAAAAAGTGAAGGGTTATCTGCCATTTTACAAGCGGTTATGTGTAATAGTGTTAAAGCGGTAAAAGATAAATACTACCCACATTGGCATTTAGCACCAGTAACGGGATTGCTAAATGATCCTAATGGGTTTTGTTTCGATGGTGAATATTATCATCTGTTTTATCAATGGAACCCTTTATCTTGTGAGCATAAAAATAAATGTTGGGGGCACTGGCGCTCAAAGGATTTGATTACTTGGCAACATCAACCGATTGCGTTATTACCTGATGAATTTTATGACAAAGATGGCTGTTACTCTGGTAGTGCGGTGATCAATCAAGGGCAATTAACCCTTTGTTATACTGGTAATGTCAAATTTGAGGATGGCTCTCGCACGGCATGGCAATGTTTAGCCGTTGAAAACCAACAGGGAGGTTTTGATAAGCTAGGGCCTGTATTAGGGCTTCCTGAAGGCTATAGTGGTCATGTCCGTGATCCGAAGATTTGGCAATATAATGATGTCTGGTACATGGTATTAGGCGCTCAAAATTTAGATAAACAGGGTAAAGTTTTACTCTATCGTGCATCTCACTTATATCAATGGCAATTAGTCGGCGAGTTGGCGGGGAGTTATTTAGGCGAGTTAGCTGATGCAGGTTATATGTGGGAATGCCCAGATCTCTTTGAACTAGATGATCGCTTTATTTTATTAACATGCCCTCAAGGTATAAAAAAAGAGAAATATCGATTTTTAAATTCACATTCTAGTGCCTATTTAATAGGGGATTTTGATTATTCAACATTGCAATTTCAGCATAGTGATTTAATCGAACTAGATGCAGGTTTTGAGTTTTACGCACCTCAAACAACATTAGCGAATGGCAGACGTTTATTATTTGGTTGGATGGGAGTTCCTGATGGTGAAGAAATGTATCAACCGACCATTGCTAATGGCTGGATACACCAAATGACTTGCCCTCGCGAATTACATATAAAAGAAGAGAAGCTTTATCAGCAACCCGTAAAAGAGTTACAGCAACTCAGACAAAAGCCAGCATATTGGCAAGGTATTGCTGATGATGTGCCAGATATTAACGGATTTTCGTTTGAACTTGAAGTAGCGCTATTCGGCTCTCTTACTATTCATTTTTCTGATACTCTTGCTTTATTCATTGAAAATAATCAAGCCGTGTTAAAACGCCGTAGTGTTAAAAACGGGGAGTGGCAATCACGTTTCTGGTCTGGTGATATAAAACGCCTTCAAATATTATGTGATAACTCTAGTGTAGAGATTTTCTTTAATGGTGGAGCTGGTGTGATGAGTAGCCGTTTTTTTCCTTCAGAAAAACAGACTATCTGTTTCTTGGGGAAAGACACAATAAACCTCACAACTTGGCAATTAAAGAATGCATTACTCAGTTAAATACGATTATATAAACAATAAAACAGTTTAAGTTTAGAGAACGTGACATTAAGTAGAATAATAGTGAAAAAACAAAAACGTATCACGATCACCGATATTGCAAAATTAGCAGGTGTTTCAAAAACAACGGCAAGTTTAGTATTAAATGGCCGTGGTAAAGAGATGCGTGTATCTGATGATACTATCGCGCGTATTACGGCTATTGCTGAACAATATCAGTATCAACCTAATATTCATGCTCGCTCTTTACGTGATAATCGTAGTTATGCATTAGGATTGGTTATTCCTGATATTACTAACTATGGTTTTGCCTCCGTCGCTTATGAGCTAGAAATATTATGCAGAGAAGCGGGTATCCAGTTACTTATTTCCTGTACTGATGAAAATGCTGCTCAAGAAACGCTGGCAATAGAACATCTATTATCACGACAAATCGATGGGTTGATTGTCGCTTCGTGTTTACAAAGTGATGTTGAATACCAGCGTTTGAGTCAACAAATACCTGTTGTGCTATTTGACCGTTATTTTGAAGGAACAACACTGCCTTTTGTTGTCACAGATTCAACCACCACGACACAGCAACTCATTGAAGAAATTGCGTCAACAGAAGGTATTGATGAATTTTACTTTTTAGGCGGACAATCAACGATTTCACCAACTAAAGATCGTCTTTTAGGTTTCAAGCAAGGGCTTTCACAAGCAAATATTAATCTGAAATCAGAGTGGATCATTCATGGGCATTATCACCCGAGTTCTGGTTATGAAATGTTCGGCTCTTTATGTGCATCGCTAGGGCGAGCGCCTAAGTTTGTTTTTACTTCTGCTTGTGGCTTGTTGGATGGGGTATTGCGCTACCTAAGTCAAAATAAACAGATGAAGGATGAAGTTTATTTGGCAGGTTTTGATGATCACTATCTTTATGATTCATTATCAATACCCATAGATACAATTGCTCAAAATAATCCTGAGTTAGCCTCACACTGTTTCCGACTGATTATGGGATTAATTAACCAGACAAATTTAGGATCTCATCAAGTTTTTGTTCCAGCAAAAATTCATCAACGACATGAGTAAGATTGAGCAATTTTATGCAATCATCAGTATAGTGTTTATGATACAAGCTGATGATTTTTACTGTTGATGGAGTCAATATTCAATGCGACAAGAGCAGGCTAAACTTATCCACCTTCCTGAACTTAATAGCCTTGCTTATCTGCAAGCTGAATATTTACATCAAACTTTCTCTCGCCATACCCATGAAGGCTTCTGTATTGGTGTCATTGATGATGGCGCACAACAATTTTATCGCACAGGAAGCGAACATATTGCGCCTAAAGGAGACATCATTATTGTTAATGCAGATGAAGTTCATACCGGCTCCTCTGCGGTTGAATCAGGCTGGGCGTATCAAGCTATTTATCCCACACCAGAATATCTGCAAACATTAACGCGTGATTTACAACAAGAGCGTGGTTCAACACCGTGGTTTCCTGATGCCGTCATTCATGATCCTGGTTTAAGTCAGCAACTTTTATTACTTTTTTCATTATTAGAACAACCCAATAATTTTCTACTTAAAGAGTCTTTATTACTTTCAACAATGGCAATGTTGATATTGCGTTATAGCAAAACACGAATTCAAGAAAAGCCGTTGAGTGCAATAGGGCAAAGGTTGCAATGGGTAAGTGAATTAATGAATGACGCACCTGAAAATGAATTTTCACTTAATACCTTAGCCGAGATGGTAAATTTAAGCCCTTGGCATTTTCTACGTCAATTTAAAAAAGAGATTGGTATGACGCCTCACGCTTGGCTTATTCAAGCGCGAATTCGCAAAGCAAGACAGTTACTTTCTTTAGGTCATACACTTTCTGATGTCACGCAGCTTTGTGGTTTTTCGGATCAAAGCCATTTCCATCGCCATTTTAAAAATGCCATTGGTGTCACGCCGGGTAATTATTTAAAAGGGCTTCGATTGTCATCCTCTTTAAAATCCCCTTTATTGTCGTAAAAATAAATGACAGTAAAAATACAGCGTAATAAAAAAACAAAATAGCAATTTTATACAATCCCATTTATCTTTACTGACTGATAATCATTCTCCATAGAATTAATGCATTAGAAGTGAAGACAGGTAAATGGAAAAAATCAAAAATAATAATGAAGATAGGCAAGTAATGCGTGCTTTCGGCCTTGGTGCTTTGCATGTTTTGCCTTTATGCCTTGCAGTTATTCCTTGGGGAATATTAGCAGGATCAATGGCAGTTGATGCAGGGTTGAGCTTTGCTCAAAGTGTCGGAATGTCTGCAATTATATTTGCAGGAGCTGCACAATTAGTCACACTAGGATTAGTGGTTTCTGGTGCAGGAATGATGACCATTATTGTTTCTGTCTTTTTTATTACAGCACAACATCTTTTATACGGATTGACCTTACGTCCACATGTTGCCCATTTAAAATGGTATCAACGTATCACGATAGGTTTTTTATTAACGGATGAGCTTTTTGCAGTTTCAGCACAACCGAAAGTAAAGCTTACACCTGCTTATATGATAGGTGCGGGATTATGTTTTTATTTAGCGTGGGTAGCTGTCAGTATTGTTGGCATTATTATGGCAAGCCAAGTTTCTGATTTATCTCGTTATCATCTTGATTTTTCTATTGTTGCTACTTTATTAGCGATTGTTATTCCGTTAATAAAAACATTTAGTACATTAGTCGGTGTTATTGTCTCTTTTTGCCTCTCGATTATTTTCAGTTGGTTGAATATAGAAGGTGGCGTAGTTATTGGTGGATTAACAGGCATGTTTATTGCTGTTTGTGTAGCTAGAGCAAGAGGAGAACAAAAATGACATGGTCGTTATTATTAATTTTGGCACTGATCATTTTCATGTTGCGTTACTTCTTTCTTGAACCGGCGATCCCCGTCAAATTACCGTCAGTGATCAGACAAGCATTGGGATATTCTGCACCTTGTTTATTAACCGCAATTTGTGCGCCAATCGTGCTGTTAGAAAAGGGGGAATTTAAAGGTATTTTAGATAATCCTTATCTTTGGGGAACCTTATTATGTGTAGGATTAGCACTTAAAATACGTAATACATTAGTTGTGGTTTTACTCACATTAGTGGGTTTTTATCTGCTTAATGCCTTGTTAAACTAAATACCAAGGTGATTTTATTTAACATGATATTTACAATTAGAAATTATCATTTCCGTAATAATATAAATTGCTATTTTATCAGCCGTCTTTGAACGGCTGATTCCACCTCTCTTTTCCTAATCACCATTCTTTATTCGACTCGTTTCACCTCTCACTTTTAACGTATACCAATTGATATTGTGTTAAAGAAATGTGATCTAAATTACTTCGATTTGGTTTTGCTTTTGCTTTTGGTTTTTTGTTTTGAATACCATCGCAGAATCACTGACCTAATCTCCTTATTCTCGTTATCAATGATACGGAGGCACTTTATATGTTTTCAGAAGAACGGCGACAGGAAATTTACACCATCATCAGGGAACAAAAGAAAGTAAAAGTGGCTCAGCTTGCGGAAAGATTCAGTGTCACATTGGAAACTATCCGCAGTGATTTGAAATACCTTGAAGGAGAAGGGTTGATCAAACGTTGTCATGGTGGCGCCATACTAGGGAAACAAGAAATTAAAAAAATAAGTAAATTTAGTGATAGTTTTGATATTTCATGTTTATTGCACGATTTATTAATCGTGAGAGAACGTCAGGATAGAAAGCCTGAAGGCAAAGTCTGTGTACTTGGATCGTTTGTGGTAGATATTATTGCCAATGTCGATTCTTTTCCAAAAGTTGGTGAGTTAATTAACTCTAAAAGTAATTCGATAGGCCCCGGAGGCAAAGGAACAAATCAGGCAATGGCTGCCAGTTTTTCTGATGCGAAAGTGCACTTAATAACGAAAGTGGGTGAAGATCATTTTAGTAAATACGCTTATAAATATTTACAAGAAAGCGGAATTGATTCTTTTACGATTTTTCAAACAGAAATAGAACCAACAGGCAGTTCTATTAGTTATTTAGCAGATAAAACACAAAATAATATTACAGCGACTTATTTAGGGGCGAACAATACGTTTTCAGATCAAGAAATTGATATTTCTTTGCCCTATGTAAGTGAAGCGGATGTGTTATTGCTCCAAGGTGAAATTAATATAGAAGCCAATATTAAAGCCACACTGTTTGCAAAATCGGTTAATAAAACGGTTGTGCTTAATGTTGCACCTTATAACGAAAACCTAAAGCAACTTTATTCAAATCTTGATTTTATTACCTTAAATGCAAATCAAGCATCACATTGGGCTGACATTGAAATAAACGACATTAATGACGCTAAACAGGCTATTAGCATTATTTCAGGTGATGAAAACAAAAAAGTCATTATCTATATGGATGAGCTTGGCGTGGTCTATTTTGATGGACGAGCCACATTTCATATACCCCCTATGCCATCGTTGCGAGTGGATACGATGGCAGCCACGGATGCTTTTAATGGCGCATTTGCTTCAAAAATAGCGGCAGGAGGCACAATGCATGAGAGTGTATTATTTGCCAGTGCTTTCCTCTCTGCGTTTATAGAACAAAAAGGCGTAACAGCAATGCCTGTGCTTTCTCAAGTTCAGGCTCGCCTTAAATCAAGGCTCGAAGATATTCGACCACAAATAATCTGCAATGAGAAAAGGTGCATATAATGAAAAAAACACTTCTGGCATTTACCCTATGCAGTTCCATTTTTACACTTCCGGCTTTTGCTCAATACCCTGAAAAGCCGATTACTATTGTTGTCCCTTGGGCTGCTGGAGGTAATACTGATACAGTTGCACGCTTAGCGGCTAAAGGGCTACAAGAAGAATTGGGCGTGACTGTTAATGTGGTAAATAAAACTGGTGGTAGTGGAGTTGTAGGTCACGATGCGATTAAAAATGCAAAACCCGATGGCTACACGCTGGGGATTGCAACAGTTGAAATTACCATGATGCATCATCAGGGAATGACGAATTTAACTTATCAAGATTACACCCCAATTACACGCCTTGCCGTTATTTATGGTGGATTACAAGTTGGAAAATCTTCGCCATTTAAAAATGCACAGGAAATTATTGATTACGCGAAAGCAAATCCGGGTAAGTTAAAAGCATCGGGTAGTGGCTTAAATTCAATCTGGCATCTCAATACGATTGGTATGTTGCGTGCCGCAGGGTTACCTGATAACGCCATTCGCTTTATTCCATCACAAGGTGCAAGTGCTGCATTACAAGAGCTTGCTTCTGGTGGTGTTGATATTGTGACTTCTTCATTAGGTGAAGCGGATAGTATGGTAAAAGCTGGATTAGTGAAGCATATGGCAATTATGTCAAATGAGAAATCGGCTTTTTATCCTGATGTACCGTTATTCAAAGAAGCCACACCTTATAATTGGGATCTGCAAGCGTGGAATATGCTAGTTGCACCAAAAGGGTTAGATAAAGAAGTACAAGATAAACTCACTGCTGCAATGAAAAAAGTGTATGCCTCTGGTGAATTAGCTGAGTTTGCAAATAAACAAGGTTTTGAAGTTATCGAATTATATGGCAATGATGCCACTCAATTTATGGCCAATGAAGATAAAAAGTTTGGCGAAATTATAAAGAAATAACTGAGGAAACGGCTGAACAACAGCCGTTTTTATGCCTATGCTAAATCGTCATATTCTATCACTAATATTTTGTTGCTTTGGTTTATTTCTTATTGTTTATAGTGCGTATTCATTAGGTGATTTTAGTGAATATGGTGCCGCGTTTATGCCTTCCATTATTGGCGGTGGCATGATTATATTTTCATTAATAGATATATTTTCACGTGATCAAGAAAGTGATATTCCATTAGTTTCATGGCATGAAATAAAATTTGTTTTATTGATTATTGGCATTATTCTTTTTTATGTTTTTGCATCAGATTATCTAGGCTTTATTTTAACAGGTTTAATTATTACAGCACCGTTAATGATGAAATATGCAACAACAAAACCTATATACAGTTTTATTATTTCAGCCAGTGTGGTGTTAGGTGTGTATTACTTATTTACCGCTGTACTGTTAGTACCGCTGCCTCAGCTATTTTCATAAATAGAGAACAACAGTATGGATATATTAATTAGCGCACTCGCTTATATTGATTACACAACAATACTTGTCGTTATTGGTGCTTGTTTATTTGGCTTATTTGTTGGTGCAATTCCCGGATTAACATCAACAATGGCCATCGCATTAATGGTGCCATTTACTTTTTTTCTCGATCCCATACCTGCATTAGCCTTAATGATTTCTGTCGGAGCCTCTTCTATATTTGCAGGTGATATTCCTGGTGCCTTATTAAATATTCCAGGTACGCCTGCATCGGCAGCTTATACCAATGATGCGCACTCCTTAGTTAAAGAGGGCAAAACAAACCGCGTATTAGGCATGTCATTAACAAGCTCTGTCATTGGTGGCGTTATCGGTACGATTATATTAGCGTCCACAGCCCCAATTTTAGCTGAGTTTGCTTTAAAATTTAGCTCTTATGAATATATGTGGCTCTCTTTAATTGGGCTTGGCTGTGCAACCATTGTTTCAGGTTCACATATTCGAAAAAGCTTATTAGCTCTGTTCTTTGGTATTGCACTAGCGACTATTGGTTACGATGAATTTACCGGACAAGCTCGCTTTACTTTTGGTGAAGTCTCTTTAATGCAAGGAGTTAGTTTTATTCCTGCAATGATAGGATTATTTGCAATTTCGGGTGCAATTAAATATTACGTTGAACGCTGGAAAGAAAAGCAAATCACGCTAAGTGAAGTGAATGCCGAAAATAACTCTTACAATATTTTTAAAGGGGTTGGTGGCGTTGTTCGTCAACGTAAAGGCGGTATTTTCCGTAGCGGAATAATAGGAACATTAATTGGTGCTTTACCGGGTGCTGGTGCCGATATTGCGGCATGGATCTCTTATGCTGTTTCAAAGAAGCTTTCTAAAAAACCAGAGAAATATGGTCATGGCTCTGAGGAAGGTATTGTTGATGCTTCAGCGAGTAATAATGCAAGCTTAGCAGGAAGTTGGATCCCATCTTTAGTATTTGGTATTCCGGGCGATTCTGCGGCTGCAATTATTATCGGTGTATTGTATATGAAAGATATGCAACCAGGGCCAACTCTATTTTTATTCAACCCTGATAAGTTGTATGCCGTTTTTATTATTTTCTTTATCGCTAACCTAATTTTATTACCAATTGCATTTATTGTTGTCAATTTATTGAAAAAGATTGTTGCTATTGATAATGCGATTATCTATCCAGCAATTATCTTATTTAGTCTTGTCGGCTCTTATGCAATCACAAATACGATGTCTTCTATTGTTGTTATGTTGGTGATGGGCGTTATCGGCTATTTCCTTCAAGAACGAAAATTCCCAATATCACCGATTATTTTGGGCATGATCTTAGGGCCAATGTTAGAAAAGAATTTACTCTCATCATTAATGAAATCTGATGGTGATTTCATTAATTTCGTTAACAGACCTATTTCTATGGTATTAGCAAGTGTATTTCTACTCATAGTAGTAATGCAAATTAGAGGTGCATTTAAAGCTAAGTAAAATAACCCATTTAATACTCATATTTATTATTAAACATTTAATCATAGAGAGATACTTTTTTAAGTATCAGGGAAAACTCACCTTAAATAAAGTCAGTTTATTTAAGGTGTCAGAAATCAGCAGATAAATAAAAATATCGGGTGATCACATGAAAAAAATATTAAATAAGCCAGAAAATTATGTCGATGAAACATTAGCAGGTTTATGCCTTGCTCATAGTGATATTTATCGCCAACCACAGTCAAGATTGATTACTCGTTCGAAAAAAACAGATAAGCCCAAAGTAGGGATTGTAACTGGCGGTGGTTCAGGTCACTTACCTGTATTTACCGGATATGTCGGTGAAGGGTTACTCGATGCTGCCGCTGTAGGTGATGTTTTTGCTTCGCCTTCAGCAGATTTAATGGCCGATGCCATCCGTGAAGCCAACAATGGCTTAGGTGTATTGCTACTTTATGGCAATTACGGTGGCGATATTATGAATTTTGATATGGCGACTGAAACTGTTGATTTTGAAGATGATATTCGTTGTACAACTGTTTTAGCCGCTGATGATGTGGCTTCAGCAAAACCAGAAGAAGCGCACAAACGCCGTGGTGTTGCTGGGATGATCTATGGTTTTAAAATGGCAGGGGCCAAAGCAGAAGAAGGTGCAACGCTTGATGAAGTTACGCGTATTGCTCAAAAAACCATGGAAAATACCCGAACTATTGGCTGTGCGTTGACATCTTGTACCTTACCCGCAGTAGGCCATCCTACTTTTGAAATTGGTGAAGATGAAATGGAAATGGGGATGGGTATTCACGGTGAGCCGGGAATTTGGCGTGATAAATTACGTAGTGCAGATGATATTGCACAAGAGATGTTTGAGCGTTTACAAACGGAATTATCATTAAAAACAGGGGATAAAGTCTCTGTATTAGTTAACTCTTTAGGCGCAACGCCATTAGAAGAGCTTTATATTTTGTACAATAAAATTGCACAACTGATCAATAAAACAGGTGCAACTATTGTGCACCCATTGGTCGGCCGTTATGCCACATCTATGGAAATGACAGGTGCAAGTTTAACATTGTGCAAGTTAGATGATGAGCTAGAAGCCTTGATGAATGCACTGGCTCATTGTGCATTCTGGAGGATATAACGATGAATATTACACTTGGAATGCTCAAACAAGCGGTTGTGCGTATCGCCATCGCTTGTGAGCAATCTCAAACAATGCTTTGTGAAGCAGATAGCCGCCTAGGTGATGGGGATTTGGGGATCACCATGCAAAAAGGCTGGCGGCAAATTGCCGACGATTCACATGATTGGCCTGATGATCTCAGCAAAGCATTTTTTCAATGCAGTAAATCATTACAAAAAGCCTGTGCTTCTTCTTTTGGTACATTGCAAGCAACAGCTTTTATGGCCATGGCAAAATATTGCAAAGAAAACCAACTTCAAGAAATATCGCCCTCCGACATTTCACCGCTATTAACCGTTGCCTATCAAAGCATGATGGCGAGAGGAAAAGGGGAATTAGGGCAAAAATCTGTACTCGATATTCTTTACCATTTATCTGAAGCGTTAAAACCCATTTTAGCTATCGATAATCTAAAAGCAGTAGCCTTACAAAGCATCGATAGTACGCTTAATGAATACCGCCAAAAACCTAATTTATTAGGTCGAGCTCGTATGTTCCCAGAAAAATCTATTGGTTTAGATGATCCGGGTATGTTGGCAATTAAAGTTATTGTTGAAGCAATCTGATTTAATAAAGGTCTTTATATGAAAAAATTATTTGGCGTTACAGTGGCAATGGTTACTCCGTTTGATTTGAACGATCAAGTGGATATTAAAGCGTTATCTGCATTAACTGAAATGTTAGTAACCAAGGGTGTTGATTGCCTTTATCCTTGTGGTACAACAGGTGAGATGTTGCGTTTATCCGCGTTAGAACGTAAAAATGTTGCAAAAACCGTTGTCGAAACGGCGAATAAACGTTTACCTGTCTTTATTCATGTTGGTGCAATGACATTAAACGAAACCATTGAATTAGCCAAACATGCTGTTGAAGTTGGTGCTGATGGTATTGGTGTGGTGACACCACAATTTTTTGGTGCAACAGACAGAGAATTAGAAAATTATTTTGTAACAGTAGCAAACAGCGTACCGGATAATTTCCCTGTTTATCTGTATAACATTCCACAATGTGCTGCAAATAATATAAAGCCTGAATTAGCGGCAAAAGTACAACAGCAGTGTAAAAATGTAATTGGTATTAAATACAGCTTTGCTGATAACAATACAACATTAAGTTATCTTGCAGTTGCAGAGGATTTTTCAGTTCTTCACGGCTACGACAAATTATTCTTAGGGTTATTAGATGCAGGTTGTGATGGCACTGTTTCAGGTTGTGCTTGTGTGTTCCCTGAACCATTTGTGAATATGTATAAAGCCTATATTGCAGGTAACTATCAAGAAGCGAAACATTGGCAACAATTTTGTGTGAAATTTAGTGATGCACTTAAGTCTGGTGCGAATATGGCAATATTTAAATCAGCATTAACTATGCGTGGTTTAGAAGGTGGTCATATGCGTTTGCCACAACTTGATTTATTATCTGAAGAAAATCAAAAATTAAAAGAAAATCTAACTCAACTATGTAAAGAAGCAGGTATCACTTTTTCACTTAATTAAACAGTGATCAAATAAATGTCCCCGTTATTTTAGTTGATTGGTTGTATGTTGATCCTTTTAAGCAGTATAGGTTTTTCTATACTGCTTTTTTAATATCAGAACATACATAAGGATCAATGGTTTATTGTGCTAAAAAGTGACCGTATTGTGCGATATCGACATTACCACCACTGATAATAATACCAATTTTCTTACCTTTTAATTTATCACCAAATTGACGCGCTGCTGCTAAACTTAAACAGCCTGTTGGCTCTACAATTATTTTCATACGCTGGGCGTAAAACTGCATAGTCGAAATTAATTCTTCATCTGTTGCAGTTAAAATATCGTCCACATTATTACGGATAATTTCAAAAGTATAATTGCCTAGGTGCTGAGTTTGTGCGCCATCTGCAATTGTTTTCGGGGTATCAATATGAATAATTTCTCCTTTGCGTAATGATTGTTGTCCGTCATTTCCAGCTAAAGGTTCAACGCCAAATATTTTACAATCAGGTGAAAGGGCTTTAGTTGATAATAAAGAGCCAGAAAGTAATCCACCACCACCTAATGGAACAAATAGCATGTCTAATTCACCCACTTTATCGAATAGCTCTTTGGCAGCAGTACCTTGCCCCGCAATAATATGAGGGTGATCGTAAGGTGGAATTAATGTTAGGCCTTCTTTTTGTGCTAATTGTTGCCCAATTTCTTCGCGATCTTCTGTATAACGATTATAAGTGATCACACGACCACCATAGCCTTTTGTTGCTTCCATTTTTGCCTTTGGCGCATCTTCAGGCATGATAATTGTTGCAGGAATACCTAATAGCTTTGCCGATAAGGCAATTGCCTGAGCATGATTACCTGATGAGAAAGTCACAACACCATTTTTACGTTGTTGATCATTAAATTGAGATAACGCATTCATCGCACCACGGAATTTAAATGCTCCCATTCGTTGAAAGTTTTCACACTTAAAATAAAACTGTGCTCCTGTTAGCTCATTAATCGTGCGAGAGGTTAAAACAGGTGTTTTATTAAGATAAGGCAAAATACGTTGATGAGCTTCTGTCACATCTTTATAAGTAGGAATAGGCAACTTATTCATAAGATTGCTCCTTGATCACCACGGCTTCAATTTCAATTTTGCTCCCAAAATGGAGCTCTTTTACACCCGCGACTAATCTTGCTGGTCTGTGCTCACCAATCCATTTTGCGTATAGTTCATTAACAATAGGCCACTCGTTAATATCTGTCACATAGACTTTAACTTGAGCAATATCGGTTTTCTTTGCATTAATTCCGAGAAGACAAGCATTTAAGTTTTCAAGCACTTGTGTAATTTGAACTTCAACGGGCTTGTCTGCCAATGGATTACCTTGTTTATCTAAGGGCAATAACCCAGAAATAAACGACATATTGTTTGCAGTCACAACATGAGAGTAATGCCCACCAGGGGATGAGAGGGCATCAATATTTTGTAGTGTAAGATGTGAGGTCATTGCGGTTTCCTATTTCACTTAAGTTAGATAAAATGTATATCTATTTATACACAATGTCTAAATCTAGATCAATAGTTTAATTCTTACAGAAAGCGAGTGTAAATACAGGATAAAAAGAAAAACCACCTAATTCACTTTTAGGAACACCGAATTTTCGTTGCGCTATTTCTTTAATTGCTTCTTTTATTTCAGAAAAATTAACTTTATTTTCATTTCCTGATAAAAAATTGTAGATATTTCCAGCCAATAAACAATAGACTTCATATTTTAAATATGAGTTATCAGAAATTCCCAAATCATCTATTGCTTTTACTACTTCAGGAATATCTTGTAATTGCTGGATCAGTGTACTTTGAGCAACGTTACTATCTAGTTCTAGATTAAATTCATGAGATATTAAAGAAAATAAACATTGCTTAGTCTCTTTATCCACAATAATCTTTTCATTACGATATAAATTGTCAATTGTCCGATTAATTATTGAAGAAGGGAGAACTTTCTTTTCATTTATCCACCAACCTAAAATATTGTCATCTACTTTTTTATAGGCTTTATTTAATAAATCTGTTGATTTTTCTGGATTTTTTATATCGACCCTGTAAGAGGATATTTCTTCTGGTGTATATAGATCTCGTATTTTTGATATTAATTTTTTACTGAGATCCGCAATGTCTACAGTGATCTCTTTTCTTTTATTATAATCACATATGGAGATATCTAAATAGGTATTTTTAATATTTTTTATATTATTTAAAAAATTCCCATAATTATTTAATGGTTCTTTATTAAAAACAACATTAGAATTATTATTTAAAATTGCAGGTTTTGAAAAAATATTTGTCATAAAAACTCCTTTTATCGTTAAAAGGTATTTTGACAGAATAAAAAATAGGATCTTTCATAAATAAAACCAATGTTTTAATAAAAAAGAGGCGAAAATATATCACCTCTTTTGTGTTTTATATGACATTGAAAATAAGGATTAATAAGAACAACGCGTTATTTTCCATGCCGTATAAATCGCCATTAATGGTGCTAATGCTAAAAATAAGAACAAGGCAGAAGCAGAAGAAGAGAGGCCTTCAGGTGTGCCACTATTAAAACCATTCAAGTTAACTATCATACCTGCAAATGCAGAGCCTAATGCGGTTGCAAACAGTTGTACGGTTGTAATTGAAGCGCCTGCAATATCTTTATCTTGCGTGGAAGCAGCTTGCAATATACGAGTTAATAAATGAGGCCAACCAAAACCAATACCATAACCCACCAAGAACAACGCAAATAAAATAATAAAAAGACTAACCGCGTTTTCTGATTGCAGTAGTGGGTTTGGAATAACAAAAGCCAACACCAGCAAACCGATAAAAACAATAATAGGGCCACTTAAAATACTAAAACGCATTTTAGCACCTTGCCAACTTGCGCTAATCACTTCAGCAACTGTCCAACCTAATGCCATTAATGCACTCATATAACCTGAAGCTAAAGGTGTTTGCATATGTAAGCTTTGTAGATAATAAGGGACAAAGATCTCACAAGTCATACCAATAGCTAATAACGAAATAGTTAAATACAAAAGGGCATGTAAAGAGAGGCCTTTAAATGTATTAGTGGGTAGCAATCGAACAGCAAGGCGTTTCTCACAAAAAATAAGCACACCAATTAAACCAAACACAACCACAATACTCAGTAAATTAATAGTAAGTGAAGAAGAAAGGCTGCCAGATGAAATAAGCAAAACTGCGGCCGTTAAAATTATTAACTGAAGATAAGGCAAGCTTTGTGAGGTTGATTTTGGCGCGTTATTGTCATTCTTGGGTAAGATAAACCACAGGTAAATACCATAAAAAAGCATAATAGGTAACATAATACCAAAGGCATAACGCCAAGCATCTAATTGAGCAAAAATACCGCCAATAGCAGGGCCAATTAATGTAGCAACACCCCACATACCTGAAATTAACGCCATTGCTCTTGGCCATAATGCTTGATCGTAAACGATATTCACCATAGCGTAAGAAAGTGCAAATAAAAGTCCACCACCAAGGCCCTGAACAAATCGACCAATTAGCATGACTTCCATTTTAGGTGCAATCGCACACAACAAACTGCCAATAAAAAATAGTACTGTACCGGCTAAATACGCACCTTTGGCACCTAATAAATTGAGTAAGCGAGCAGACAATACTGAGCCAATAATTGAAGCAGCTACAAATAGCGTAGTATTCCATGCATATAATCCCATTCCACCAATATCGGTTACAACAGAAGGTAAAATAGTTGTTGCCATTAAAATATTAATCGCATGGATCACGACACCAAAAGAGAGGGCAAAGGAGATTGCACCATTCCGTCCTGAAAAGAGATCACGCCATTGGCTATTATTATTTGGGTGCATTAGAAAAAATATCCTTCTTTCATTGCTATTACGACATAGCTTCGTTAAATTACCAAGATAAAACTTGGATAAATAAATACTGAGACGCTTAATATGTCAAGAAAAAACTTGGAATATAATTATCCTGCTCAACGTACTGTGGGCGATAAAATTCTATTTTTAATTAAAAAACATGGACCTATGCAAGCTAATGAGATTGGGCAACGTCTTGGTACAAGTGGTGAAGCAGCAAGACAGCAATTTGTAAAACTTGCTAATGCCGGATTTGTTGAAGCGATAACCGAGCCAAAAGGTGTTGGAAGACCTATTCAATATTGGCATTTAACCGAATTAGGGCAGAAACAATTTCCTGATACTCATGCTGAGTTAACCGCCCAGATTTTACTGACTATTCGCGAAGAATTGGGTGAAAGTGCAATCGAAAAAATTATTTTAGCACGAAAGAGACAAAGTTATCAGCGCTACACGCAAGCGATAAAAGACGCGGATGAACTCACAGAACGTTTAGATATTTTAGCCACACTGCGTAGCCAAGAGGGCTATATGGCACACTGGGAGCAAGTAAAAGATAACGAGTATCTTTTTATTGAAGATCATTGCCCAATTTGTGCTGCAGCTAAAGTGTGCCAAGGTTTTTGCAATACAGAGAAAGAGCTATTTTCTGAAACACTGGGGGTAGAACTACAACGTGTTGAATATATCTTAGAAGGCGCAAGACGTTGTGCCTACCGTATTAAAATCTAATTTTATTAAGCCTTAAACAATAAAAACAAAAACCGCGCAATAAAGCGCGGTTACTGTTCTGTCCTTAGAAATTTAGCTTAGTTTTTACAATGTAATCGCAGAAGCTTTCCAAATTCGTTGCATATATTCTGTTACCGCACGATCCGCAGAGAAATAACCCATCTGGCAGATATTTAACGCAGATTTTTTCAACCAAGCATCTTCATCTTGATAAAGCACATCAACATTATCTTGTGTATCCACATAACTACGGTAATCGGCTAATACCTGATAATGATCACCAAATTCAATTAAGCTATCGAAAATTGATTTATATTTATCAGGGTAAGTTGGATTAAAGAAACCATTAGCGATTTGATTAAGCGCAGTGTGTAATTCGATATCTTCATCGTAATAACGGCGAGGGGAATAACGCTGTCTTAACTCTGCCACTTCTTGTGCATTGTGACCAAAGATAAACATATTATCAAAACCAACATGCTCACCAATTTCAATATTAGCACCGTCAAGTGTACCGATAGTTAATGCGCCATTTAGGGCAAATTTCATATTCCCTGTACCAGAAGCTTCTGTTCCTGCTAATGATATTTGCTCAGATAAATCTGCTGCTGGAATAATGTGTTGCGCTAAGCTTACGCCGTAATTAGGAATAAAGATCACTTTTAGTTTGTCTTTAATTCGCTCGTCATTATTAATCTTACTGGCAATATCGTTGATAAGATTGATAATTTTCTTCGCATTATAATAAGCTGATGCAGCCTTACCTCCAAAAATAAATACGCGAGGTACCCAGTTTTTCTCTGGATTTTCTAAAATGCGATTATAACGAGTGATAATGCCTAACACGTTGAGAAGTTGGCGTTTATATTCATGAATACGCTTGATTTGCACATCAAACAGCGCATCTGGGTTAATATCAATATTTAAATCTTCCTTAATAATTTGCGCAAGATTTTGTTTATTGATACGTTTTGAATCTTTTAATTGGTGCAAGAAATCTTTATCTTTCACCAATGGCATTAATTCACCTAATTGCTCTAAATTTGTTCGCCAATTCGTACCAATATGGCTATCAATTGCTTTAGAGAGAGAAGGGTTTGCTAATGCCAACCAACGGCGTGGTGTGATCCCATTGGTAATATTGCAGAATTTCTTAGGATAGATCATCGCAAAATCAGCAAATAAAGATTGCACCATTAATTGGCTATGAAGCTCAGAAACACCGTTAACCTGATGACTAATAATAACCGCTAACCATGCCATACGAACATTACGGCCATTCTCTTCATCAATAATAGAAACACGGCGTAATAAGTCGTTATCGTTAGGGAATTGTTCTCTAACTTGTTTCAAGAATTTATCATTGATTTGGAAAATGATTTGTAAATGGCGAGGAAGCGAACGACCAAGCATATCAACAGGCCAAGTCTCTAATGCTTCACCCATTAATGTATGGTTGGTATATGAGAAGATATGTATGGTCTGTTCCCATGCTTCATCCCAGCTAAATCCATGATTATCAATTAGCTGACGCATTAACTCAGGAATAGCAAGAACAGGGTGAGTATCATTAAGATGAATTGCAATAAAATCTTTCAGATTATCAAAGCGTTGATGCAGATGATAATGACGTTGCAAAATATCTTGAACAGAAGCACTGACTAAGAAATATTCTTGCTGTAAACGCAACATTTTACCTGATGTTGTTGAATCATCAGGGTAGAGAATACGAGAGATATTTTCAGAGCGATCTTTAGCCTCTGTTGCCTCTAGATATTCACCTTTATTAAATTTACCTAAGTTAAACGCCACATTTGATTTAGCTGACCATAAACGAATGGTATCTGTTGCTTGTGTGTTATAACCCGGGACAATAGAGTCATAAGGTTGTGCCATTACATTGAAGGTATCAACCCAATAACTTTTCTCGCCTTCTTGTTGTAAACGCCCGCCAAAATCCACTTCAAATTGCAGATCATGACGAGGGAATTCCCAAGGATTACCTTTTTCAAGCCAGTTATCCGCAACTTCATGTTGTTCGCCATTTTGAATTTGTTGGCGGAACATTCCGTATTCATAACGAATACCATAACCTGTAACGGGATAACCCAATGTGGCACAAGAATCAAGGAAGCAGGCAGCCAAACGACCTAAACCACCATTACCTAAGCCAGGATCTGGCTCAAGTTCGATTTGTTTTTCAAGATCAAGACCTAACTCTTTTAATGCTTCTTTAACTTCGTGATAAACACCTAAAGAGAGCATGGCGTTGGTTAAAAAACGCCCCATAAGAAATTCCATCGAAATGTAATAGACCTGTTTTACTTTCGGTGAAAGCTCCGCTTTGGTTGATTTTAACCAGCGTTCAACTAAACGGTCTCTAATGGCGTAAGAGGTTGCATTTAACCAATCTGTTGGTGTTGCATACTTTGGCGACGTACCAACAATAAACATTAGTTTATAAACAATAGAACGCTTTAATGATTCAATATCCTTATCAGGTGATAAATAATCAAATTCACATAAATTTTTCATTATAAATCTCTTTTTGTTATCCACTGGCTTAAATAGACTTCATGTCTATAAATGTTGATACAGTGTCGCATACGTTTTTGCAGCGGTTTCCCAACTAAAAATAGTTTGATTCATGCCATCAGTTTGAGCTTGTTGCCACTGTTTAGGCATACTCCATAAGGTAAAGGCACGATTAATCGCCTGACGCAGAGAGTCAGGCGTCGCTTCATAGAAAACAAAACCCGTCGCTTGGTGACGTGCTAAATTTTCTAATGAGCAATCATTAACCGTATCGGCTAATCCACCCGTGTGTCTCACTAAAGGTAGGGCGCCATATTTCAAGCCATATAACTGAGTTAATCCGCAAGGTTCAAAACGGCTAGGCACCATAATCACATCAGCACCGGCGACAACTTGGTGTGAAAAACTTTCGTCATAACCAATATGAACTGCTACATTTTGAGGATATTGTTGTTGTGCGTGTAAAAATGCCGCTTCAAGGTAACTATCGCCAGTGCCTAATAAAACAAACTGACCACCTTGTTCAACGATATCAGGGAGTGTTTCAATAACTAAATCAAGCCCTTTTTGCGAAGTTAAACGGCTGACAGCTGCAAAAAGAGGAGCGGTATTGTTGACAGGTAAACCACATTTTTTCTGTAATGCAGTTTTATTTTCTAAACGCTTATTCAGGTTTTTAACATCATAACGACGTGTTATTAAGCTATCTGTTGCAGGATCCCAAACCGCCTCATCGACGCCATTTAAAATACCACTTAATCGCTGTTCATAAGCACGTTGACGTAATAATCCCTCTAAACCGTAACCAAACTCTTGAGTGGTTATCTCTTTGGCATAAGTTGGGCTGACTGTCGTAATGTGGTTAGCATAAAAGAGGCCTGCTTTTAGGAATGAAATTTGTCCGTAATATTCCAGTCCATTAATTGAAAAACTGTAATCAGGTAATTCAAGTTGATGCAGATGATAAGGTGAGAATTCACCTTTATAAGCCAGATTATGAACAGTAAAAACAGATTTTGCTGAATAATGTTTAACTGCTAAATAAGCACAAGCAAGTCCTGCATGCCAATCATGGGCGTGAACAATATCAGCACGCCATAAAGGATCTAATCCCGCTGATAATTCGCTTGCCACCCAACCTAATAGGGCAAAACGAAAAACATTATCACCATAAGGGTGTTGATGTTGATCGTGATAAGGGCTACCAGTACGTTGATAAAGATGAGGTGCATCAATGAGATAAATATCAACACCTTGATATTGTCCATAAAGCAGAGAAATATTACCTGCAAAGGTATCGATATTAGTCACTAACTTGAGTTCAGGAATATTATCTTTAATAGCAGGAAACGCGGGTATAACAACCCGCGCATCTAAACCTATCTTTTTCTGAGCTAAAGGCAAAGAACCCATAACATCAGCTAATCCCCCTGTTTTTAGCAGAGGGAATAATTCAGAACAACAGTGAAGGACATTCACGAAAAAGCCTCCTCATTTTGAGGTTTTTGTTCTGCATTTGTTTCAGTTGAATTTTCTTTTTCATTACGTGCTAATTGCTCAAGCATTTCTCTTGTTACAAGCACGATACCTTCTTCAGTACGGTGGAAACGTGCAGCATCTTCTTCTGCATTCATTCCAATAACAGTACCTTCTGGAATAGTACAACTACGCTCAATAATACAGCGTTTTAAGTAACAATGATGGCTCACTGTCACATCAGGTAAAATCACGGAATCTTCGATATGGCAGAAAGATTCAACGCGAACTAATGGGAATAGGATAGATGAATAGAGCGTTGAGCCATTGATAATACAACCGTCAGCAATCAACGAGTTCATCATTTGTCCATGTTCACCATGATTATCTTGGACAAATTTAGCTGGCGGTAACGGAGTCATAAAGGTACGGATTGGCCAATCTTTCGCATACATATCAAGCTCTGGTGTTACAGAGGCTAAGTCGAGGTTAGCAGACCAATATGCTTCAATAGTTCCTACATCGCGCCAGTATGGTGGTACTGAAGGATCTGAACTGACACAAGAGAGTTCAAATGGATGAGCAAGAACATCACCACGCTCAGTGATTTTAGGAATGATATCTTGGCCAAAATCATGGTGTGAATTTGGATCACGGCTATCTTCTTCTAATAAATCAAAGAGATAATCTCTATCAACCACATAAATACCCATACTTGCTAATGAATGTTCAGGATCATCAGGAATACAAGGTGGGTTTGATGGTTTTTCTAAGAAATTGAGCACTCGACGATTTTCATCGATATCCATAATACCAAATTGGAATGCATCTTCTTTAGGAACACGAATACAAGCCACGGTGAATTTTGATTTGTTTTCAACGTGATCAAGTAATAAACGAGCGTAGTTCATTTTATAAATATGGTCGCCAGCTAAGATAACGACATATTTTGCTTTGTAGCTACGAAGAATATCGAGGTTTTGATAGATAGCATCAGCTGTACCCATATACCAATGTTCGGTATTACGACGTTGCTGAGCTGGTAATAAATCAACAAACTCATTCATATCTTCGTTGAAGAATGACCAACCACGCTGAATATGTTGAACTAAAGAGTGCGATTGATATTGGGTAATAACACCAATACGACGGATCCCTGAGTTAAGACAGTTTGATAGCGTAAAGTCGATAATTCGAAATTTTCCACCAAAGAAAACCGCCGGTTTTGCACGTTTTGAAGTCAATGCTTTTAAGCGTGTACCACGACCTCCCGCTAAAACGAGTGCAATTGCCTCTTTAGGAAGTTGTTGTGCCAACATTAATTTTTGGCCTTGTTCTGTTGTCATCATAGTTATAGCACTCCAATCAAATTACTTAACTTGGGAGGAAATAATGGGTAATTTTTCAGTAGAAGACTGAGTATAAAAAACGCTATTTCGCCAAAGGGTGATACTGTTAGGTTGTACTTCACAATGCTCAGATTGTGCTGGGTAACAATCAGGCCAGCTAGCCGTATCAAGCAAGCAAGACCAAGACCCTTTAGGTAAAGAAAAAACAGCGCTGTTTCTTAATGGGTTAAACATTAAGATCCATTGTTGCGCTAAAAGAAGTTGTAATGGTGAGGGTGGAAGTTGTTGCCAATCTTCATGACTCATAGGTTGAGCATTCTGATTTAACCAAACAACATTTTGGCTATCTTCTTCCCACCATTTAAGCGAACTTAAAGGTGTAATTTGGTGACGTAATTCAATAAGGTGGCGAATGTAATCAGTTAAGTTGTAAGGCTGTTGAAACCATTTGATCCAACTGACTTTATTATCCTGACAATAAGCGTTGTTATTACCATATTGCGTATTACCCACTTCATCACCGGCGAGTAAATGAGG
This sequence comes from Proteus sp. ZN5, assembly GCF_011046025.1. Lineage (GTDB taxonomy): Bacteria > Pseudomonadota > Gammaproteobacteria > Enterobacterales > Enterobacteriaceae > Proteus. Next base: position 2,749,471 of record NZ_CP047639.1, read on the forward strand.
TGTTCCTCTAGAAAGCAGTAGCGTTGCCAGCATGTTCCTTGTTGCAAGCAATCTGTATTGACTTATTTTTTCGTTAACTATCAAACCTTCTTCACCAAAGTTCACACTGTAATTGGTGTTATGTCCATCTAGGTTTGATTCTCCATTCTCCTCGTTATGTTTATTCTGATAACTCACTAAATCCCGTAGTGTAAAACCGTCGTGGCTAGTTATCATATTGACACTAGAATAGGGAGGTCTGCCATTTTTGTGATATAGCTTTGCTGAGCCTGTAATATTGTCTGCAAATGCCGCAATAGAGACATCACGCCATAACCAAAAACGACGAATAACATCGCGATAGCCATCATTCCACTCTGTAAATGGAACAGGAAAATTACCGACTTGATAACCATCAGAGCCTAAATCCCAAGGCTCTGCGATAAGTTTAATGCGTGACAATAGTGGATCTTGTCGAATAGCCGTCAATAGAGGTGATTGAGTATCAAAATAGGGAACTCGACCAAGGCTTGTCGCCAAATCAAAACGAAAACCATCAATATGAAATTCAGTCACCCAATAACGCAAGCAATCCATAACCCACTGCACCGTTTCAGGGCGACTTAAATTGAGTGTATTACCACACCCCGTCCAATTTTGAGCTTTGTTTTCATCGTTTAGCCAATAATAGCTTTGGTTATCAATACCACGTTGCGAAACAATATAACCTTCAAATTGATCACTTAATTCCGCAGTATGGTTAAACACCACATCTAAAATCACTTCAATATTGGCTTTATGTAGGCATCTTACAGCTTCTCGAAATTCATCAATAATATTGCGACCTGAATTAGAATAATATTGAGTCGATAAAGCGAAAGGCGCTAATACGTTATAACCCCAATAGTTTTTTAAACCGATTTTATGAAGATGTGGCTCTGTTAAATGATATTGAACAGGCAATAATTCTAATGCCGTAATACCTAATTTTTTCAGATGTGAAATAAAAGCAGGGTGTCCTAATGCTGCATAAGTGCCCCGCAATTTTTCAGGTATTTCAGGATGCAGTATTGTCAGTCCTTTTACATGTCCTTCGTAAATAATGGTTTCTGACCACGGTGTATTTAAACGCTGATAAGTGCCTTTTTCTTTATAAGAATGACAAAAACAGCCACTATCATCTGTGATAACTGCTTTAGGTGTAATCGCACTATCATCATGCTCTAATGCATTAAAAACAGGGGAGGTGTAAGGTAATGTATTATCAACAATACCCGTCACCTGTTTTGCATAAGGATCTAATAATAGTTGCTGAGGTTGATAGAATAATCCTTGCTCTGGATCCCATTCACCTTCTACACGATAACCATAATGTAAACCTGGCCCTGCTCCGGGCAAATACCCATGCCAAATTGAGCCAGTTTTACCCGGTAATGGGTAGCGGATCTCTTTGCCTGCTTTATCAAACAGGCAAAGAATGACTTTAGTGGCATTTTCACTAAAGAGTGTAAAATTTACTCCATAACCATCATAATGACTGCCCATAGGAAAAGGGCGACCATAGTCTAAAGACATATTAATCCTTCAATCTTAAATACAGCGTCGCAAGTGGGGGTAATGACAATGACAAAGAGTGAGGCTTGCCATTAAATGCACTTGCAGTTGTCTCTATTTCACCTAAATTTCCTACATTACTGCCGTTATAAAATTCAGAATCACTGTTGAGAATTTCTTGATAAGCACCGGCTTTATTTACACCGACAACGTAGTTGTGATGAACAACTGGAGTGAAATTACTGATAACAATAATTTCATTGCCTTGTGCATCTTTACGGCAAAAAGCAAAGACGGAGTTATCGTGATCATCAACGGTAAGCCACTCAAAGCCTTCACGTTCAAAATCACATTCATAAAGCGGGGCATTAGCTTGATAGGAAAGATTCAAATCTCGTACAAAGTGTTGAACACCTTGGTGCGGACTATTTGGCTCTTCAAGAAGATGCCAATCTAAGCTACTGTCGTGGTTCCATTCACGCCATTGTGCAAATTCACATCCCATAAATAGCAGTTTTTTGCCGGGATAAGCCCACATAAAGCCAAGATATGCACGCAAATTGGCAAATTTTTGCCAATCATCGCCTACCATGCGGCCAATCAACGAGCCTTTACCATGCACAAACTCATCGTGTGAAAGAGGCAGAACAAAGTTTTCGTTATAGGCATAAAGCATACCGAAGGTCATTTGATTGTGATGAAATTTACGATAGATAGGATCACGTTGCATATAAGCTAACGTGTCATGCATCCAACCCATATTCCATTTGTAATTAAAACCTAAGCCGCCATCATCAGGCGGTAAGGTAACACCCGGAAAATCGGTAGACTCTTCTGCAATCGTGATTGTACCGGGACAAGTTGTGCCCAGTAATTTGTTGGTATGACGAATAAAATCAATGGCTTCTAAATTCTCACGTCCACCGTGTTTATTTGGGATCCATTCACCATCTTTTCGACTGTAATCACGATAAAGCATTGAGGCAACAGCATCGAAACGGAAACCATCAAGCGCAAAATGCTCATGCCAATACAATAAATTACCGGAGAGGTAATTCAGCACTTCATTGCGCCCATAGTTATAAATCAAGGTATTCCAATCAGGATGAAAGCCTTCACGTCTATCTGCATATTCATAGAGTGATGTACCATCAAAATTACGTAAACCGTAATCATCTTCAGGGAAATGACCGGGAACCCAATCTAATATGACTTTAATTTCTGCTTGATGCGCAGCTTCAATAAAGTCACGGAAATCCATAGGAGAGCCAAAGCGACGAGTTGGTGAATATAATCCTAGTGGTTGATATCCCCATGAACCATCAAAAGGATGTTCATTTATAGGGAGCAACTCAATATGAGTAAAACCCATCTCTTTAACGTATGGAATTAACTGTTCAGCTAATTCGCGGTAACTTAACCAGCTTTGATCGTCAGTATGTCTACGCCATGAACCTAAATGAACTTCATAAATAGACATAGGTGCATTGCGTTGATTCGCTTGCTGACGCGATAGTGGCATCGGTTTGATTGGGGGTAATGTATTGATAATTGATGCAGTTTCAGGGCGTATTTGTGTTTCAAAAGCATAAGGGTCAGCTTTTAATCGACGTTCACCATTCGCATCAAGAATAGAATATTTATAGCAATCACCAAGATGAGCCTGTGGAAGGAAAAGCTCCCATATTCCACTTTCACGACGTAATCGCATTGGAAAACGTCTTTCATCCCAGAATGAGAAATCGCCTACAACACTTACGCTTTTTGCGTTGGGTGCCCATACAGCAAAAGTAATACCATCAATATCACCCAATTTTGCAGGGTGCGCACCTAAACATTGATAAGGGCGGGAGTGATGGCCTTGTGCTAAAAACCAAATATCCATTTCTTGCAATAAAATGCCAAATTGATAGGGATCATCAACGACACCTTGTGCATTTTCCCACGTCACATCTAAACAGTAACTAAAACGACGTTTACGTCGAGGGATAGCGCCACAGAAAAAACCACTAGGATGCTTACGCTCTAGTGTTGCTACATTTCGACCGTTTTTTCTATCTATGACACTGACTGCAACTGCATCTGGTAAAAAAGCACGAACCTCTAAACCTGCCGATGTTTCATGCATACCAAGAAGTGCAAAAGGATCAGACTCATACCCATTAATTAGTTTTTCTATTGCTTTTTTTGTCACAGCTACAGACATCTTATCGTCCTTCGTTGCCAGCAAATAAATTAATAAATTTTATATATAAATATCAGCATAGAACGTTAATTTAAGTTAAACAATAAGTGTTTATAACAGATTATTTAAAATCAAAATAATTTATATAGGTTGATATACTTATTTATTGATTTTAATATATTGAATTTAAATAAATTTAATGAGTGAGGTAGAGAAAGATCGTGAATTATAAAAACAGCACGATTAGCGTTTTCACCTATTCACAAAAAGAAGGTTAGCATTAGATATTTTTAATAAAACGACTAACAATTAGTTTTAAAAAGTGTAATTAAGAGGGCTAATATCGCTATTTTTATGAAAAATAATCACTTATTTCATTAGCAGAATTAACTTTTATACTGAGTGAGCCATTGTTCAAAATCAAGATGTGTTTTGGTTTTTTGTACACCTAATGGCGTTAAAGCGTAGTAACTCATCGGTGCAATTTGGATATCTGGAAATAACACTTTTAAAGTACCGCTATTTATTTCATTCGATAAAATCGAAACAGGGCCAATACCAAGGCCTAATCCTTCAATAATAGCTTGTAGAGAAATATGAAAGTGATCAAAGCGATAGTGACGAGAGAATGATCGCTGTGTATTGAGATGAGTTGCGTTTAACCATTGTTGCCAATGTCCAGGACGAGTAAGTGTATCAATAACTGGGCAATCAAAAACACTTTCAAATCTAGTGACACTGTAACGTTTTAAGAATTTTTCAGAAGCAATTAAACAATGTTTATCCTCTAAAAAAGCAACAGATGAATACTCTTGTTGCTGAGGTTGAGGGCGAATAATCAGATCATCATGACTAATCAAATGAAACCGCTCGCTATTTGCTGAGGCAATTTGGATATTTGCATTAGGATATTGAAGATAAAAATCCTCCATTCGTGGAATAAGCCATTTTAAACAAAGTGTTGTAGGAACACTAATATTTAAAATATCGTTTTTTCCGCCATTACCATACCGAAAACCAATATCATTTAATTTATCAAAAACTTCACTTAATTCTTGCGCCAACGTCAATGCATAGGGGGTGGGTACTCGACGTAAACCTTGTTTGTTAAATAAAGTGACGCCAAACCATTTTTCTATAACTTGAATATGACGACTAATTGCACCATGAGTGACACATAATGTTTGTGCGGCTTCGGTATAACTTTGGCTATGACAAGCGACTAAGAAAGCACGTAATGAAGGCAATGGAGGAAGATTTCTCATCATAATTTTCTCACTATAGTTTACGCATCATAAATAAAACGGGCTTTCTGATTAAAACTCACAATACCGTGACATTTTATCACAGGTAAAAATAAAGAAGGCAGGTATGATACAACGTCTTTAACTTATTGAACTTAAAGGATGATAATGAGTTTTATCGCAGTTATTTTATTGGCAGTATTTTCTGGTGTGATCAGTGGCGTTGTAGGAACCGGCTCTTCTATTTTATTAATCCCAGCGTTGACCTATGTTTTTGGTGCTAAAGAAGCTGTACCTATTATGGCGTTAGCTTCAGTGATGGGAAATTTATCACGTATTTATTTATGGCGTCACAGCATTCGCTTTAAACCACTATTTTATTACCTATTACCGGGTATTCCTGCCGTCGTTCTTGGCGCTAATACATTATGGGTAATGCCAGAGAAATGGCTAAATATTGGTATGGGAATGTTTTTTATATTGATGATCCCCGTGATCCACTTATTACGCAAACATCAAATCAAAATGAAAACTTACCAAGTTATTATTGCTGGCGCAGTTATCGGCTATTTAACAGGCGTTGTATTTTCCACAGGACCATTAACTATTCCTATATTTTCTGCATATGGTCTAACATTAGGACCATTACTTGCGACAGAGGCTGCCGCGTCATTTGTTATTTATCTCACTAAAGCCTTAACTTTTAGCCAACTAGGTGCGGTTAATAGCTTTATCTTAATTAGCGGTGCATTAGTGGGCTGTGGTTTAACTGTAGGAAATTATCTTGGTAAAAAACTGGTCTTAAAACTGACACCAAAAATTTTTCAATGGCTGTTAGATGCTATGTTGATTTTTGCTGGTGGCTCACTGCTTTTTAATGGCATTTATTCTTAATAAAAATGGCTGTATTAACAGCCTTTACTTTAATTATTATCTGATAAATAAGGTATTAATAAAGTTTGTGAAATATCAGTAAATGGCAGTAACTCATTAACAGAGGCTCCTGCTCTTGCTCTCAAAGAAATTGAATGTAAAAGGGCAACTACACCCAATGCAATGGCGTGAACATCCGTTCCTTCTTTTAATTCACCTGCCTCTAACGCTTCTTGTAAGGCATCTTCAACTTGCTGAGTTTGCGCGTTAATGACTTGATTTAACATCATTCTTATTGTCGGATCTTCAACTTCAGTCACCGCTGTTGAAAGCACCATGCAACCTGTTAATCCTTCACTATCAGTATAAAAGTGGATAGCCGAAATTAAATAGCGCTTTACTCTTTCTGTCATTTTATCTTGAGCTGATTGTTTCTCAAGTTCATGGCGATAACGCGAGGAAGCAATATGATTAAATCGCTCAATCGCTTTTTCATACAATGCCGCTTTATTGCCAAATGCAGCATAAAGGCTAGGCTTATTCATTTGCGTTTCAATGACTAAGTCATCCATTGATGTTGCTGTAAATCCTTTACGCCAAAATAACGCCATTATTTTTTCGAGTGCAGCATCACTATCATAACGGCGAGGGCGACCTTTCTTTTTCATTTTGTACCATTTAGTAAGAAATGTATTTACTCAGTATAAAACAAATGTCATTATTTTACTAACCAGTACAAAATAGGAAAATAAAATGAGTCATAATGAAATGCTATATGGAAAGAATATGCCTTCAATCATTAAGCTTGTTGAAGAAGGGCGTAAGCAACAAGCCAAACCTCTTAAAGTCGGTATCTTTGTTTGCCCTGGCTTTATGCCTATGGATATTAATGGTGCTCAATCAGTATTTACTATTGCAAGCGCAGAAATCTATTTTATATGGAAAAATAAAGAATTAGTTGAAGGCTATATTGGCTGGCCAACAATGCCAACTATGACTTTTGAAGAATGCCCTGAAGATCTAGATGTATTAGTGGTTGGAATGGTGCCACCAGAGATTGTTGAAGATGAACAGACATTGGCGTTCTTCGCCAAAATGGGTAATAAAACTCGTTATGTCATTGGTACATGTTATGGCTCTTTAGTTTTGGGGGCTGCTGGATTATTAAAAGGTAAGAAAGCGACCAGTAATTCTAATGTTGTTCCGATGTTACCTGATATGGGAGCGATAGCAGTAGAGGGAAGTGAGGTTGTTATTGATGGCAATATTTATACCTCAGGGCCAGCAACCGGTTCATTCGACGCTTCATTATTAGTATTAGAACAACTGTTAGGCACACCTTTTGCTCAATTAGTTGAATTAGCAATTGAATATGATCCCCGTCCTCCTTTTGGCACAGGTTCACCTACTTTAGCAGGACCTGAAATGACCGCTATTTCACAAAGCTTAACCGCTAATTTAAATGCTCAATTTCATCAAGCAGCACTTAATGGACTTAAAAAGCACCGTTAATTTAAGTTAATAAACGCTAGAATAAGGAAATAGATATTGATGTTTACCTAGACTGTTTTATTGCAATTTCGGAGTATTACAATGACAGAATACGAAAAAATGGTATCAGGCAATCTTTATCATGCCAGTAAAGATAAAAGTTTAGAGCCACTTAGAGTAAAAGCGCGTGAAATTATTTATGATTTTAATATGACGCGTCCTTCTGACGTTGAAAAGAGAAAGGCATATTTAAAACAGCTTTTAGGAAAAACGGGCAATAATTTCACTATTGAGCCACCATTTCATTGTGACTATGGCCAGTTAATTGAAATTGGCGAAGCGTTTTACGCTAATTTTAATTTAACGATATTAGATTGTGCATCTGTAAAAATTGGACACAATGTGATGTGTGCGCCTAATGTTAGCATTTTAACTGCAACTCATCCGATTGATCCTGAAATACGCAGTAGTGAACTTGAATATGCATTACCTATTACTATCGGTAATTCGGTATGGCTAGGCGCAGGATGTATTATTTTACCTGGTGTAATTATTGGTGATAACTGCGTTATTGGTGCGGGCAGTGTAGTAACAAAATCTATTCCCGCTAATTGTGTTGCTGTTGGCAATCCTTGTCGTGTGTTAAGACAAATTAGCGATAAAGATAAACAAGATGCTGAGAAAAGGCTTAGCCTTTATTAATATAAAAAATAGGCTCAACAAACATGATTGAGCCTATTCATATAGCTGCTTTTATTCTTTAATAAAGCTGAGGTAGTTAAAGAGCGATTTAAAACCAAATTTACGGTATAGCGCTAAACCATCGGCTGATGCATCTAAGAAGCAACGTTCAACGCCTTGTTCGCGGCAAAACTCTAAAACATGTTTAATTAAATGTGTTGCATAACCATTGCCTTGATAGGCAATATCTGTCCCAATATCATCAAAACGCGCTAATTTATCATGAATTGTTAACGTTAATGAAGAAACTGGCTGACCATCAACTAATAACGCGTAATGGAAGATAGCAGCGCCATTATCTAACGCTTTCTGGTGATAACGAATATACTCATTAACAATCGTATCATCACTATCATCTCCCACTGGGAATGCCGTTTTTAATGGATGAGCCCACTGTTCAAGGTTGTGATTGGTTAAAATAATATCGCAAGGATTATTTTTATAAGAAGGGAATACTGCTTCTGATAATGTTAAATACATTGCGGTTGTCATACCATCACCAGTATAACCTTCATTTTTTATTATCCCTTCAAATTCAGGTAATAATGATTCTGGTAATACCAAAATATGATCTTTTTTCTGCGAAGTAAAAAGGGTACTGGCTTGCTGGAATGAGTTTTCTGTTGCGCCTTGGCGTAAATAAATAAAGTTAAAAATGGCCGCATCCATTGGAGTCATAAAGCAGTGAGTATGATCACCAATACGAATATTATTTTCACAAATTTCTGACCAAAAGGCTTTTTCTACTATTTTAAATTCTTTATACAGTTGTGCATCCATAATGGTTCTCTAGCTGAATCGTGATACGCGATAAGGCGTTAATAGAGGTTCCGCTTTTTCGTAAATAAGTTCTTGTGCAACTAATTCACATAACAAAGGTGACAATGTCACGGCAGCGTGCATAGTAACAAGATATAATCCCTGATAAGGAGATATTTCTCCAATAATTGGCATTTCATCTTTAGGCATAGGTCTTTCACCAACAGCGACCTGTTTTATTGTTAGTTTACCTGTTTGTGTAAAATTATCATAAAAAGTCGCTTGTGCATGACATGCAATACGCTCAGGGTGATGTTCATCACTATTATCAATGTAATCTTCAGCTGCAATAATCTCATTTTGAGCAAAGTGACGTAACTCCATCTCTGGTGTGGAGATGATGCAAGGTAAAAAAGGGCGTTCTGCATCCGTCATTAATTTGAGTAAAATACTTGGCGATGAATATAAAGGTAAATCAATACCTTTTTCTGATAACAACGCTAAAGTGCCAACACCCGCAGTTAAAATAACATGGTCAGCATGCATTTTAGCTTGCATTGTTTCTACGCCGATAATGCGATCCCCATCTTCTAATAAGTGAGTAACTTCCGTGTTCGCGTAGTATTTCACACCCATTGCTTGAGCTTGTTGTAATAACACTTTAATGACGTGAAGTGGATCTACAGCACCTTCATCACTCGCGAATGCAGCTAATTCAGGCGGTTGAGATAATTGAGGTACTTTATGAAGTAATTGTTCTTTATTCAATGCTTGAACATTAAAACCCGCTTGATTATGTGATTGAATAAATTGAGCAGTTTCTTTATCAGATGACATCCAGCTTATAGCGCCAGACCAATCAATATTTAGTTTTCCTAGTGTCTTTTTATCCAGCTCTCGCCAGCAATGAATAGCCTTTGCTCGTAATTGTTGATAAGCATCGGGACGCCCGTAAGAGACATTTAACCAAGCAAATGAGGCACTTGTTGCTCCGAGCCCAGCATTTGCTTTATCTAATAAGATAATCTGCATGTTACTCATTTTTGCAAGATACCAAGCTTGCATGACACCAACAATACCAGCACCAACAATAATAATTTTCTGTTGAGATTCTTGAGGTAACGATGAGGTATTTAAGCCCATTTTATTCTCTTAAACTGTAATCAGGAGTAGGGTGTTTCTTATGCTAAAAATAAAAAACAAGATAGAATAATGGTTTTAGTAAATATAATCTTCTTTATCCTCTCACTTTTCGTGCTAATTAATTCATTAAATACTAATAAAAATACTTATTTTTCATAAAATTAATGAATGAGACTGTTTTAATTTTAAAAGTGACATATCGTTCAAGATCACAAAAAGAATAATGAACCATAACACAAAATAAACAATAGGATATTACGTCCAAATTTAAGCGACAATGCAGTTTATAATTCTATCGACCACGATTTTTATCAGACGTTAAATCCGTAGAAAATTTAATTTCAGCATCATACTATAACGCACATTCAAACTGGTTTTTTAATCTAAAATCGAACACAAAAAAAGACTTACAAGCTGCCTTTTGCATATAAAAGCAGAGTAATTAACTTATCTTATGCTTATATAAAGATTATTGTTTTACAAAGAATTTATTATGGATATGATAGCTCATATATTCAGCATGTTATTTTTTAAAAAAAAGGCGTCGTATGTTAGAAAGTATCGGTATTTCAAATATTTGGACATACCTTTTAGGCGTTATTTTTATTACTTTAATACCAGGTCCAAACTCGATTTTCGTCCTTACTTCCAGTGCGAAGCATGGCGTAAAAGGGGGGTATAAAGCCGCTCTTGGTGTTTTTACGGGTGATGCATTATTAATCTTTTTGGCATTTTTGGGGGTTGCTTCATTAGTCAAGACTTCACCCGTCTTCTTTATTGTCATTAAATATGCTGGTGCTCTTTATTTAACCTATTTAGGGTTGAAAACGTTATATGCAACGTTCCAAAAGAAAAAAGAGACACCAGAGCAAGTAGCTGAAGTAACAGTAAAAGCAAAAGATGGTCTTTATGTTAAGGCGTTATTTTTGAGTATGCTTAACCCAAAAATGATCATTTTTTATGTTTCTTTCTTTATTCAGTTTATCGATCCTAAATATGAAAATGCAGGCATTCCATTCTTTGTATTAGGTGTGATTTTAGAGATATGCAGTATGCTTTATTTATCAGTTCTTATTTTTGGCGGTGTTGCTATTACTAATAAAGTAAAACATAACAAACGATTAGCTTCATTATCAAATAGTTGTATTGGTGCAGTGTTCTTACTTTTTGGCGCCAAACTGGCATTAACTGCATAATCTTTATCTAAATTAAAAAGCCACTTTTGAAAGTGGCTTTTTTTGCGACAAATAAATGACAATCTCTATCCCAATAGATTATTTAATAACAATTTCTAATATTGAGTTATAAGTTTCTGTTTTAATCACTTTATTAATTTTTAAATCCGCTTGTTCGAGTAACGTAATAAACTCTGCCTCTGTACGCTCACCTGATTCAGGAAAAGCACACATACAGAGAAGATCCATATATTTAGCCATATCAGGTACATTCTTTTTAAAAATAACCGGTTCAATAATAAGTATTTTTGAATTAGGTTTCATTGCGTTGCGGAAATTTTTAAAAATTTTAATAACACTTTCATCATCCCAATCATGAATAATATACTTTATTAAATAAATATCAGATTCGGGATACTCTCCAAATAAATCTCCTGATATTAAACTCCAGCGGCTGTCATCATTTAATTCAGTCAACAACGTTCTTTCCAACACATGAGGTCTATCAAATAATTGTCCCTTTAAAGTCGGATTTTCTTTTAATACATTTAATAACAATCCGCCTAATCCACCAGCAATATCTGTGATTGTTACATTTTCAGGAAATTCATAATGTTTGATAATAAAATAATTTTCTATCTTTGAAAGAGAGCTCATACCAGATTGAAAATCATGATCTTTTCTTACATTATCTTGCCAGTATTGATAAAAGCTTATGCCATAAAGATTTTCAAAGGCTGGATTACCTTGCACGGATTCAGTGATATCACCGACAGGCCTCCACAGCGTCTCATTTGTCAGCATTAAAATGGCATCACGTAAACTATATTCATGATCACTTAATAAAAAAGTGCCCATAGGAGTAAGTGAATAACTTTGATTTTTTAATTCATAAAATATTTTCTCAGAAGCTAACATTCTTAATATTCTATTTAATGCAGATGGTGACGAATTTGTTTTTTCTGCTAATTCATTAATACTTTTAGAGCCATTTTTTAATAAATCCGCGATATTTAATTTGACTGCAACTCTTAACGCGGCAGGAATAGTAAAGCTCATTGCTTTCTTCATTACTGCCAGCGCGTCAGCTTTGTTTTGTGAATCGAGTGTATAATTTTTCATATTAAATCATGTAATTACAGAGTAACTAAGAATTGACCTAAGTAAAAATTCAAAAAATCAAATAAAGTATAGGTGGTAATTTAAACTTGGTGTTTTTATATTTTTATAACTTTTAATATTAAATTTAAAATTATAATTTTTAAATGTGATGATATTTTTAATTGACTAATTTTTTCTAAAAAGTTTATTAAGTTCTTTGACCTTTGTTACCCATGATAAAAGGTATGAAGTTCAGAAAAAGCAAGAAATGGAGTGCGTGATACACTTGTTTTCACGTTATACTGACATAAATATTCTATTTAAATTAAGTTAACTTATGTACTTTCAGTATGGCGAAACAGAGATAAACACATTAAAAAAACGCGATAAGCGCTTAGCTGAACTCATCGAAAGAATGGGCGAAATCAAACGTCCATTAACGCCTGATCTATTTACAGCATTAGTTAAAAACATTATTGAACAACAAATTTCGGTTTCTGCTGCCACAACTGTTAATCAGCGGTTGCTCAAATTATGTGAAGGTATTTATACACCAGAACGTATTGCAAAATTATCAGAGCAAGAGATACAACAGTGTGGCATGACAATGCGTAAAGCTGGTTATATTATCGGGATTGCTGACGCCGTTATTTCAGAAAAATTATATTTAAATCAAATCCCTAACATGACAGATAAAGAGGTTATTGATACTTTAATTCAATTAAAAGGTATTGGGGTTTGGACTGCCGAAATGCTATTAATTTCCTCACTTAATCGACCAGATATTTTAAGTTGGGGGGATTTGGCTATTCAACGCGGGATCATGCGTCTTTATCGTCATAAAACATTAGATAAAGCACGCTTTGAACGTTACCGAAAACGCTATTCACCCTATGGTTCTACTGCGTCGCTTTATCTATGGGCATTATCTAAAGAGACAGAGTAATTAAGCAATAAACGGAGTTCTTTGTTAATTATGTCTGCCGATAATAGCCATAATTCTGCATTTAAAGGGCTACCATAATGGAAAATAAATATAATCAACTTATTGAGCAAGCTTGCCGTTTTATTGAAAAAAATAATGGTGATGTGTCGCTTACCTGTATTGCAGAGCATGTGATGGCAAGCCCGTATCATTTTCATCGCTTATTTAAATCAATAATGGGGATCACGCCAAAAGATTATGCTAATGCTTACCGCCAAAAATTAATAAAAAAAGCGTTAGTTCAAAATGGCAGTATTACAGATGCGATTTATCAATCAGGATTCAATGCCAATAGCCGTTTCTATGAAAATGCAACAGCAATATTAGGAATGACACCAACAAATTGGCGTACAGGTGGTAAGAATATTGCTATTTTCTTTGCTATCGCTCAGTGCTCTTTGGGAAGCATTCTTGTGGCGCAAAGTGAAAAGGGGATTTGTGCCATTATGTTAGGTGATAATGCCGAGCTGTTATTAGAAGACTTGCAAAAACAATTTCCTCTAGCTGAATTAATTGGTGCCAATGAAGAATTTGAGCAAGTCATAGCACAAGTTATCGGTTTTATTGAATTACCTAAACAACCTCTATCTTTACCTCTTGATATCCAAGGTACCGTATTTCAACAAAAAGTTTGGCAGGCATTATTAGATATTCCTTTTGGTAGCACAATGACTTACCAAGAAATAGCAGACAAAATTGGATCACCCAAAGCATATCGAGCAGTTGCTAATGCCTGTGCAGCTAATAAGCTAGCAGTTGCTATTCCATGCCATCGTGTTATTCGACAAAATGGTGAATTATCTGGCTATCGTTGGGGGATTGAGCGTAAGGCTAAGTTGCTTCAGACGGAGGCATTAAATAACTCATCAACGGACAAAAAAGAATAAAAAGTAGTTATTGCATGATAAGATAATCAGCAAGTTATTAATAAATTTATGAGTCAATATTATGTCGGTAGTACCAACAGAAATTACTTTTTTTGAACGTTTAATTCCTTCCATTCTTGAAGAAAAAAAAGTGATTACTATCCGAGATGAAAGTGAAAGTGATTACAAACCGGGAAGCATTGTTGAATTATTTGCTAATGAACATCGTACTCATTATGGAAAATTGAAAATCATAGCGGTGTCGCCTTTACATTATGATGATATCAATGAGTATCATGCACAGCAGGAAGGTATGACACTTCCAGTTCTGAAAGCACTTATCAAAGATATTTACCCGTCAACGCAATCTTTATATCTGATTGAGTATCAGTTGGTAAAATAAGAACAAATAAAAAAGGATCACATTGTGATCCTTTTGCTTAAACAAAATCTTATCTATCTTAAATTAACTTAAGTAGTTTCTTTAGCTGGTTAATTTCTAATTTCCATTGCGCCTGCAAAGCAGGTTTTTGATGGTTAGTTTTACGCGCCAAATCAGCCTCTAACTTCTCTTCTAGCTCAATTAACTTAAAAAGTTTTGCATCATCATCATGATGTGAAACTAATGAAGATGATGAGATATCCTGCAAGTTATTGAGCTTATCCATTAGCAAAGTTTCAGGCATTTCTTCTTCTGAAATAAGCTGATAAATGGCTTCAATATCATGATGTTCTGTTAAAACACCGTTATGAATATACCAAAAGCGATTACAGCTATTTTCAATCAACTCCCTATCATGGCTAACTAATAAAACACCACCAGGAAATTGACTAATTTGCTCAGCTAATGCCTTTTTACCTTCCATATCAATATGGTTTGTAGGCTCATCCAACATTAATAAAGAATAGTTCGCTAAACTCAGACCAACAAATAATAAACGAGCTCGTTCACCACCGCTCAAAGTACTCACTTTCTGCCCATGGCGCGTATAAACAAAACCAGCACTAATAAGTGCCATTTTTCTCTGTTCATCCGTTAATGGTGCAAAAGGTTTTAATGCATCAGAAAGGGTATCATTGTCAATTAATTGCGCAATTTTTTGATCGTAATAACCCAATTCAACTCGGGGGTGTAGCTTTATTGCATTTTGTTCACTTATTTCAGCTAAGCTTAATGACCAAATCATCTTTAATAATGATGATTTGCCTGTTCCATTGGCACCAATTATTGCTACTCGATCACCACTTTTTATACGCTGATTTTCAACAGTATATAAAATAGGGGCATTTTCGGCAGGAATAACAGCAAGTTGATTTAATTCGCAGAGCCTATCAGCTCGTAATGCCGTTCCAGAAAACTGCAGTACCCATTGATTTCCAACCGTTACTTCAGTTTGTTCATCTTTTAAACGAACAATATGTTTTTCCATCTGTTTGGCTTTACGAGATAAATTTTCGTTATCATAAACGTGCCCCCATATTGCGAGTTGCTTCGCACTTTG
Source organism: Proteus sp. ZN5 (assembly GCF_011046025.1). Taxonomy (GTDB): domain Bacteria; phylum Pseudomonadota; class Gammaproteobacteria; order Enterobacterales; family Enterobacteriaceae; genus Proteus. Next base: position 2,765,069 of record NZ_CP047639.1, read on the forward strand.
GGCTATTCTATCTATCTCTTTTTGTTGCGCATCATGACGGTGTTGCGCACTAATATCTTGCTCTTCTTGTGCAACTCGAGCTTGAGAGCAGGGTAATCGAAAGATAGATAGCGATTTATCACGAATGATCCATGTACAATTCGTCACGTTGTCTAATAACGTATTATCATGTGAAACCAAAATGAAGCTACCACGCCACTGCTTTAAAAATGTTTCCAACCATAAAATAGTGGGTAAATCGAGGTGGTTACTTGGTTCATCAAGTAATAATAAATCAGGCTCAATAATTAACGCTCTCGCTAATAATAAACGAGTATGTTGACCACCACTTAATTGCGAAACGAGTAGATCTTTTTCGTGAAGTTTAAATCCCATTTCACTCAGCAATAACTCAGCTCGCCAACCTTCAGATAATCTGTATTCTTCTGATAATTTATGAAGTACAGCATCCATTAAAGTCATTGACTGTAATTCAGCGGGTAAGTGCTGTTCTATATATGCCATAACCGTTTGATTAGCGACGGAAATAGCACCTGAACTTGGTGATAATTGATGTGAAAGTAATTTTAATAAAGTACTTTTTCCACAACCGTTATAACCAATTAAACCAATCTTCTCGCCTTTAATCAGTGCTAAAGAAATATCGTTTAATAATAAACCGTGATTATTATGGAAAGACAGATTTTGTGTAGATAATAATGTGCTCATAGCTTACTCATTTTTAGGCGTAACAACGCCTTGGGTAATATCAAGCGATAACCCTGTAAGCTGAGGAGAGGTAATAGTTAACGTCGCTCAGGCAGGTTAACGCAGTAAAATACTGTGAGAGCCTGAGCTGTGGCGATTACCAAAGAAGTGTGAGTATTCAATAAGATCACACAAAAGCATAATTAGCCTCCTTCTCTAAGTTTAAAAGTTAATCGGTAATGTAATTCTATCAAGATAGGTTTCTGATATGCAATCCTGTAAAAAAACAAAAGGTATCATTTTGTGTGAAAGTCCGCTATTTAAGCGGACTTAAGATAATTATGAACAAATAAAGAACAATTTTTACCTGTCATAAATTTATGGGGTTACACTATTGTGTCGTAACAGGTAAATGTCTCCGCAGTTTAATTGCTGTTAATAACACACCTATTGCAACGGCAATACCAACAATATTGGTGCTTTGCCAACCTATTAAATAAAAAACAACACCACCGGTAATACTTCCTAATGCACCTAAGAAAAAAATCAAAAAGTCATTAGTTCCTTGTACTTTTGCTCGTTCATGAGATAAGTATGTTTTAGATAGTAAGTGTGTAGAGCTAATTAAGTTCAAGTTCCATGAAATACCAATTAAAACAAAGCTAATAAGATAATGATAAAAGCTGTTACCTTGTAAATTGATACTTAATACAATGATTAATAATAGTATCGCAGTGAAAAAGAAGATTTTAATTCCAAATCGATGAATAAGTTGTCCAGTAATAAAAGAGGGTGCGAACATACCTAAAATATGACATTGGAATACAAAAGCAATTGTGGCAAATTCAAAACCATTTTGCTTCATCGATAAAGGGATCGCGCCAACCATATACACAACAACTCCATAGCCTAATGCACTAACAATAGTTACTAAAAATAATAGTGGCTGGCTATATAATTGATAATAACTTCTTGGTTTTTTATCAATTTCAGTTTTTGTTTTTACACTCTTTTTCAGTGGGATTTTTAACAATAATCCAAACGCTAAAATATAAATGACACTCAGTGCTGTAAATGGCCCAATAAACGGATAATCGGTAAAAAGTTGTCGTGTTGCAACGGCTAAAGAGGGTCCGATAATAGCAGCAACAATACCGCCACTCATAACTAAGCCAATAGCTTTTGCATGCATATTAATGGGTGTTTCTTCAAGCGCAGCAAAACGATATTGTTGTGCTGTACCAATAGCAATTCCCGTAAAATAAGTACCGAAAGAAAACAGCACTAAATTATGATAATAGATGCCTGCAATAGATAATAATGCTCCAATTAGTCCACCGATATTACCAATAATAAAACCAGCTTTACGTGAGTATTTCATCATAAAGTGAGCCATTGGAATGGTTGCTGAAATTATTCCAATATATTGACTTAATAAGGGAACCGTTGAATAAATAGGATCTTTGGCTAATTGTTCACCGACAAGAACAGCAACAGAAAGTACTAATGCATTTCCTGTTGTGAAAAGAGCCAAAGAAAATGCCAGCCACCATACTGATTTAGGCATAGAGATCTCCATTGATGCGATAACTAGATGAAAGAGATACGCATCTTACAACTTGAAGTTAACTTCAAGTCAATAGAGAAATAAAGATGATGAAACTGATTAATATTTAATAAAATATGATAGAAAGAAGATGACGATTATCTTTTATTCGTTCTCTTTTTCAGGCTTAAGGCTAAGATCTTTTGAAAGCGACTGCACTGAAAGTGGTTCTCTTCGGGACATACTTGAATATGTTCTAACCCCTTTTTAAGACGTTTAAGTTCATTGATTTTATTATCAATTTCTTCAATTTTCAGATGAACAATATTTCTATCGATTGTTGGTATTCTTTGGTTGGCGCTAAGTTGGGCTATCTCATCTAAAGAAAAATGGGCTTGTTGTGCTAAAGAAATTAATGCTAAACGACTCAGTACATCACGATGATATACACGCTTAATTCCTTTGCGTCCTATCGAATTAATAAGTCCTTTTTTCTCATAATAACGGATTGCAGAAGAGGCGATGCCTGTTGCTTTTACGACCTCAGTAATATCCATTTCAATCGGTTGTTTTACATCAGCCATGGTGTTTACCTTATGCCAATAGAATTGTTGTCGTTATTGAGTCGTTATATCTTGAAATAGTGACGTTTTAGCACTCTAAATCATAGAATTTCATCATTTTATCGTAATTTTTCGCAGATAAGAACTATCTACCTACATCGGGGGTTTTTATCATGATATATTGCTACCTATTCGCTATAGCTGTCCTATAAAAGGTTAGAAAATGAGTAAATTAAGAGTCGCTATTATTTTTGGTGGTAAATCCACAGAACATCAAGTTTCATTACAGTCAGCAAAAAACATTATTAATGAATTAGATCGAACGAAATTCGACCTTTGCTTAATCGGTATTAATGAACAAGGTCAGTGGCATGAATATTCAGAAACTGACTATTTACTAAATAGCGATAATCCTAAAACCATTTCATTAAGCAAACCTTTAAGAGCGGTTGCTATTATTCCTGGTAGTGTAAAAGGCCAATTTATTTCACTTGAAGATGGTCAAGCATTACCTCAAATCGATGTTGTATTCCCAATTGTTCATGGTGCGTACGGTGAAGATGGCACACTCCAAGGCTTATTACACATGATTGATATGCCTTATGTAGGGCCAAATATCATGAGTTCAGCAGCGTGTATGGACAAAGATATTACTAAACGCCTACTTGATGGTGCAGGATTGGCGGTTGCTCCATTTATTACTATTATGGCGCATCAAATTAACGACATTCCTTACAACGAAATGGTTCGTCAATTAGGACTTCCTTTATTTATTAAACCTGCCAACCTAGGTTCTTCTGTAGGTATTAGCAAAGTTAATAATGAAGAAGAGTTTAACGCGGCATTAGAAATGGCCTTTGAATACGATCTTAAAGTGATTGTTGAAAGTGCGATTGAGGGCCGTGAAATAGAGTGCGCTGTTTTAGGTAATGAAGCTCCAGAAGTTAGCCCTTGTGGTGAAATCGTATTAAACGATGCTTTCTATGCTTATAACACAAAATATATTGATGAAGATGGTGCTAAAGTCGTTGTTCCAGCAGTAATGGATGAAAATACGAGTTTGCATATTCGCCAAGTTGCCTTAAAAGCATACCGTGTTCTTAACTGCTTAGGTATGGCTCGTGTTGATGTGTTCTTAACACAAGATAATCGTGTTGTGATTAATGAAATAAACACACTGCCTGGCTTTACCAATATCAGCATGTATCCAAAATTATGGCAAAGTGCAGGTTTAGGCTATCAATCATTAATTACTAAATTAATTGAGTTGGCACTCGATCACCATAGAAAGACAGCAGTTTTAAAAACAAAGTGTGAGCTTTAATTAATATATAAAAAGTGAGAGCCTGATGAAAATTGCACAGCTTGACCATCTGGTATTAACTGTTGCTGATATTCAGATAACCTGTGATTTTTATCACCGTGTATTAGGCTTTAACGTTGTTACGTTTAAAGAAGGGCGCAAAGCTCTCACTTTTGGTTCTCAAAAAATAAATCTTCATCAAGTGGGAAAAGAGTTTCTTCCCAAAGCGGCAAAACCAACCGCAGGTTCGGCTGATTTGTGTTTTCTAACACAGACACCGTTATCAGAGATTATTGAACATTTAAATCAACAAGGTGTAAAAAATAGAAGAAGGGCCTGTTCCTAGAACGGGGGCAACTGGCGCTATTATGTCGGTTTATTTACGTGATCCTGATAATAACTTGCTCGAAGTTGCCAATTTAATCGAAGAGTAAAACACGCAAACATGGTTGATTAGCGTGTTTTTTTAGTTTTAACTGTTTGATTTTAATTAGGCATATTTTCTTGAGCCAGCAACACAAAAAATAACGCCAATAGTTACTAATAACATCAATAAATTGACTGATTCATGAAGTAATACAGCCGCTAAACCTAATCCAAAGAAGGGTTGTAATAATTGAAGTTGTCCTACTGCTGCGATCCCTCCTTGTGATAATCCTTTGTACCAAAATATAAAACCAATCAACATACTAAAAAGCGAAACATAACCTAAGCCTACCCATGCTGATACACTAATTGTTGCAAGCTCTTCAGGTATGAGAATAAAGCTAAGAATAAGCATTGGAGGTAAGGATACAATTAATGCCCAACATATAACCTGCCAACCACCTAATGCTTTCGTTAAAGTCGCACCTTCAGCATAACCTAAACCACAAACAATCACTGATGCTATCATTAATAAATCAGCACTGATTGATGACGATCCACCTTGAGAAATGGCATACCCCATCACTAATAAACTACCAATAATAGAAAAAAGCCAGAAAATAGGGCGAGGCTTTTCACCCCCACGTATTACTGCAAAAATTGCCGTAGATAACGGTAATAAAGCTAAAAAAACAAGGGAGTGTGCTGAAGTTATTTCTTGTAGTGCAATAGCCGTTAATAATGGAAAACCAACAACAACACCTAATGAGACAACAGTTAATGAAATCCACTGTTTAAACGTAGGTAATTTTTCTTTATATAACAGTAACATTGCTAAAGATAATAATCCTGCAATCGTTGCTCTCGCTGCGGTTAAAAATAAAGGTTCGAAACCTAATACAGCCGCTTTTGTTGCAGGTAAAGATCCACTAAAAATCACCATACCTATAAACCCATTTACCCAGCCATTTGTCCGCTCTTTTTGATTAATTTGCTGCATACTATTTTCCATTTTTATTATGATAAATTTTAATAAAAAACAATTTATTACAGTTTTCGTAATAGCAGCAGATATATAAAAGTCTATTTATATAAAGCTTGTATCTACGATGTAACTTGCTGAATCCCATCTTATGGAACACAATTATGACAATCAAATAATTGTCATGGATACAATTTCTATGGTTCAGCCCCGTTATAAATCTTTAGTTGATAAATTGGCGAATGAGATCCGTATAGGAAAATTACTACCAGGTACACGTTTGCCAACACATCGGCATTTAGCCGCAGAGCATAAAATGTCTCTTGCAACGGCAAGTCGTGTATACGCTGAGTTAGAAAGTATGGGCTTGATCATTGGTGAAATAGGAAGAGGAACTTTTGTACGAGAATTATCGCTTCCGATAAATCATGGAATAGAAAATCCTACAGCAGCAGATATGCTGGATCTTAATTTCAATTATCCCTCATTGCCTATTCAAGCTGAACTATTACGTACCGAGCTAAAAAGATTAGCGACATCAGGCGAAATTGAATCATTACTTCGCTATCAGCCACATAGTGGGAAATTACACGATAAAATAGTGATTTCTCAATATCTTAAAAATAAAGAAATCACGGTTGAACCTGAAAATATTATTATTACTAACGGTGCACAACAAGGTATTGCGATTACATTATTAAGTGCTTTAAAACCAGGAGATGTTGTCGCGGTAGATGCATTAAGTTATCCCGGATTTAAATTAGCAGCACTCGCTCATCATTTGGAAATATTACCCATTCCCATTACATCATCAGGTACAGATTTAGATAAACTGGAAGAGCTATGTAAAAAAAGGGCAATACGTGCACTTTATTGTATTCCTACACTACATAACCCAATGGGATGGGTATTAACATTAAAACAGCGACAACAATTAATTACTTTGGCAAGGAAATACCATTTCATGATAATTGAAGATGCGACTTATGCATTTTTAGTTAAAAAAGCACCGCCAGCAATTGTTACCTTGGCGCCAGATATTACATTTTATATTTCAGGATTTTCTAAGAATATAGCTTCTGGATTAAGAGTTGGTTTTATTGTTGCTCCTACAAATACTATTTCATCGTTAGAGCGATCAATGAGAGTAACAACATGGAATACACCCGCATTAATGACTTCCATTGTCTGCCAATGGGTGAAAGAGGGAATAGTTGATAAACTAGAACGTTTATTACGTAAAGATGCACAGCAGCGACAAAAAATAGTGAGTGAAATATTTGAAGGACTTACTTATATTCATCATCCAACCTCCTATTTTTTATGGATCCCTTTACCTGAAGAAGTTAGAGCCGATAAAATTGTTGCTTCATTACATCAATTACAAATATCTGTTGCCACTGCTGAGCCTTATGCCACAACAACCAACATTCCTCATGCAATCCGTATTGCATTAGCTTCAATTGATATTAATTTATTGCGTGATGCATTAAGAAAAATTAGAGAGATTATTGAGTATCAAGTTGATTTATAATGAAATGATGAAGCTTTTCACACTTTAACGCCTAAAGAGCGACTTTCATTTAGGCATTATCTACATTTTATCTTAAACTTATATTGCCACTCTCACATTTAAAATCAACATAATCAGAAGGTATTATTGCATCTTCAGTGATCCACGATGTTAAGTAATTTAAAGTATCAGAGGAATAGCTATCTCGTCCCTGATAAATAAAAAGCATCTGTTTCCACCAAGGCCATTGATTTTCTAATTGATAATTAAAAACTGGTGCTTTTAATAAGCCATGAGAGGCATTAGGAAATAGGGCAACTGTTTTATTTATCTGATTTTCTAATAGATTTTTATATAAACATGCATTTTTTGATGCATCTACATTAAGGTCTAACTCACCAAACATAGCCAGTACTCGTCCATTCATATAAGGTAAATCTTTAGATGAATCACTTAAATAGTTTTGGATAACAAAATAGAAGCGATCATCAGACATATCTCCCTGCGCTGAAATATCATGACTGCCATTAACACCAAATATACGATCATTTTGTTGCAGCTGCTCTGAGACTCTTCGGGTAATTTCCTTATCATTAACATTGTCTGCTTTTAAACGCACTCGGTGATAATAAGCACCTTGAGCTCGCCAGTTTACAGCCCCACCAATAATAACGGAAAAATCAGGTTTAGATTGTGTAGCTGCAATAGGAATAACCCATCCAGCCTGTGAAAATCCCAAATAACCAACTTTAATATCAGTATAGAAAAATTTCTTTTGAATAAGCTGGAAGGCTATTTGTGCTTCATCTGCTCTATCTTGCATAGATTGAAGTAACCAATTTCCTTGGCTTTCGCCCACACCAGCTTTATCCCATGTATACACACCAATACCAGCATCCAGCAAGCTATTAATTAATGGTAAATATCCACTATTAGAAAAGCGATCTTGAGCGCCATCGCCATGAACAAAAATTGCGATAGCTTTTATGTTGTTCTGATCCGGTAAAATTAATGTTCCAGACAAAGTATCTGTTTTAGAAACAAAATTAATCGGTGTTATCACTGATGCATGATCATCCAATTCGAAATCAGAATACTGACCACCACTAATGATAATCACAAAAATAAGAGTGATAAGCCCAAAATAAAACCAAATTGATTTGAAATATTTTTTCATAACTTGAAAAATCCACGATGGGTATATACCCGTAAGTATTATAAATAAATCATTTATGACCACATTTATATAATATGTACTAATTAGACTGATTAGTCTAATTTATTGGGGTGATTTTATTAAAATCTCCTTAAATAGAAACTGGTAAGATGAGTTACTTATTAAAGTAAAACTTATTAGATATTTTTAATAAAAATCTTTCAGCGCGAAAAAACAAACAATAGAATATAACCACTATTTTACTTATTTTTTTGTAAAAGACATTTATTGTTAAAGAAAAAAGATATTGAGTTATCATTTTTTTAAATTTGTATTAAATAAATATTTTCTCTAAACTAAATATCAGTATAATTACTCAAGGTTAAATATTGTTATCTAAACTGGACTATCTAAAATAGAGCACTTTTACGTTGTCTTCACGTAATTGTCATATAAGAAATATTGCTAAACTGATAAAGAACTTACTTTTTTTTTATCTTTTAAATTAAGTAGTAAAAAATGAAGTAAATATCTTTAGCGATATTTTCAATCAAAAAATGGACGGTGTGATGAAAAAACTTATCCTATTCGGTGCAATATCTGGCGGTATACTATTTTGGTCTATACATTTACAAGCAGATAATTTTGATTGTCGAAATGCAGCGACTCAAACTGAGATTAATCAATGTGTATATCAAGATTTTCAGCAAAAAGATGAAGAGCTTAACCGTATTTATCAACAATATTACGCTAAATTAGAAGGTGGTCGCAAAGATCAACTTAAGCAAGCACAGTTGGTTTGGGTTAATTTTAGAGACCTTTCTTGCCAATATGAAGCTGACTATTATCAAGGTGGTAGTTTAGCCCCAATGGTATATAGCAGTTGTTTAAAAGATAAAACAAAAGAAAGAATTAGCGATCTTAAAAATTATATTGCTCTATATTAAAGAGAAACTTTAAATCTAAAAAATATAAATATGAAAGACATATTCTTTTTATAATAGTCAAATAAGTATAGTGCTTAGTATGAAAATAATTTATTAATGATGTAATTGTAAATTTTGTATTATTTTGAAACATAAAATGCCTTGACTAATCACTGCTACAAAGTAGTCTGATGCACAAGTAATAAGCAAAAAAAGAAATGAATACAATGAATAAGATATTAAAATTTGGGCTAGGATTACTTTTTTTATCGCTACCATTTGCTTCAACATCAGCAGATATTAAACTCGAATATGGAGTAAATCTTATCGATTTTAATGGTGATGGTGTTCCTGATGTCGTTGTTAAGTCTAGACGGTCATTAAATGATTCAACATCTGTCGATATGGCAACTGTTTATATCAAAGGAAGTGATCAAAAGGTTTATATTGTTCCATCTATATATGCTAACGCTTTGAGTCTTTATAACAATAAGATTAAAGGTACCGATATCACTATCTCTGATTTCAAATTTATTGAGAAAAAAGACCACGTTGTTTTGTTAAGTGCGGAAAAAGTAGGAAACAACTTACAAAAAACCACTCCAATTCGTTTCTCTAGCTATTCTATTTTAGAAAATAAGAAAGGTGATGAAATTCAGTTTAAATGGCAATTTAATAACTATTGTGTCACTGAATCATCCTATCTTAGCGTAGAAGATGCGTATTCTGATAATTGCATAAACAAAATTATTAATGAATAAATCTACAATTAAAAAAGAAACACATCAAATTATGATGTGTTTCTTTTTTGATTTATAAAACAATGCATTATAAAAATATAAACAATATTCATTTCTTTATATGCATTGGGTACTTGTATCATTTCTCGTTCCTTGTTATTAATCTATTGTTAGGATATTTCTTAATCAAAATGATTTTTATGGCGCTGTTTTATCAAGATCTGTTTAAGAGGGAGATATGAAGGAAATTATTACAGGTTTACTTCTAGCCTCAATATCACTATTTACTGTATCTTGTTCACAAGAAGATACGCATAGAGTAAAAGTGGCAATTAATACAGGGCCTGATCAAGTGATTTGGGATGAAGTTATTCGTTTAGCGAAATTAACTGAAGGGTTAGATGTTGAGATTGTTGCTTTCAATGATTATGTTCAGCCTAATAAGGCATTGAACAATAAAGAAGTTGATGCAAATGCATTTCAATCCATTCCTTATCTTCAAGCTCAAATGAAAGAGCATGGCTACCAATTTCATATTGCCAGTAAAACATATATCTTTCCTTTAGCCGCATACTCTAAAAAAATTAGCGATATAAATGAATTAAAGTCTGGTGATGTCGTTGCAATTTCAAATGAAGTTAGCATGAAAGGACGTGCGCTTTTATTACTAGCAGAAAATCATCTCATTACTCTTAGCGATAATGTTGGTTTTACACCAACAGTAGACGATATTATCCATAACCCAAAAGAAATTACTTTTGTCGAAGTCGACACACCTAAGCTTACCGAAGCATTAAATGATCCAAGTGTCACAATGGCTATAATCAACAATAATTTTTCATCCCAAGTTGGGCTAATAGCGACTCGTGATGGATTGATCTTAGAAAATAAAAATTCACCTTATGCTAATGTTATTGTTACGCGTGAAGATAACAGAAATGATGAAAATATAAAAAAACTGATTTCAGTTCTGCATTCAAGACAAATCGAGTTAAAATTCAAAGAAATGTATAAAGGTGATGCTGTAAGAGCTTGGTAACATCCTTTAACTTAAAGGTAAAAAGAGGTGTTCATTCTTTTTATCTTTAAGTTTGTCCTACTTTTCCCTTCTTTTTTAACTAGAATAATCAGCTTATGTTTAGTTAAATCACCTTGATTAAACACCACTAAATGGATAGAACCTTTTATTTAAAGTTATCGTTATGTTAGAGCTCGTTATTTTTATATAACTACTGGTTTTTATTCTATATAAAACATTCTAACAACATGAATTTTTTTCAGTATGATAAAGATCCTTCATTAAACATAAGAAATAAAAAAATGACTGACTCTCAACTGAAAAAACAATATATCGGCGAACATAAATTATCCCCAGAAACACTAATGATGAGTTATGGCTATGATCCATTACTCTCTGAAGGTTCAGTTAAACCACCTGTATTTTTAACATCCACCTTTATTTTTAAAAGTGCTGAAGAGGGCAAAGCTTTTTTTGATACCGTAAGTGGTAGAAAACCTTTACCTGAAGGTGAAAAAGCAGGTTTGGTTTATTCTCGCTTTAATCAACCTAATAGTGAGATTGTTGAAGACCGACTGGCTGTTTATGAAAATACGCAATCTTGTGTATTATTTTCATCAGGAATGTCCGCAATTACCACAACATTAATGGCATTAACACAACCTGGTGATGTTATTTTACACTCACAGCCACTTTATGGCGGAACTGAGACATTAATTGCCAAAACATTGGCTAAATTTGGTATACAAGCTACACCATTTACAGATGGGCTAAATCTTTCACTTATTCAAGAACAAGCCAATATAGCCAGCCAAAAAGGGCGAGTCTCCGTTATTTTTGCAGAAACTCCTGCAAACCCAACTAATTCCTTAGTAGATATCGAAGCATTAAAAAACGTTGCTGATCAATTAGAAAAAACGCAAGGCTATCGTCCTATTATTGTTTGTGATAACACATTACTAGGCCCTGTATATCAACATCCAATAGAACAAGGTGCCGATATTTCAGTTTACTCTTTAACTAAATATGTAGGTGGGCATTCAGATTTAGTTGCCGGTGCCGCTATGGGCTCTCGTGAACTGATTAATCAAATCAGATTACTAAGAGGCGCAATAGGAACACAACTTGATCCACATTCTTGCTGGATGCTAGGCCGTTCTTTAGAAACGTTACAAATTAGAATGGAAAAAGCCAATCAGAATGCGTTATTAGTTGCAGAATTTCTGCGTGACCATGAAAAAGTAAAAGCAATTCATTATTTACCTTTTGCGGATAAGAATTCTGTAGAAGCTAAAGTTTTTGCCAAACAATGCACAGGAGCAGGATCAACGTTCTCTTTTGATATTGAGGGCGGAGAAAGTGAAGCTTTCCGTTTTCTTAATGCAATGAAAATTTTTAAACTTGCAGTAAGTCTGGGGGGAACAGAATCTCTAGCTTGTCATCCGGGTTCAACAACGCATTCAGGTGTGCCAATGACATTACGACATAGCATTGGCATTCAAGACACGACAATTCGTTTATCAATTGGTATAGAAAATCCACAAGATTTAATTGCTGATTTATCTCAAGCATTAGCAAGTGCTTAATTAAATAGTCGTGTTAATACTAAAAAACACCAGCTAATGTGAATTTCACAGTCTGGTGTTTTTGTTTTAATCGGTCTGTTTTTGGATCTCAACCCATTCATCTTTAGTTAAGCGACAAATATTTTCAACTTTCACTTCATCTAAAAATTCTGCGTATTGTTCTTCAATAATGTGATGAAATTTAAATCCGCATTTTTCTTGTGCTTTTTGCGACTTCTCATTATCAGCGAAATAACCACACCATAAATTATCTAACTCCAGTGTTTCAAAGCTATGCCGACTAATTTCTTCTACTGCTTCAGGTATTAAACCCTTACCCCAAAATGGAACACCAATCCAATAAGAGACTTCAGCATCATTATCTCCAATTGGGAAATTACTCTCATTTGCGAAAGATAATCCAACTAAACCAATAGCTTGGTCATCATTAATTAACGTAACGGCGTAAACTTCGTCGCGCATAAATATAGTGCGAATAATTTCAGCACTTTCTTCAACATTTTTATGTACAGGCCAACCTGCAATTGGACCAACGCGTTCATCTTTTGCATATTGATACAAACTTGACGCATCAGAAAGTTTCCAAGGGCGCAATACAAGCCTTTTTGTTTTTAATGTTTTCATTTCAATAACTTCTCTTAATTTTTCAAATATTCTGCAATTTATCTTACGTCTTTAAGATGTGTGTATTTTAAAGAAAAGAGATAAAGAACCGAATGTCATAAAAGAGGTAAAATCGGTACTTTTGACAACTAAATAAAAGGATATGCTTGTTATTAAGCTCAAGATCGTCAAATATAAAAACAGAAAAAGTACTAGATAAGAATTAAGTGAGGTTATTTGATTATGTTAAGTCAAGTGTTGTCACAACTTAATGCGTCATTACAACATGCCATAATAGGTGAAAGTGATATGACAAATGAAACCGGTTACCCTCTACCACTATCTTATATTGTGGTTATGATTTGCTTAGAAGGGAGGGCTATAATCAATATTGGTTTTCAAAAACAGGCAATCAAAGCGAATGATATTCTTATCTTAGGCGATGATATGATGGCAGTTTTGAGTCAAAAATCAGCAAACTTTCGCTTATTTTATTGTTTTCTTGATAAATCTTTTGCCTCAGAAATTGCTTATTCTCTTTCTAATACTTTATTTGCTTTTCTCCATGAGAATCCTGTTTGCCGCCCACAAAAAGAGCAATATGAAGCCTTAAACAGATGGACTCAACAACTAAAATATATAGATAACCGTTATTCTGAACACAGAAAATTGATGTTAAAAAATCACTTACAAAATCTCTTTTTTGCTATTACTGAATCAATACCCGCTCATTTTTCTATCGCTAAAAAAGAATTTAGTCGTAAAGAAAAGCTTTGTTGGCAGTTTTGGGAATTGATTGGAAAATATTGTTTAGAGCATAGAGAGGTGGCTTTTTATGCAAACAAGCTTAGTATTACACCGTTTTATTTATCACAAATAACAAAGCAATTCTTTAATGATGCCCCTAAGACCTTGATTAATCGTCAAGTTACTCTTGAAATAAAAGCATTATTAATGCACACTTCGCTTTCGGTAAATGAGTTATCAATGAAACTTCATTTTGATGATCCCTCTTATTTATGCCGATACTTTAAAAGAGAAACAGGTAATTCTTTATCTGGTTACCGTAAACAGCATCAACGACAATAAGACAGATGATATTGTACTTACTGTTTAAACTTTAACTAAAGGAGGAAATTATTTTGAAAAAATATCACTATACAGACCGAGGGAAAATATTTTCTTAAGGTTGAGAATTCTATTACTTATTAAGAAATTACTATGATTTATTTTACTTCTGATACACATTTTTGCCATTCAAACATCCTCAATCTTTGTGATCGTCCATTCAATAGTGTTAGCCATATGAATGACACTCTAATTCATAATTGGAATGCTTACGTCTCTGATAATGACGAAATCTACATTTTAGGTGATTTTCTTTATCGAGGAACAGGGAAAGATGCTAATCAAATCTTGCGCCGATTAAAAGGTAAAAAGTACCTTATTCGTGGAAATCACGACAAATTTCTAGACGATCCGGAATTTGATGCATCTGCTTTTGAATGGGTAAAAGATTATTTTGAGTTGGATTATAAAAAAAGAAAAATTGTTATGTTTCATTACCCTATATTGGAATGGGCAGGTTTTTTCCGTGATTCTATTCATTTATATGGCCATGTTCATAATTCACAAAAAGATCCCTCTCAACGTAAACGTTTAGATGTTTTAGGAAAAAGTGCAATTAATGTCGGTGTCGATGTGAATGACTTTTTCCCTATTAGCATTGAAACCATACTAAAAAGAATATCAAAATAATCTTATTAATTAGCAGTAGTGATCTACTCGCAAAAAAATTCCATATAAAAAAGACATCCAAACGGATGTCTTTTTTGTTTATGCTGCTGATTTACGAATAAAATTATAAAGTTATGGTTCTTTTTTGACTTACATTCATTCCTTGGATCATACAAAACCAAGCAAGACCGCAAATCACCATTAAAATCGCAAATAAAGAAACAGGAGGGAATGAAGTCAAAATAAAACCACTAGCTAATGGGTTAAGTGCAGCACCTAACCAACCTAATGATTGTGCAGAAAAATAACTTGCTTTCATTCCTAACGGTGCAATGTTATCAATCATCATATACTCACCAGGTGCATAAATTAATTCACCCAAGGTAAATACAGCGATAGCTAATGCCCAAAAGATTAAATTGTTGCCTGCAAACATAAAACCCAATAAACCCATCATAAAAAATAGCGTACCAAGCGTCATTAATTTACGTAGTCTTTCGGCTGTAACATGTTTACCGACAATATATTGTAAAGAAACGACAATAGCGGCGTTTACTGGTAATACAACTGCAATAACAGACTCTGCTAATTTTGCATCGTAAACCACTAAGATATATTGCGAAATACATGATGCAAAAGAACCAAATGTTAATGTACCGAAAAAAGTTGAGAGCACAAACCAACTTAATGCTCTGTCTTTCAGCATTATTTTCGGGTCCCATTTCACACTATTTTCTTCACCCGTATTTATTGCTTTAGAACGCTGGACAAATAACTGGATCATAAAAAGTGGAACACTGGCAGAAATAGCTGCAAGCCAGAAGGGTAGTTGTGTTCCATACATTAATAATAACGTGCCAATAGGTGGGCCAACCGTCCACCCCATATTAATAAAGGTATAGTTTAGAGAGAATATTTTAGGTTTCGCAGAAACCGATAAAGTTTCAGAAAAATAGGCCTTTAACACAGTTGAAAATACTAAATAAGAGCAGTTAATCACCGAGAAAAAGATAACCACTAAAACAGTGCTATGAACCATCGGTATTGCGGCAAAACCAAAGATAAACGTTATAATAGATAGCAACATATAACGTTTTTTCTCAAATTTATCCGCAAGCATTCCAAAGCCAAGACTAAAAAAAATACCCGTTGTTAATGCAATAGACATGGCAATACCAATATCATCAACAGGTAATTGATACTCCCGTGATAAATAGATCGCCATAAACGGTAATGTTGCACCTCTTCCTATCGTAAGAAGAAGTGATGAAAATAGCAGCGCAGTTGTTGATCGTGTTTTTTTTGAGAACATATTATCTTTATTCTAATTATTTGTATTTTATGGGGTTTTTTATAACTTGTGCGAGTTTTTATGAGTGGCAAAAGAATAAATTCGCACTGTATATTAATACATGACTTAGTTATTTCTGTATAGATTAAAATGAGAGAAAAAGCTCTTTTTGATCTTGTATTTTTTCTTGCTGATCTTTAGTAATACTTAATTATCCCATTTTTGATAATAGTATTTATCAAATTTCTCTCTATCACCACATTGCTATTTTTTCTAAACTGGCTCAATTACTGTTTTATTTACTGCATTAAATCTGAGGTCGTTATGTCTTTTATTCATCTTGAATTTGAAAAACCTATTGTTGAATTAGACGAAAAAATAGATGCATTGCTCACCTTTAAGCAATCTCAAGATGAACCAACAGGTATTAATTTAGATGAAGAGATTGCTCGTTTAAGGCAAAAAAGTCTTTCACTGACAAAATCTATTTTTACTGATCTCGGTGCTTGGGAAATTGTACAGCTCGCGCGTCACCCCATGCGCCCATATACCCTTGACTATCTTAAAGCGATTTTTACTGATTTTCAGGAGTTGGCAGGTGATAGAGCTTATGCCGATGATAAAGCGATTGTTGCGGGTTTAGCGCGTTTAGACAAAATGCCAGTCATGGTGATTGGGCAACAAAAAGGTCGTGATACAAAAGAGAAAATTCTTCGCAATTTTGGAATGCCATCTCCCGAAGGTTATAGAAAAGCATTACGTTTAATGAAAATGGCAGAGCGCTTTCATCTACCCGTTATTATTTTTATTGATTCTGCGGGTGCTTATCCTGGTGTTGGCGCTGAAGAGCGAGGACAAGCAGAAGCTATTGCTCGTAACATTCTTGAAATGTCACGATTAAAAACACCGATTATTTGTACTATTACAGGTGAAGGATTCTCTGGCGGTGCGTTAGCCATTGGTGTTGGTGATAAAGTTAATATGTTGCAATACAGCACTTATGCGGCAATTTCACCAGAAGGGTGTGCCTCTATTTTATGGAAAAATTCTGATAAAGCGCCAATTGCAGCAGAAACGATGGGAATGACTGCACCTAAATTACAAGCATTAGGTATTATTGACGCCATTATTCCTGAACCATTAGGTGGCGCTCATCGTGATCACCAACAAGCTGCAGAGTTTCTTAAGCAACAATTATTAACTGATTTAGCATTATTAAAAAGCTACTCAACCGAAGAATTTTTAGATAAACGCTATCAAAAACTCATGTCTCATGGTTATTGTTAATTATTAACGAGAGAAAAGAGAATGAATGTTACACTGCCTATCTTGAGTAATAGAAATACAGTAGGCAGTGAATTATTTATGCAAATCGATCTTAATTTATTACGTATTTTTTCTGCTGTAGCAGAGCAAGGACAATTTGCAGCCGCTGCTCGGCTATTATCTATGCCTACCTCAAATATCAGTCGTGCAATTAAACAGCTTGAACAACAACTCAATTGTAAACTTATTGATAGAACCACTCGAAAGATGCGCCTTACTGAACAAGGTAAAACACTTTATCAGCAAGGAAAGAAAACCTTAACCGAGTTGGATAATGTTGTAAGCAATATCACCAGTGATGGGCCATTAACAGGCACGTTCCGTTTAACTATTCCAAGTGAATATGGCAGTGAGTTACTTGGTGATATTTTGGCTGATTTTGCCGCACTTCATCCTAACTTACTTATTCAATGTGATACTCAATTAATGCCAAGAAATATCATCGATGATGATATTGATTTGTTATTAACTTTCCATCGTGGAAATTTAGCAGATAGTAGCTATCACTCTCGCTTAATTAAGTCGTGGCGCAGTATTGTTGTAGCATCTAATGAATTATTAGAAAAAACAGGTATACCCACACATATTGAGCAATTAAGCAAAATGCCATGTATTTCTAGTTTAAGCGCACTAGAAGGGCAACCTTGGATATTTATGGATGAAGATAAAAAACCGATCAAAATAACCATTAACAGCAATTACCGAGTAAACAGTGCCATATTGGCAAAATCAGCGGTATTAAAAGGATTAGGATTTGCTATTTTAGCCGAACATTGCTGTCTTGATATGATTGAAGCGGGGAAATTACGAGCTATTGAGTTTCCTCAACAACCCGCAACAATTAATTTAGTGGCAATATATGCAACTCGTAGCTCTCTTTCACGTAATATTGAGTTTTTTCTTGAGTTTCTAGCTCAGCGTTTATAAATATTAATCTGTGATCTGTTGAGTAAGTGCATTATGTTTTGCTTTAACAGGAAAGAGCACAATAAATAATGTCACAAAACATGAGATCCCTGCGGTTGCAATCGCATAAGCAAACCCCGAATTAAATGCCTCTGGTAACAAAGTGACAAATCCTTTGTCTAAATTATTTGTCGTATTTTCAGTTACTAAACTGACAATATCGATATAGCTTACAGATATTCCCAATGCCTCACTTTGAATAGTCATATAATGGATTGCTTGTTGCACCATCAAGGTACCTAATAAAGCAATTCCCATTGTCATACCGGTTTGTCTTAATGCATTCATGGTTGCTGACGCCATACCAGAACGTGACGGTGGCACGCTTTTCATCACTAAAGCACCTATGGCTGGTGTTGCTAACCCCATTCCAGCACCTAATACAAAGAGGTAGCTTCCTGTTATTCCATAGTGGCTATTTGTTGCTAATGTCGCTAATAGACAAGAAGAAATGGCGATAAATAAGAAACCGCAGATCATGAGTTTTCTGACTGAAAAATAAGAAGATAGTCGTCCAAAAGACATAGAGAATAGCGCCATTGCAATAAATTCAGGTGCCATTCTCCAACCTGTTTCTAATGCGCTCCAGCCTTGTGCTTTTTGTAAAAAGAAAGCGATAAAGAATACATTACTGTATGTGGCAAACCCCAAGGTAAAAGAAGAAAGGTTATATTGAAAAAATGTGCGATCTTTAAATAAAGTCAGTGGTAATAAAGGGCGTTCAACACGTTTTTCTATCATTAAGAAAAGGGTAAGAAATATAATACCCGCAATCAATGTAGAGAACGTTCTATAATGTGACCAACCTACAGAGCCAGCTTCAATTAAACCATAAGTCAGCAATCCTAATCCCAACATACTGGTTAATTGGCCAAAAGGATCTAAAGCAACATTTTCAGGATCAGCACTTTCACTTAATCCATACCAACCTAATAAAACGGTAATAATACCAATAGGAATATTAATAAGAAATATACTTGCCCAACCACTAGTATGAACTAAAACCCCACCTAAAATAGGGCCAATGATAAGTGATAACGCACTAACGGAAGACCAAATTCCAATGATACGAACGCGTTCAATATCAATAGGAAAAGCATGCGTAATTAAAGACAATGCACCCGGAATAAGTGCAGCAGCGGCAATACCTTGAATAATACGTCCAAGGATTAGTATTTCATGTTGCTGTGCAATCGCACAAATTACTGAACCTAACGTGAAAATAATCACGCCCCATAACCACACTTTTTTTCGTCCAAAGCGATCACTTAAAGGGCCAGATGACAAAATACAGGCGGATAGACAAAGTGCATAAGCATCAACAATCCACTGCAAGGTTGCCATATCAGCATGAATATCATTTTGAATAGTTGGTAGAGCCACATTGACGATACTAATATCAAGAGTTGCCATAAAAGTGCCTAAACAAATGGCACAGATAAGTGACAGTCGTTTTAAATAAGTCATAAGCTTTATTGCCTTAATGATGAATAATAATGGCATAATAATACTCGACTGACCGTCGGTCAATAGTTGTTGATAATGAGTTTCATTTATCATCATTGTGAGTCTCTTTAATATAGAGTACTCTTTACAAGCGACTTTGAGGGAGATAAGCAATGTCATTAGAAGAACAAACAACAGATAAGCCGAGAACAAAACCCGCAGAGGTTCGTTTAGAAGAGTTAATGAATGCTGCAGAAGCGTTATTTCTTGATAAAGGTTTTGATGCCACAACCGTTAGCGATATTGTAAAAAAAGCGGGGGTAGCAAAAGGGACCTATTATCACTATTTTTCTGCTAAAACAGATGTTCTTGATGCGCTCAGAACACGTTATATGGATTGGTATTTAAATAAAATAGATAACGCAATGAATGCCTGCTCACAACAAGAGCATCGTGAAAAATTAAAACAGTGGTGTGAAATTAGCGTTATTGCTTATGTTGAAAAACAAGAATTACACGATATGCTTTTTCATCAAGTATTTCATCAAAGCAGCAATATTCATGAAAATAGAGCATTACAGCAAATTCAATCACTGTTAATTTCAGGTACAGAAAATAAAACCTGGCACGTTACACAACCAGAATTAACCAGCACATTGATTTATCATGGTATGCATGCCGCTGTTGATAATTTAGGTCATAGCGAAGAATATACCGCAAAAACATTAGGTAATATGCTATATCAGCAATTTACTCAGTTACTAAAATAGACCAAAGCTTATCGTAATAACGCCACATTATTGTGTATCTAAAAGAGAAAAGGGTAATAACTGTTACCCTTTTTATTTATGGCAAACTTGAGTTTTGTTATTTAACTGAACATTTCGTGTATTTTGATGCAAAAACACATAATAAAGCGGACGTAATAAACAATATAGCAATAAATAATGTCGAGTTTAATCCATAATTATCAACACTTAAGCCACCTAAATAAGCACCTAACGCAATAGCTAAATTAAAAATTGCAATATAAGCAGAACTTCCTAATTCAATTCCTTTAGGAACGGCTGTCATGATCCATGTCATCAGTGCAACTGAAACACCGCCATACATTAATCCCCAAATTAACATAACAACAGTCGTCATTGTTGGAGATGATACCCAAAATAGAAAACCTAAAAAGACGCTTAATATGCCAATGATAATAACTGAAACTGCAATATTGAGTCTTTTTGCTGATTGTATACCAAAGATAAAATTACCGATGATCCCACTAATGCCATATGCAAATAAAAGTACTGCCAATGTGTTGTTTGACAACGTCGTTATGGTTTGGAGTAATGGGCGAACATAAGTAAACACCATAAAATGAGCACACACGAGAAAAAGTGTGACTAATAATCCTAAAACTAGCTGTGTATTTTTAAATTGTGCAAAGAAGGCTTTAGAAAGAGAAGATGTTGAACCTGATAATGAAGGTAAACAAATAAACATTAATACTAATACTGTAAATGAAAATAATCCCATAACAATAAAAGCACCACGCCAACCTAAATATTCACCAATAAAAACTCCCATAGGAATACCTAATACCGATGCCGCAGCAACGCCACCAAAAATAAGCGAAGTCGCCAAAGCAACGGATTTTTCGGGTACTAATCTTAATGCTAAGCCACCAGCAAAAGCCCAAATCCCCCCAATACAGAAACCAACAATAGCTCTAGCAATTAATAACTGAACAATTGACGCTGAATAAGCCGAAATAATATTGGCGACAACTAAAAGTAGGGCTAAAAATAAGAGTATTTTTTTACGATCTCGTTTACCAGCGCCAATAACAACAATGGGTGAAAAGAAGGCGGCAATAATGGCAGGAATAACTATCATAAAACCAGATATTCCCGTAGATATGCCAAAACTATCTCTAATGGGATTTAATAAACCCACAGGCAACATCTCTATGGTAACCACAGAGAATGTGGCAAGACTTAATGCAATAACGGCCCACCAATGACGATGACTACTATTTGTTTTTTGAGATACTGACGCGATATTTTCCATTGAGGCTCCATTTACTCACTCTTTATTTATCGCGTTTTAGTCTATCTGTCGCTATATTGGAGATAAATACCGTTAAAGTCACAACATTGGGGAATAAAAGTGGCAAATAATAAACGTACAATGCCTTTTGATAATATTTCTGATCTTACTGTTTTTATTCGAGTAGCAGATTTATTGAGTTTTACCTTTGCTGCAGAAAATTTAGAGATATCTCGTTCAGCGGTAGGCAAAAGTATTGTGCGTTTAGAGGAGCGACTAAGTTTGCGTTTGTTTCATCGCACTACACGCAGTATTAGTCTAACAGCTGAAGGTGAATTATTTTATCAACATGCACAACTTATCTTGAATGAGATTGAAGAAGCGAGTGCAGCTCTTGATAAACTTAATGAAAATCCGAGAGGGCGTTTACGTATTGATTTACCCATTGCCTTTGGGCGACGCTATATTTTACCGTTATTACAAACTTATTTAATGCAATGGCCAGAGTTAGACGCTGAAATTACCTTTTCAGATGAATATACCGATTTAGTTAAAAACGGCGTTGATTTAGCTATTCGTATTGGCGGTAATGATGACAGTCGACTAATGCGTAAAGTATTGGCTCCTCATCGTTTAATAATCTGTGCATCTCCTGATTATTTTGAACGAAATGATGTGCCTCAATCGCCTAATGCATTATCACAACATCAATTAATTACATTTTCCCACCAAGGATCAACGGTACCTTGGAAATATCAAACTCATCAAAAAGAATTTACGCTTCCCGTTAAAGGAAAATTACGTTTAGATAATACAGAAGCTATTTTAGATATGGCATTATCGGGTTATGGAATATGCCAACTGGGTGAGTTTTTAGTGGGTGAATCTATTAAATCAGGCAAATTAGTGCCTATTTTATTAGAGCATACGATTAATCTTGCGCCGATTTGTGCCGTGTATCCATCTAAGCGCCATTTATCTCCTAAAATACGCTATTTTCTTGATTTTATTGAAAAGCAATGGCAAGGAAAAGCAATATGGCAAATAACATAAGCTCTGATTTGAATTAAAGTTAATAAATAAAAATATATCCTAGCGAGGACTATCTCCGTGAACCTCGCTATATTTTATTTATTTTGCCGAAATACGTAGGCTATTTAATAAAGTCTCTAATGTTGATTTAGCATGTTCTAACTGAGCCTCACCATCAATACTATTGGCAATCCATAAAGCAGTGGCTTCTAAACTGCCATAAATAAACAGAGCCAACATTTTTGAGTCTGTCTCTACAAGTACTTTATTCTCGATAAGTTTATCAATCATATTACTCATAGATATTACACAATGCGTTGGTAGTTCAGTCAGCTTATCATTTAATACAGCCCGTGAATCTCGCATAACAATACGTTGAATTTCTGGCTCTAAAGCCATTTCTAAATAGGTATGACAACGCATTGAAAATGCCAACCAAGGGTCATTAATCGTATCGGAAATAGCCTGCAAACGCGCATCCATCTCTGCATCTATTTGTGCAACAACAGCCGATAGCAATCCTTTTTTATCACCAAAATGGTGATATAACGCACCTCGAGTTAATCCCGCTTGCGCAGTTAAATCATCCATCGATGCTTCTGCATAGCCTTGTTCACAAAAGACTTTTCTTGCTGTTTCTAGCAGTAATAACCGGGTTTCTTCCATTTCAGCACGAGTACGTCTAGCCATTTTATCTCCTTTTTAAAATATACATACGCATTGTTTGTATATTTACATTCAGTTCGTATGTATATATGATTTATACATACGCAATGTATGTATTATCTTTAACCCTCGCTAAAATGGCAAGGGTAAGCATAAGGAAAACTATGATAAGCACTTATCGAACACTATTTAGCTATAAAGGCACGTTATCTTTTACCTTAGCGGGAATGGTTGCGCGATTACCACTACCGATGATGGGTATTGGTATCATCATGATGATTTCACAACTTACGGGCAGTTATGCATTAGCGGGAACAATTTCTGCTAGCTTTGTATTTACTTACGCGGTGTTATCACCTCAAATATCACGCCTAGTTGATACTTATGGGCAATATCGAATTTTACCTTTATTCACATTAATTAGTGTTATTGGAATAGGGGGAATGCTATTAGCAACATGGTTACAGTGGCATATTAGTTTATTATTCATCTTTGCAGTATTCATTGGCTTTATGCCGTGTATTTCTGCGATGATCAGAGCGAGATGGACCTCAATTTATAAAGAAGATAGCCGCTTACAGACAGCTTATTCATTAGAAAGTGTATTTGATGAAGTCACATTTATTCTTGGTCCACCCATTTCTGTTACCTTAAGTGTCGCTTTTTTCCCACAAGCTGGGTTATTAATGGCTGCTGTTTTTCTTATTGTTGGTGTTTTCTTGCTTGTTTTACAACGCAACACAGAGCCTGCAATAACATGCATATCTTCTGAGTTAACATCTTATAAAACACAATCTGTGATCCGTTTTTCTCTCGTAAGGATCTTAACTGTTATTATGATTTTTATGGGCGTAATTGTAGGCACCATTGATATTTTTAGTGTGGCTTTTGCTAATGCTCAAAAAATACCCGCAGGTGCAAGCCTTGTATTATCAGCCTATGCAATTGGCTCTTGTTTTGCCGGTTTATTCTTTGGCACGTTAAAATTATCCACACCGTTGCACCGTTTATTATACCTAGGTGGCATCGCAACATTCCTCACTATTTTGCCTCTTGTTTTTGTAGGTTCTATTTATAGCTTGAGTTTAGTCGTATTAATTTCAGGGATCTTCTTTGCACCTATGATAATCGTGACAATGTCACTTATTGAGAAGAGTGTACCCGAAAATCAGCTTACAGAGGGAATGACTTGGTTACTTGCAGGATTAAATATAGGCACAGCAATTGGTGCAACATTAACGGGACAACTTGTTGATTATTCAGGCGTTCAATCTGGTGTATGGGTTGCAATTAGCGCGAGTGCCTTAGTGATGCTAATTGCATTTTTAGGTTTTCAACGCATTAATCATAAAAGCAGTAAAAGCTATGCGTAATTAATAACAATAAAAGCCTAAGAATATCAGCAAAAATTAGTACCGATATCTTAGGTTTATTAATAAGTTATCTGTAATTAATCACTTATATCAATCCAAGCAAGGCGTCCACCGACAGAAGTGCTGCGATGTAGTGCATGATGGCTTAAACATAAAGTTCGCATTCCTGCTACTTGTTGTGAATACCAAGCACCACCTCGCATTAAAGCGCGTTGACCATAATTTCGTAAATAAACCTGATTGTGATCTTGCTGGTTTATCGCTGGATATAATCCTAATGCTTTAAATAATGTAGGAACTTCAAGATTATCAACCGTCGTTATTGCGTTAAAATCACCATCCATTAACCCTGCAGGATAACTATTATCTGCAGGTGTACCGTTATAGTGTTTTATTGACGTTGATAAAATAGGCGTGCCTGCATTTCCCTCACAATAATCAGAGGGTGCATCGTATTTTGCGCTATTAATATGATGGATAGGTAATAACTTACCTGTTGATAATGCTATTGAATGCCATTGCTCAGTTATTGTTGGATCACCACAAAATACAGCATCATTATCTTTAATTATCTGTATTTCTCCGGCATTTAATTGCATTCCACTTTGCCATTCCCAAAGGTTGCCACATAAATCACTAATGCCAAATAAGCTATTGTCATGATACCAATTAGGCCACTGTGGTGATGTTATTGTTGTGGGATCACCAGTAATAAAATCAGTGTCGCCAGCATCTTTACTATCAACTCGATTAGCACATTGCTCTGGATGTAGAAAACTACGCCCATAGTCCGTATTTCCATCTTCAACCATATTATGGTGACGACACCACAACATAAGCGCCGCCCATTCAACATGAGTACTTAAATGAAACCCTTTTCCTGTCTGTTGAGCATATTGTTGAAAGCTTAACAAATCTAACTGACTGGCTGGTTTTTGATTGGGTAAACTTAATAATTCACCTTGATGTAATGAAGCGGGATAACACGCATAGAAAAAGGCATCCTTAACTTTTCCATTTACAATAAAAGCGGGGTGAATAGTATTATCAAGATCATCCAATACCTCGTTTAATCGAAAACGGGGCATTACATACATATAATTGGGCTGACCTTTTGCTGAATACAAAATAGTTCTTTTTCCTGCTGATTGTGTCTCAACTTTTGTCCGTAAAGGATCAGGCGAATAGATATCAAACATGATTATTCCTTATCTTGATCAAGCAAAGTAACCCAATAGCCCGTTTCCCATTTTACTGGCAAAAATTGGGTATGGTATTCATGAAAAATAGCGTCTACATCGAGGTAAGAAAAGCGTTCGGGATGTAGCCATTTCGCCATTTGCAAAATAGCAATAAAACCAAAAGGGCTGTCATAAAAAGAGTGCCAAATGGCATACACTTGTTTGTTTTTAACCGCATCGAGCGTTTTATAAGCAAGACGTTGCATTAAAATTTCAAGTTGCTGTTTTGCCAAATCTAAATTTGCACCAGGCCCTAAATTAATCCAATCACCTGAAGGGTTATAGCCGCTCCAATCAGCTCCCGTTAAAAAGATTTTATCGGGTTCGGAGTAAATTACGGTTTCCTGATTCAGAAGGCCATAAGTACTTTTTATATATTCCGATCCTAAATTTTTACCACCCGCATTTTGTAGCATTTGTCCCATACTGCCATTGCCATATGAAAGGCAGCATTCTGGTGTAAAACCCGCAGCGCGTTCAAATAACACATTGGGACGTTTAAATGGTTTTTTTCCTAATTGCTGAGAAATATCACTGAGTTGTTTTTCACGAAATAGATTCATTGCTTGGCTTTGTTGGCTATTACCAAGCATATTTCCCATAATAGATGTACTAATTGGAGTGTTATTAAGAGGATCGATGCTCAAATCAAACACGACAACAGGAATATTTGCTTTCGTTAATAAATCCAGCACACCATTAACACTGATCGCACGATAAGTTCCAACAGCGACAATAATGACATCAGGTTTCAACGAAATAAGCTTTTCACTATTAAAGTGTCCGCTCGACATAGCCGTAAATTCAGGTAATGCCAATAATTGAGGAAATGCTCGCGTATATTGATGATATAAACTTAAATCAGCGGTACGAAAAGCAGAAGGCATAGCGATAAGACGCTCATAAAGAGCGCCTTCATTTAATGAAGCATAAAGCAAAAATAATCCACTATCTGCCACATAAATACGGGTTAGTTCTTGTGGTAATACAATTTCTCTTCCCAGAATATCAACGATTTCTCTCTGTTTTTGTTTTACATAAACAGGTTTTGCAGAAACGGGAAAAGGGCTTGCTAATAATAAAGAAAATACACTGACGCCTTTTAGTAATGAACGTCGATAATTATCCATGGTCATTTCCTAAAAATAGTAATTTAATACACCAAGAACCACGCGATCTGTACCAATGCTGCAATAAGTTGAACTGGTACAACTCGCAACATAGGATTTATTTGTGATATTACTGACAGTTAATCCTAACTCTAATCCCTGTAATTCACGGTTAATTGATAATAATTGGTAGCGGAAGCTCACATCACCTAACCATACTGCGGGGACTTGAAACGTATTTGTATTATCACCGTAAGTTGAACCTAAATAGCGTACACCAGCACCCAATAATGCACCTTCTAAATAAGGCTGGTGAAAACGGTAATCTATCCATGCAGAACCTGTATGAGTAGGTACTTGAACAGGATGTTTATTTAATGTTGTTGGATCACTAGTCGATGTCACAATATTATGCAGATAGGCATAATTGAGCATCATATTCACTTGTGGTGTTAACGCTAATTTACTTTCAAATTCAAGCCCACGAGAACGGATCTCCCCAGATTGCTGATAATAATCGGGATTTCTCGGGTTATGTGTTGTGACATTTTCCTGCGTTAATTGATAGACAGCAACACTAACAAGTTGTGTTAACTCAGGATTTTGATACTTGATACCCGCTTCGTATTGTTTTGATTTCATCGGAATAAAAGCTTTTCCATCTGCATCTGTGCCCAATACAGGATCAAAGCTATCTGATGTACTTATCCAAGGTGAGAATCCATTATTAAATTGATAACTTAAACCAACACGATGGCTCCACGCAGTATTATGACTTGAATTTGTCACACCTGAAATTTGATTATGTGTATCTAAATTGGCGGAATCATAACGGCCACTTAGCAGTAAATTCCATTGCTGCCAACGCAAGTGATCTTGCAGATAATATCCATAGCGATCAAATTGCTGTTTTATTGAAGTGCGTGAAACAGGATAAGGTTCAAAATCAGGTTTGTGGTGTGATGCCCAAGGATCAAAACTGACAGTCTGTGAACCCCACCAATCTTTTGTCATATAGCCATGTTGATAATCAAAACCCGTCATAACCGTATGATTAATATCCCAAGTCGCTATTTTTCCTATCAACTGAGTATCTGTTACCCATGTTTCTGATTTACTCGGTGCTTCTTGATAAACCGCCGTTAACAGGCGATCTCCGGGTAAAAATCCGCGGGTATAATCACGACTAATTTCAGTATCAACCTTCATAAAACGGGTGTTTTGTTTAAATTGCCACTGAGGAGTCAGTTCATATTCAAACAATGAAGTTAACGATTGTTGTTTACGATGTGAATTATCATGACTTTGATTATTATAATTTCGATTAGGATCTACTTTACCATTAGGATTAGGTAATAAACCTAATGCTTGAGCGGGTAGCGTATTGTAGTAACCCAGACGAGGTTCTTTTTGATATTGCCCCAATATTGTCCAGTTTAATTGATCGTTCGGTTTCCATGTAATAGCTGGCGAAATCAGAAAACGCGTTTGTCGGGAAGAGGGAATTTGTGATTCTTGTTCAAGGGCTAAACCTGAAACATGATATAACCATGTTTCATCCTCATTGATTGCCGATGTGGTATCAAACTTAATAGCATGGTTTTTATTATTGCCCGCTTGCAGTTGTACTTGATGTTGCGTTTGTGCTGAAGGGCGACGCGATGTCATATTAATCACGCCACCTGCACCACCTTGCCCATATAAAGCAGATGCAGGACCATGTACAGCCTCTAAACTTTCCAAACTCCAGCTATCAACTTGTGGTGCCCAAATACCACTATTACCTAGCATTCTTAATCCATCTAGATAGTAGTCTGCATCAAATCCCCGCATTTTCGAATAATCAATACCGCTACCAAAAGCGCCAAATTTTTCACTTACAACACCTGAGCTATAACGCAGTGCCTGACTAATAGATTCAGAGGGTAAGTTATCTAGCTGAGTTCGATTAACAACAGAAACCATTTGTGGAGCTTCTAATAAAGTGGCATCACTTTTAGTCGCCGTTGTCTGTTTTTTTGCAATATAACCATAAGGTTGTGCATCAGACTGAGAGTTTGGAACTGAAGTAACAATTATTTTTTCAATATTTTCTGAAGCAAAAGAGGTCGATACTGCGCTTAATGACATTAATATAGGTAAAACAAAAGAATAGCCACATTTCCAATAATTTTTTAATTGCTTATTTGGATAATGTGTCGATTGAGGTAGTAGCAACATAATGATCCCAAAAATAAACCATGATTGACTCGTGGTCGGTAACATACACTAACGACCGACTGTCAGTCAATATAAATGATAATCATTTTTATTTGTATTGAGATAAAAAATAGAATAAGTCATAAATGCAATAAAAATAGGAGGGCGAAATTATCGGGTTCTTTTGTTCACAATAAAAAAGGCTCAATAAATAATTATCAAGCCTTTAACTGTTTATTACTCTAATTCGGTTATGAAATTAAAGCGTAACACCTTTTTTTGCAAGGAACTCATCATAAGTTCCTTGGAAATTAGTCACTTTTTCAGGTGTAATTTCAATAATACGATTTGCTAATGAACTTACGAATTCACGGTCATGAGAAACAAAAATCAAAGTACCTTGATAAAGTTCTAATGCCATATTCAATGATTCGATAGATTCCATATCTAAGTGGTTGGTTGGTTCATCCATAATCAAAATGTTTGGTTTTTGCATCATTAGCTTACCAAATAACATTCTGCCTTTTTCACCACCCGATAAAACTTGAACTGATTTTTTCAAGTCATCTTGTGAGAACAGTAAACGACCTAATACGCTACGTACAGATTGCTCGTCGTCTTCTGGTTTCATCCATAAGCTCATCCAATCAAATACGGTCATATCAACTTCAAAATCAATTGCATGATCTTGCGCATAATAGCCAATATTTGAATTTTCAGACCATTTTAAACGACCAGAATCTGGTGTTAATTCACCGACTAATGTTTTGATCATCGTCGATTTACCCACACCGTTATTACCTAAAATGGCAACTTTTTCACCCACTTCAAGCATCATATTGACATCTTTAAATAGCGGGGCATTATCATCATAGCCTTTAGAGATATTTTCCACTTCAAGCGCATTGCGGAATAATTTTTTCTCTTGCTCAAAACGAATGAATGGGTTTTGGCGACTAGAGGCTTTAACTTCAGCTAATTGAATTTTCTCAATTTGCTTAGCACGAGAGGTTGCTTGGCGTGATTTAGAGGCATTAGCACTAAAACGACTTACGAAAGATTGTAATTCACTAATCTGTGCTTTTTTCTTCGCATTATCGGCTAATAAACGTTCACGTGCTTGAGTTGCAGCAAACATATATTCATCATAGTTACCCGGATGAACAGCAAGCGCACCATAGTCTAAGTCAGCCATGTGCGTACATACCATATTTAGGAAGTGACGGTCATGGGAAATAATGATCATGGTACTGTTACGTTCATTTAGCGT
Organism: Proteus sp. ZN5; assembly: GCF_011046025.1. GTDB lineage: Bacteria > Pseudomonadota > Gammaproteobacteria > Enterobacterales > Enterobacteriaceae > Proteus. Next base: position 2,795,754 of record NZ_CP047639.1, read on the forward strand.
TTGCTCAAGCCAACGAATGGTATCAATATCCAAGTTGTTCGTCGGTTCATCCAGTAACAGAATATCAGGATCAGCGAACAAGGCTTGTGCAAGTAACACACGTAACTTCCAACCGGGTGCCACTTCACTCATAGGGCCATTATGTTGTTCTAATGGAATACCTACGTTTAGCAATAATTCACCAGCACGAGATTCAACAGTGTAACCGTCCATTTCACCAAATTTCACTTCAAGATCGGCAACACGCAAACCATCTTCTTCGCTCATTTCAGGCAAGCTATAGATTCGTTCACGCTCTTGCTTTACTTCCCAAAGTTCAGTGTGCCCCATGATCACGGTATCAAGCACAGTAAACTCTTCATAAGCGAACTGGTCTTGTTTTAGTTTACCAAGACGTTCATTAGGATCGAGGAATACGTTGCCGCTACTTGGCACTAAATCGCCACCTAAAATTTTCATAAAGGTTGATTTACCGCTACCGTTAGCACCGATTAAACCATAGCGATTTCCGCCACCGAATTTGACAGAAATGTTTTCAAACAGTGGCTTTGAGCCAAACTGCATAGTGATATTATTGCTGATTAACAAGACGAATACTCATTATTAGTGAATGACAAAAGGTAATGGGGCGGCATTATGCCACAAGTTACCCCTATTAAGACAGTAAAGTGACGAATGTCTGTTAAGGAATTTTGGCTGTAAGAGAAAAACGCATCATATTGTGAGTTATCGACTATAACCAACAGTAAGAAAAAAGAGATAACGCAAATACGCTATCTCTTAATGGTGAGCTTAACTTGAAACTTAATATATTCACCGCGCACGCAACGACTTAGTAACTATTTGGAAGGTACTAAACCCGGTTCAACCACAGCATAAACTTGGTCATCTAGAAGATCAGCCTCAAGAAGCTGAGTCACTAAACGCGCAACATCTCGGCGATTCACTAAACCATGAGTCTCTTCATATTGATAAAGCTGAGCCTTACCCGTTTCTTCACCATTAAGTAATCCCCCTGGCCTTACTATCGCATAATCCAAACGACTGGTTTGTAACCACACTTCAGCCAATGATTTTTCTCTTACCGCTTGACCAAATGCGGCCTTTGCTCTGTCAGATAAGGCAACCCAGCTATCACCACAGCCTAAAGATGAAACCATTAGCATACGTTGAAATCCCATTTTCTCCGCAGTATCAATGACAGTTCGATGAGCCAGATAATCATTTTCACCGCCCATTGTGGAAATAATATCTGCTTCTTTTCCCGCTAATGTTAAAACAGCTTCAACAGCTTTAGCATCAATTGCATCACCGATAACGGTTTTGAGCCCTTTTTCCCCTAAACGGTTAGCCGCTTCTTCGGAACGAACTAAAGCCACAATAGGGCGTTGTTGTGTAACGCCAATATTTGCAATATGTGCGCCAACGCCTTTACCGCCAGCGCCAAAAATAACCCATGTTTTCACGCGCAATTATTCCTTATCTAATTGTTGTGCTAATTGACGGAAAGCTGATAATTGCTCTGGTAATAATTGACGATGTTCATCTCTGCCAAGGAAAATCTTAAACATTGCAACGCCTTCTTGATTGAAAAATAAGATAGAGGCGGTATCCATACCCATAAATTTACGCTCGATCATCGCAATATGTTGGCAATTTTCGGCTTTAATATGGCCGGTCATTCCTTTTTTGCCACGTAAGTTAAAATAGCCATGGCGATGAAAACCACTTGGTAATTCACCGCTAAATTCTAAGATAACATCTTGAGTATGCACAAGCGTGGTGACATTACCCCATTTCATCACGTTATCCCACACCATATCGAATTGTTCGCCACTCATTAATGAGCGTGATGGCAAATGTCTCACAACTTCTAACAAGGTGGTGTCAAATTTCGTCGCGATAGTTTCCAATGTTCCATCAGGTTCAGTCATTAGAAATTGTTGTAACTCAGTATTCATGATGTTGTTTCCATCTTTTAATTAATATTTAGGGTAATAAAATTAACGAAGTGTATTTAATTGCAAAATTAACTGCTGTAAGGATGTCAGCAAATTACTTGCCCAAAATCGACCTTCATTGGTGAGTTTCATACAAAGAAAATCATCCTCAACAAGGCCCGCTTGATACCATTGATTTAATAAAGGAGAGAGCAACGTCGCTTGCGGACTTAATTTGGCTAAATCAACACGTCCGCACTCAATGCCAGCTTGTAATTCATGACGCCAACGAAAACCGCTATCAGTTGTACGACTCATCATCATTAAAGGCTTTTGATTGTCTGTAATTTTTTGATAATAGCTATCCAGCGAACGCTCAATTATCCATGAATAACCATTAACTGAGCCACCAGCGCCAGAGCCAAACGCAAGACAATCCGCACCTTGTTTAATTAATAAATTATAGAGATTACGCTCACGCGTTGTCCTAGCCCAATGGCTATTGCTTATCTGATGCCAACCTATATTCTCCATAAAATCACAGCCTTGAAGATATAGCGCACGTCGTTCTATCGGCGTTGGCACTGTGACACGCTGATTTTCAACCGCTTTACCTAATGGTGTGTTGGGCAACAAGTTCAATGCGTACAGATCGACACCATCTAAACCAATATCATGGGCAATAGTGAGATCTTCTTGCCAATTCATCGCATTTTGTCCCGGTAATCCGAATAACAGATCACACACCACAGCGGCTCTATCACGTAAGCAGAGTCCTTTCATAAACTTAGCGGCTTCTTCACCCGTTGATGTTCTTGCCATTCGTTTACGAATTTTGCTGTTAAAAGTTTGAATACCAATAGAAAAACGATTTGCACCTGCATCTAAACAAGCATCAATCCGATTATCATCAAAATTTAAAACGCGACCTTCAATTGTGATTTCACAATCTGGCGCTAAAGGGAGAGATTGGCGTAAATACGTGATCACACGATAGAGATCTTTTGCTGATAATGCAGAAGGGGTTCCCCCACCAAAGTAAACGGCATGAATGGGTGCTGATTGATAAAGCAAGCTATTTGATTCAGCTGATATCTCACGCAATAATGCGTCGGTATAGCGCGTACAAGCTTCTTCATGGTAGTTATTTTGATAAAAACCACAAAATGTACAATGAGTTGCACAAAAAGGAATGTGAATATACAACAAACGTTTACATGCAGGTGTTTTACTTTCTAATAAAGCTTGCCATGTTGATTGCTGCTCTTCTTTTGCAATAGGTACAGAGCCTCTCCATGGCATTGTGGCATGTCTATCGCGAAAAGGGCTATCACCCTCAAGTGCAAAATGGGGAGTAAGATCGATTTCAATCGAAGATTGCGTGCTATGTGTTGCGGCTAACTCTTTCATTATTAAATCATTCCTACTTATTTATCATTAACAGGATCAGCGGGATAAAACTGTTGATGCAATAACTCCACGGCATCCACAATACGAGGCCCCATTCCCAAAATAAGGGATTGATCAATTTCAATAATACGTTGGTTTTTCCATGCTTGAGTCATTGAAACACCGGGCATAGAAGCAAGCCCTTCAGAGGCTCTTAATCCACCTGTTTGGTTTTTCTGACTCTGCGTTGTAATAACAATTAATTCAGGATTAGCTGCAATAATTGCCTCTGCACTATAAATACGATAGTTCTCGTGTGTGGCAATATTCTCACCGCCTGCTAAATGAAGAATGGCATCTGCGACACTGGTTTTTCCTGCAACTTGAGGAATTCCACCTCCAGGTGAAAGAAAAAACATCACTTTTACTTTTTGCTTAATTTGATTATTTTTAGCGTTGATTATGGCTAAACGAGATTGAAGAGAATCAATTAATGCTTCTGCTTCCTTTTGTTTATCTAATGAAATCGCTAGTATACGAATATTTTTAAGCATCAATTCAAATGTGGCGGGTGTTCTTGGTAAGGAAATCACCTTTACGTTATGCTGTGCCAGTTGGCGTAATACCATTTTAGGTTCAGCATCATCCCAAGTTACAAAAGTAGAAGGGCGTAAAGACAAAATTCCTTCTATACTTAGCTGTTTCCAATATCCGATATGAGGCAATGCTTGCGTTTGTTCAGGGTAAGACGTCGTTTCATCAACACCAACAACCTTATTGCCAGCACCTATGGCATAAACTAATTCTGTGATAGAGCCACTGGCAATAACCCAACGTTCACTATTATTGTTATCTTTTGCCATTAAGCTAAAAGGTAACAATAACAAGCTAAATGCGATCATTATTTTTTTCATAATTAAAATGCCCATGTCAGACCAACAGCAGCATTAATACCCGTAGCAGGAATAGATTCATGAGCCGTTTGATAACGCTTATTTAAAATATTATTTAAATCAAAGTTAATACGGTATTGATCGTTATTGCCAAATTCCGTACTCAGTGAAAGATTAACCGTTGTCCAACCGGCATAGTGTTGTTTATTTTCTGGGTTGCTATGATCTTTCGCTTTTGTTGCTGCTCTTAAATATAAATCTGACATTAAATTTATATTATTGAGCAATAATAAATGTTTAGCACCAAAGCGAGTGGTTAATGTAGGTTCGCCGGTATCCCATGTTTTTAATGTTGAACCAATAAATTGGCGACGCATCACATTGGCAGAAACATAAGGCGTAATTGACCAACCTTGGTATTGAGCCAGCACTTCTATACCATAGGTTTTGGCGCGATCGATATTGTCATAATAGAAATAATCTGCTCGTCCTGTTTTACTATTTCCTTCGCAAATTGATTCGCCAGCACAGGCAATAGATGTGATGTAATCTTTGGCTTCAGAATAATAAATCGCGCTATCGATATACCAATTATACCCTTTATAACGTGCACCAAATTCCACATTATTAGAGTGTTCAGCGTCAAGATCTCGATTACCGTAAGTCACCGCACCGCCAGCCGTCGTGTTCATAAATTGCTGAACAAGCGTTGGGAAAACATAACCTTGTGCAAATGCGAGACGTAATTCTGTATCTTTGAATCCAGAATAACGTAAATTAGATGACACAATAAATGCGTTATCTCTTACAGGATCAGAGCCCAATGTCTTATAACTTGTTCCTGTTTTATTATGATGAACAGTTTCATCACCATCTTGTAATTCTGATTTCAACCAATATTGTCTGGCGCCCATTGTCCATGACCAATCCTCTGTTATTTTCCAGTCATTTTGGGCAAAAACAGAAACATTGGTTTGTTTACTGCGGTTATGTAATAGGGATTGTTTTTTGTAATTTACGGCAGGTGGAAAACCTGTTGTGCTATTTGAAGATGTTTGACCAACAGAGGTTTGTTTTACTTTATCTTGTTGATATTGGGCGCCTAAAATTAACTCATTCTTTGCAGGTAACGTAAAGTTTGCCTGCATAGTCATACCATAAGTATTTTGTGTATCTTCCGATTGGGTTCTATTTTTAACCGTCAAATTACCAATCATTGGACTACCTGTTGGCGTAACAACACCAACACGGTTTTCAAATTTTCTCTCTATACGCTGAGTGTAAGCATCAATATGAAGTTTTTTGAAATAATCAGCATCAACCTCATAGTCATAAAATAATCCCACTTTTTCACGCTCAAGTTTAGGCACTTTAACGCTAAACTCTTGATACTTTCCTTCATCTGCGTAATAAGATTGTGTCGATAAATTATAACGATCGAGTGAAAGGCCAAACTTATGTTTATCCACTTTATAGCCTAACCATGCACCTTGGCCGTTATTTCTAAAATGCGTATTAGGTAAACGTCCATCTGGCGTATATCTATCACTATGATCGGCATAACTTCCATTAAGACGATATTCAAAATCACCAACAGTACCTGAAATTAACGCAGACTCTCGCCATCCCATTGTGGCTGAGTCATAAACAACTTTCACATTTCCGCCAAAAGGCTTATCGCCACCTTTTTGAGTGATTAAATTCACTACACCGCCAATAGCTTGTGAGCCATAAAGTACAGAATAGGGGCCTTTAACCACTTCAATGCGCTCTAGTGCAGATTCATCAATTAAAATACCAGCACCAAAGTTTTGACCACCTCGCTGATAGGTCACTTCTTGCCCATCAACCAACAAAAGCACGCGTGATGATGCTTCTCCACGAATGCGGATTTGTTTACGACCAGCTAGGCTATTATCCGTGACTTCAACACCTGGGATATCGCGTAATTGGTCAGCAATAGATGAAGAGGTTGATTGAGTTAATGTTTCTTTATCGATAACTTGAATGGTAGCAGGGCTATTCCATAAAGAAGATGCGTTACGTGTTGTAGTAACAACGAGAGTTTCTTCTTCAGGCGAAATATTATTAGCAAAAGTGTATTGAAAGAGTGAAAGTGTTAAAGCTGATAATACGAAGCAAGGCTTAAATCGAATATACATAATCGCGAACCTTAATGAGATCAATAATAATTATCATTCGCTTTATAATTTAAGTTTATCTATTCATCAACCACAAAAAGGTAAATAGAATACATCTTTGATTTAAATCAACGTAAAGGTGTGATCTCATGCATATTAGGTGCTTAAATAAACAGAAATGACACAAATAGAAGGGTTTTTAAGCAAGTAGAGAAAAGAAGGTAAGTAAAAATACTCGGTTTATATTCTTACCTTCATTATCGAGAGAGTTAGGTTAAATGGGAGAAAATAAAAGCGGATAAAAACTATTCTAATGTTTTAAGAAAAACTTTAAGCAATTGGTTTAATGTTTGTTGTTCTTGTTGTGATAAACCAGAGACTAAACGTTTTTGATTTTCGACGTGCGCTTCTATTACTTGGTTGATTAACCCCAGACCTTCCGGTGTTAGCGAAACTAAAAAACCACGCCCATCTTCCGGATTAACTTTACGAATAACCCAACCTGCTTTTTCTAATTGGTCAATACGATTTGTCATCGTGCCTGATGTAACCATCAGTGTTGATAACATCTCACCAGGAGAAAGGGTATAAGGATCTCCTGCGCGTCGTAGTGTAGCAAGAACATCAAAACTTGACGTATTTAAGCCAAATTGAGAGAAAACTTTCTCCATTTCGCGCGAAAGGTGCAAAGTTATATTCCCCAATCGACCAATTAATCCCATCGGACTAATATCAAGATCAGGGCGCTCTCGCTGCCATTGTTTAGTAATTTTATCTATTCTGTCCATGTATTCATATTGTCAATTATTTATCTTGACGTCAAGGTATTATCAATTTATCTTGACCTCAAGATAAAATAGTGTGGTAACAATTAAACGAGTGATTTTATGAATAGATACACAACATTACTATTAACGGCATTAGCTCCCATTGTATGGGGGAGCACCTATATTGTAACAACGGAAATGTTGCCCGCTAATGTTCCCATGACACTAGCTGCATTACGTGCATTACCCGCAGGAATTTTATTATTAATTATCATGAGACAACTGCCACAAGGTATATGGTGGTTACGCGTCATTATTTTGGGGATTTTAAATTTCTCGTTGTTCTGGTGGCTATTATTTATTTCAGCCTACCGTTTACCCGGTGGTGTCGCTGCAACTGTGGGGGCAGTTCAGCCTTTAATTGTCTTATTTTTATCTCGTTGGTTATTACAAACACGTGTGTCGTGGTTGTCTATTTCAGCCGCATTAGGCGGTATTTTTGGTGTAGCAATACTGATATTAACACCGAATGCAGCACTTGATCCTATCGGAATAATTGCAGGATTAGGCGGCGCATTTTCTATGGCCACAGGTACTGTATTAAGTCGTCGTTGGCAACCGCCAGTTACACCTTTAACTTTTACAGCTTGGCAATTAACCGCTGGTGGCGCTGTATTATTACCTTTTGCATTATTATTTGAGCCCGCACTACCTTCATTAACAGGAATTAACCTTTTAGGTTTGGCTTATTTAACCTTAATCGGTGGAGCATTAACCTATATTTTCTGGTTTAGAGGGCTTGCGTTATTAGGGCCAAGCTCTGTGGCGTCATTAGGCTTTTTAAGCCCACTAAGTGCGGTTATTTTAGGTTGGGCATTGTTAGGGCAACAATTAACGAACTTACAAATTCTAGGCATGATCGTAATATTACTCAGTATCTGGGCTAATCAACAGTCAGAAAAACGAGAAAGAGCAAAGCTTCAATCACTTAGTTAGGATTAATGTGTTATTTTAGACGCCATAAATACAGACCATTTAATACCGACTGTTTAATACCAAATAATCAAGAGAGTGTTGTTATGCCTATATGGGTTGATGCTGATGCATGTCCAAAAGTAATCAAAGAAGTGTTATATCGTGCAGCAGATAGAGAAAAAGTGATTATTACTTTTGTTGCTAATCAACGATTAATCGTACCCGCATCGCCTTTCTTACGTACATTACAAGTTTCTGCTGGGTTTGACGTTGCTGATAACGAAATTGTTCGCCGTACTAATAAAGATGACTTGGTTATTACCGCTGACATTCCATTAGCAGCCGAAGTCATAGAAAAGGGCGCAGTTGCTCTAAATCCAAGGGGCGAGCGTTATACTGAAGCAACTATTCGGGAACGTCTAAATATACGTGATTTTATGGATACGATGAGAGCAAGCGGGATTCAAACTGGAGGTCCCGCAAGTTTAAGTCAACGTGACCGTCAACTTTTTGCAAATGAATTAGATAAGTGGCTTTTGCAACAAAAGAAACGTACTTAATTTAGGCAGCAATAAATGCTTTTAATAAATAAACGGGCATAGGTATTATTGCCCGTTTTTCTTTAAGATAAACTTTAGATTATTTCTTTTTTATAATGAGATCAGACATAACGCTTGGTGCCTAAAATACTGGGTTTCTTCCCTTTAAAAACATGAGGGCCATCCATTGTTAATTTAAGCTCATTACCATTGCGTGTTAACCAAGGTGTTGCTTCACTACCTGCTCTTGATGTTACACCTGATGGTTTTAATGTAATACTATCTTGATCAATTTCAATAATACCAATCACATAGGTATAAATCATATTATTGAAAAAGCCTTTTTTATACTCACAAGAACATTCAACCACTTGATTGCCATATTCCATACGCATTGTTGGTTTTAATGAGGCAACAGAGACGCAGCCGTTACTAATCGCAGAGTAGACACTACAAACTAACGCAACTTTACCGCCCATTAATTGGGAAATAGCAGGATTAATCTCAACGGTTTCACAACCGGGTTGTTCTTGACTCACACTAATCACATCACCGGTATGGAAAACAAAAGGATCAGAATTAAAAGCACCGCTTTTATCTGGCGCTTGAATAATCGACATTTGACCATTCGGACGTAAAATTCCCACACGAAGATCTAAATCATCATTATCTTTTCCATCACCATTATCTATCCATGTTGCACTGACTAAAATACGTTTAGGTGCATCATTACCTTTTATCAATGAAACACGATGACTACTATCGGGTTTAGTCAGCTTCACTACGTTTTTTTGTACATTTAAAGGAGGCGATGGTGGTGTAACAACCGGAGCAGGCTCTTCAACTTCAACACCATAAAGGTTACATAAACCCGCAAGTCCAGAAGCAAAACCTTGCCAAACCGAACGGACTTTATTCTGACCATTTCGAACATAAAGTTCTAAAACGATGATGCCTGTCTCTTGTGAAAATTGGCTTGGTACTAACTCAATAACTTCATTATTTATCAGCACTTGTGCTTTTAATTGATTAACAGCAGCAAAACCGCCAGCACTACCATCTTGCGTTAATGTAATTGCTATTTTGGTAATATTTTCGGGTAAACGGGAAAAGTCAAAATCAATACTATGAATAACTGTTGAACCTTGAGTTATCGGTGAAATAAATGAAGCCGCGCCAGAAGCATGATGAGGAGCATTAAAGAAAACCATATCGTCGTCATTAACGACTTTTCCTGATCCTGTGACTAAAAATGCAGTCAGATTAATATCAAGATTATCACCTACTGCATGAGAGACTTTAACTTGTCCTTTATTTTCGCTGAGTGATGTATTTTCACCCGGTTGCAACATTTTACTCATTAAACCGCTCCTTGATTGATAAGACTAACTGCAAGAAATTTAGATAACAAAGGGTATTAAATTGGTGACACTATAAATTTAAGTCACCGCAACTACCAACTTTTTGCTAATGGATCAGACAAATGACTTTTATAATAAAAAATAAATCCTAAGTTGATACATTAACATAGGTTCTTTCACTAAAAACGGGCGTATAACTCTCGCTTGCTTTCTTACTCTAATTACCACTTAGAATAATATACTTAAAAACAATTAAATTTTTCTATTTAATAACATGTGAAACCATACAAATAATCATAAAACACCAAAACTCCAGATTTTTAAATTAGTCAATAAAAAATAAATAGATAATAATTTGGCAATTTAACATAAGTTTATAATAACCACTATGTTAATATGGTCTTTTGACATCAATTAGATGAACCTAGGGAGCATTGCCATGAAAAAGAGAGTTCTATTGTCTGTTATTTTATCTTCTTTATTTCTATATTCATCGGTAGCTTCTGCCTGTGCTTATTGCTACGGCTACCATGATAGAGCTCAATCAAATTATAGTAATAACTACTCTAACTTAGTGCGCAGCTTTGAAGATAAACGCTATGAGTTAAATAAGCTTTATGATCAAGGCGTCAAAGAGACGGATGACAAAGCACAAACATTAATTAAAGATTTAGATTCATTATCAAATCAAATCCAAACTGAACGAGATAACAATCGTTCATACCGACACAACCGATATCAAGATGATAGAAATCATAATCGTGGATATCATAATAATCGTTGCTGGTAACTTGCTCTAGTAACTCACTCTGGTCATTCATAGATAGCCAGCCAATGTAGCGTTTGTTATTAATGATAAACGCTACATTCCTCATTTAATTTCACCACTCTGACGACATACTCCATATCTATCGATAAGACTAACTGCAAAAAATTTAGACAGTGAATGTGATAATAACTTCAATTAATTATTTATTCGGTGATCTCATTCACTTTCGGTTGATATCAAAAGCCGATGAATTTATTTATAATCTTAGGGAAATTTTCCCATCAAGACGAGAGGTAATGATGTCATTTTCTAAATCTATGCTTGCTTTGGCTGTTATGGCGGTCTCCTTTTCTAGTTATGCGGCAAAACAGGCTGATTTGATGATAGTTGACGGTACTGTTCTAACTATGGATCAGCAAAATAAAATCATTGAACAGGGTACTGTTGTCGTAAAAGAAAATAAAATTATTGCCGTTGGTGGTCCAGAACTTTCTAAAGAATATCAAGCCAATAAAGTGTTAGATGTTGATGGCGATATTGTGATGCCGGGTTTAATTAATACCCATACACATGGTTCGATGACTGTATTTCGTTCATTAGCTGATGATGTACCAGATAGGCTTCACCGTTATATTTTCCCACTCGAAAGCAAAATGGTTTCTCGCGAAATGGTCAGAGTGGGTGCCAATCTTGCAAATATAGAAATGGTAAAAGGTGGTGTAACAACTTATGTTGATATGTATTACTTCGAAGATGAAGTAGCCAAAACTGTTGATAAAATGGGTAATCGTGCAGTATTAGGAGAATCTGTTATTAATTTTCCTGTTGCAGATGCGAAAACACCAGAAGAGGGTATCCAATACGCAGTGAACTTTATTAAAGAATATAAAGATCACCCTCGTATTATCCCAGCATTTGCACCACATGCTCCTTACACAAATACCACAGAAAACCTTCAGAAAATTGCTAAATTATCAATAGAGCTTGATGTTCCTGTCATGATCCATTTAGCTGAAACTGACCGTGAACAAGAAGAAATCGCTAAACGCACTGACGGTAAAAGCCCAGTTCAATATATGGCAGATATCGGAGCGCTAAATAATAAAGTTATCGCAGCTCACGCAATTATGGTTGATGATAAAGATATTGATTTACTGAAAAAATATGATGTTGGTGTCGCTCATAATATCAGTGCAAATACTAAATCAGCAAAAGGTGTAGCACCTGTCGTCGCGATGTTAGAAAAAGGTGTTCGTGTGGGCTTAGGGACTGATGGTCCAATGTCGAGTAACACGCTAACGACCATGAATGAGCTAAACCTTGTGGGTAAAATCCATAAATTAGAGAATAAAGATCGTGCTGCTATGCCACCATTAACCGTTGTAGAACTGGCAACAATGGGTTCGGCGAAGGTATTACATATGGAGGATAAACTGGGCTCTTTAGAATCAGGCAAACTTGCTGATATTATCGTTGTTGATACTAAATCGCCTAATATGGTGCCAATGTATAGTCCTTATGCAGCATTAGTATATGGCGCAAATGGCAGTAATGTTCGTCACACCATTGTTGATGGAAAGATCTTAATGGAAGATCGACAACTATTGACCGTTGATGAAAAAGCCATTATTAAAGAAGCACAAGATTTCTCAGATAAAGTACGTAAAACCGTTATCGACAGCGGTGAAGTTGTTAAATAAAAACTGATAAAAATATCTTTATCCTAGGCAGTTTGTTTTTAAACTGCCTTTTTTATTATGGGCTTTAGCCAGTTTAAGTCGCGTCAGCGTCTTAAATATAAAACCACCCGCTATGCGGGTGGGTATTAAAGGTTATACCAAGAAAAACACCTTTCCGTTACGATATAGATGTTCAAGCTAATATTCGTAACTTAAATAAGGAAAGGTGTTTATGGGCATTAAAGCACAAAGCTCAGCACATACAAAGTGGCTGTGTAAATACCATATCGTCTTTTCGCCGAAATATAGACGGAAAGTGATTTTTAATAAAATTCGTTCAAGTATAGGTGAAATCCTTCGAGACCTTTGTAAATATAAAGGTGTGGAAATAATCGAAGGGCATCTTATGCCAGATCATGTTCATATGTTAGTGAGTATTCCACCGAAGATATGCGTATCAAGTTTCATGGGATATTTGAAAGGTAAAAGTTCGTTGATGATCTTTGATAGACATGCCAATCTCAAATATAAATTTGGCAACAGAAAGTTTTGGGCGGAAGGGTTCTATGTCACAACAGTTGGACTCAATGAAGCCACAATTCAAAAGTATATCAGAGAGCAAGAAAAGTCGGATTTAATCTCGGATAAATTGAGCAGTAAAGAATATGAAAACCCCTTCAAGGGGTAAGCCAAAGTAGCAAAGACACTTAGCTTGAACGAAGAGAAAGCAGCGTCATTTAGGCGCAGTCGGTAACAAGCCCTTATAGGGCAAGAGCAAACCACCCGTTTTACGGGTGGTTATGATTACTATTGCTAGAGTGTATTGATCTTTTCTGCTTATTTTTATCTAAACAAGACTATATAAAGCTAATAAAAGCTAAATATTGCACCATCATTAAGATAATCCTTATTATTTAAATATTCATTTAATTTAAAACACTAACATTCTGTTTTATCTATTTTTTTCTTCTTAGCAACTATTAGATCTTTAGGTTTATTCTGTTATCAAATTTATTAGAGATGCAATACTATCTAATTATACTTGTACAACAGTGCATCTCTATTTTGCAGTTCTCATTAATACTGCTCATCAACTATGGATAGAATGAAAATGATGATTAAACCCAATAAATTAACACTATCGCTTATTACATTATCTATTATTAGTGCAACTAGTACCTTTGCTAATGAAATCAATTCAGTAGAACCTACTAAACCACTTAATTATGATATAAAACTTAATCAAGCAACGATTTTTTTACGGGGAGCTGAACTTGAGAATAACGTCACTCTCAACTTACCTGCGGGGCAGAGTGAAGTTGTTTTATCTAATGTTGCAAACAATATTGATCCCAAAAGCTTATCAATTAGCATTGATAATGAAGATGTGATTATTAATACTATTAACGTTAAAAAAATTCCTATTGCCCCTAGTTACCCTTCTGACATTGCAGTATTGATAGAAAAGCAGAAAGATATTAATAAGCGAATTGAAGTATTAAACATCAATATTAATGTGGGTGATGAACAAATTGCTTTATTAAAAGATCAATCATTTTTTGGTTATGGTGAAACTCAGTCATTAGAACATTCATCACAAAAATTTGATTTTATTAGCCAAAAAATGACATCTATTCTAAATCAGCAAAAAATGGCGCGTGAAGAAATTGCTGAATTAACAGAACAATTAGAAGAGTTAAGCCGACAATTAGAAATTGATATGCCAATTATTGCGCAAGAGAAAACACAAATTGTTTTATCTTTAGGCACATCAAAAAATCTAACCAGTAAAATGCGTATTTCTTATATAACACCAGATGCTGGGTGGTCACCTGCTTATGATATCCGAAGTCAAGGAATGGATAAGCCAATATTACTCACCTACAAGGCAGATGTTATTCAAAATACAGGCTTAAATTGGGATAAAGTAAAACTGGTTTTAACATCTACCAATCCATCACTTAATATCACAGCACCAACATTATCACCTTGGTATTTATCTCTTTATAATAATTCTTCAAAATTTAAACAATCCAATATGGATATGAGAATGGCAATGCCAGCTCCAGTGTTAGATGAAATGAGTGAAAGAGAAAGTAGCACACCAAGAGAGCGACTAAGTAAAGGCGTGACTCGTTACGTAACAACCAATAATAATGGTATCAATTTAAGCCATGCTATTGCGTTACCTTACACCTTAAAAAATAGCACGGAGCCTAATACATTAGTAATTAATCAAAAAGAAGTTATTGCAGATTATCGCTATTTAACGACGCCTAAATTAGTTGAAGAAGTTTATTTACAAGCTGAAGTCAAAGATTGGGAAAACTTAAACTTACTTAATGGTCGTACGAATATTTACTATATGAATAGCTTTGTTGGTAATAGCTATATTAATACTAACGAATTAACAGAGTTACTTAGCATTCCATTTGGAATAGATAAGAATATTCAAATTAGCCGTATTAACAATGAGAAAATAAGAAAAGAGCCTATCTTTATTGGTACAACGATTGAACAAAAAGAGAGTTATACCATTAAAGTAAGAAATACTTATAACTCTCCTGTAAAAGTCACTATTTACGATCAACTACCACTTAGTCAGGAAAACAATATCAAT
Organism: Proteus sp. ZN5; assembly: GCF_011046025.1. Lineage (GTDB taxonomy): Bacteria > Pseudomonadota > Gammaproteobacteria > Enterobacterales > Enterobacteriaceae > Proteus. The sequence continues at coordinate 2,810,827 of NZ_CP047639.1, forward strand.
GTGGCCGATGCAGTTTATAAAGATGGCGTACTTGATAAAGATACGGGTGAAATTAAATGGGATATTACATTAGGTGCCAAAGAGGAAAAATCATTACCATTAAATTATACCCTTTCTTACCCTAAGAATAGACAAATTATGGGATTATAATTTCTCTCATTTAAATTTAAAAAACAAAATAGAAGAGGGTGCAATAGCACCTTTTTCTATTTTAAATAAAAAATTTTTTTATATTTTTTTTAAAAAAAAGCTTAGTTATCATCATCACTTTCATTTTTTAAAATAAAATCTAATTGTCCAAAAGATGAAAAACCTGCTTTCTTTGCTAAAGCAAGTGAAGAAAAATTATCTAATTGGCAACGATATTGAGGCTCATAGCCATCATTTAAAATCAGTTTACTTAATGCTCTGATCAATAATTTTGCATATCCTTTTTGGCGATGATCTGGATGTGTCAGGATCCCCATATCAGCAAATAGAGAGTCATCCCACGGATATGCGCTGGCTACTGCTATTAATTTTTCTTGTTCAAATAATCCCATCACGCGCCAGTGATCTAATTCAACATAAGCACCATCTAAATCTTCTACACTATTTTGTGAGCAAAACTCGTCAAATAACACTTTATCTACTTGTGTTAATCTACGCACAGTCTGTGAAAAAGGCTCATTCTGTAATTTTTCACACTCTATTTCAGATAAATAAAAAATCTGATCAGCACCATACCAATTAAAATTAGCGTGGCTTAAACGAGCTAATAACTCTTCACTGGAAGTTGGTGGATATTTTTTTAAATTAAGTTGTTTAATTAAATCAGGTGTACAACTAAATAAATCTACTTCAGCTATTTTTAGCCATGACATACTGTAATCTTCATCTGACCCTGAATAACTAAATAAACTAAAAATGGGTGAATTTATAACGGACTCCCCCAATTGAAATTCATTTTTCCAGTAATCGATGATCATTATATTTTTCATCATTTTCTCTATTTTTGCCGACTAATTAAGCAAAATTTTTGCTGCTTCAGTTGCAAGTAAATCAATATCATAGTTTTCACGATTAGATAGAACTGTGATAGTGAGTTTTGATTGCGGGAAACGCATAAAATAGGTTGATGTTCCCATCCATCCCCCTGAATGTTCAAAACTTATTTCACCGAGAGCATGATTAATAAAAAGGCCAAATCCATAAGCTTCATAATCAATTATTGGCTTACCTTCACGCGTAAAATTAGGAAAAGGCTGTGTCATTTTCGCAATAAGCTCGGCACCGCCTACTTTTGCAGTACTAAAGTTTTCACCCCATTTCATTAAATCGTTCGCACTTGAATGTACTGCACCATCCCCAGTATGTGTCCAAGGGCTTTCTGATAACTCATAGTTTCCTTGCTCATTTTCCGCATATCCAGACACAATAGGATTTACTGTAGGATATTCTTCAACAATAAACGTATCGTTCATTTGTAATGGCACAAAGATACGCTCTTGAGCAAAAACTGAAAATGGTTGTTGGCTTACTCGCTCAATGATCTGAGACAACAAAAAATATCCAGTATTATTATATTCAAATTTACTGCCAATAGGGTAATAAGTCTTTGTTTGTTTTACGATATCAGAAAAGCTTTCTTCTGGCGTAAGTTGCGTTGTGTAAGAAACACCTCGCTCAAACGCTAATTCCATATAATCAATTAACCCACTGGTATGGGAAACTAAATCGTTAATTGTGATCGCTTTGGCGTAGTCACCTAATTCCGGCAAATAAATAAGAATTGAATCATCAAGTGATAACTTTCCATCTTTAGCCAGAAGTAATATAGAAAAAGCGGTAAATTGCTTTGAAACAGAAGCCAAATTGAAGACACTTTTTTCGTCAATAGATTGATTTTTAGATATATTCGCAAGACCTTTTTGAGCTTGATATATAACACCATCATCAAAACGAGCCTGTATAATAATACCTGGTGTATTCTCTGAGATAGCGCTCAATAACTGTTCTATCTGCTCTTGCTTGCTATTATTTTTTATATTTTTCATTGTGTTACTCTTATTACTGCTAACATATCATCCCCATCTTTATCCATACCTATCTCTTCAAAACCAAAAGAAGCATAGAATGTTTTAGCCACAGGATTTAATGGGTTATAACAGATCTCAATTTGATTAATTTCTTTATCTTGTCTAATTTCATTTAAAGCAAGCTGAAGGGCATTTCTGCCTAATCCTTTATTTTGGTGTGCTTTATCTATCATAAAACGCCAGATAGCAATTTTATGCGGATTTTCTTTTACCCACATAAAAAAACCAACGGGTTTATCTGATACATAAATACCTCTGACAACATAGTTTTCGTTATAAGCCGCCTCAACTAAAGACCACATATTAGAAGCAATATAGTCTTCTTGATATTCTTCCACCTCAAGCAAGCTAATTTCTTCGTAATTATCTGAAGTGATACGTTTTAAACTGATACTCATTATATTCTCTTTTAAATCACTAAATCGCATTTTAATAAAAACTCATCGTTTATTATCTGCGATAAAATTAAAGAAAGATTAAGAGAAGATTTAGATAGCACAATAAGACACATTATTTGTAAAAGGAAAAATATAAAAATGTTTTATTTACTCACCTTAAATTTAAAAAACTAAAGTGAGTATAAAAATAAGATCAGCATTAATTATTTTACATATTTAATCTAATAATTAAGCCAATATTTCTTCATTTTGGGGTTGGCTATTTGCTAATATCGCTTTTTTAACAGCAGGGCGTTGATTAATTTTATCCAGCCACTCAATAACATACGGGAATGTTGTAAGATCTAGATTTAACTCTTCCCATGTTCTTAACCATGAAAAAGTGGCAATATCAGCAATTGAGTAATGATTTCCTGCTAAATAAGGCGTTATTGTGAGTTGTCGTTCTATTACACCCAATAGACGCAAAGATTCATTTGTATAACGTGTAATTGCTTCAAAATTTTGTGTTTTAGAGCCATGTAAAAACCACCACAATTGCCCCATCATAGGACCAACACCTGCAATTTGAAAATTTAGCCATTGCTGAATACTCAAATTCTCTTTCATTGATGCTGATTTAAATACTTTATACTTATCATCAAGGTAAGTTAATATCGCGCCTGATTCAAAAACAGTAATATCCTCTTCATTATCTATAATTGCGGGTATTTTTCCATTTGGATTAATCGCTAAATAATCAGGACTACGCTGAACGCCCGTCGATAAATCCAAATAGATTTTAGAATGTGCTAATTGAGCTTCATGTAAAAAGATACTAATTTTTAGGCCATTAGGCGTATTAGAGGTATAAAAAGTTAGCTTTTTATCAGGTGATTTTTTCATGTTGCACTCTCTACAGTTTATATTCTTTAAAGATTATTTTTATTGCAAAAGCTATCATTGCAATTGCAACTATATATTTTAAGCATGAGGAGATCAAGCTCGATAAAGTGCATAACGTGCCTCTCTGACGCCTGAAAGAGTATAAAAAGAGGTTAAAAATAGGATGATAATACGATAACGATATAAAAAAACAGGATAAGATTTAATTAATAATAATCTTAATCCTGCTCCTAATTTTTGGTAAACACAGAAGAAACTAAATAAATAGTAGTAAGGCTTTTAATGACCATTTTTCTGCATAAATTTATTAACACTATTTTTGATTGTTTCTCTTAACCACAGCACTTTAGAGTTGTACGCATGGCGTTTATGCCACAGTAAAATAAATGAGATATCAAGCTGTTCAGAAACACTGTGTGGCAGTGGTAGAGGTAATGTCACTAAATTAGGTAAAGCTCTAGAGATGTAATGTACACAATATCCAGGTAAACAAGTAATAAGCTCATGATTAAGTTGAGAAATCATAAATAAAGTTTGCTCAAATGACGTGTAAGTTATGGCGATATTACGTAAACGTCCATGCTCTGCCAAAATATCATCTAATGCCCAATGAGGTCGTTTATCATATTCTGTTGAGATGTGAGAATAGCGTAAAAATGTCTCTAAATTCTAAGGCTCTTTTAATAACGGATGATCTTTTCGCACATAAACTAATGGCGTATCACGAAAAAGCTCTTCACAATCGATGACTTCAGGTAATAAATGTAACGCTTCTTTAGATCCTGAATAATATTCGCGACCTAAAAAAGCAATATCAGCATCTCCGTCAATAATACTCGAGAGTGAGTTATATTCCCAATTTCGTATTTGCACCATTGATTGCGGATAATAATTCAATATTTCTAAAGGAGATTGATTCAGTAACACCTGATGTAAAGGGGATTCCAATATTAAACTGAAATGAACACCTTTAGGTGTTTCGCTATTTTGCTTACTCGCGATATGGTTACCAATATTAATAAAATCAGAAAGGGATTCTTCAATACTTAATGTCAAAGGTGTTGGAATTAATCCCTGAGGGCTACGAACGAAAAGGGGATCATCAAACCAAACGCGTAATTTTGCCAATTCTTTACTCACCGCAGAAGGTGAAATAGACAACCATTTTGCAGTCAATGTAACACTACGCTCTTGTAAAAGGATTTGAAAAATAACTAATTAAGAAAGATTCATTGGTGATTGCAGTCGTTCTATTTTTACTTTTAGCCGACTGTTTTGGTTTGGTTTCTTTTATTACAAAGAAACAATAAATAAAGATTAATAACGCGTAGATTGCCATGGCATAAAACATGACCGGCCATTTAAATTTTAATAAGATCAAAAAACCTAAAACAGGCGCTAATACTGGGATAATACAAGTAATCCCATTTATCATAGAAAGAATTTTAGCACGTTGTTTTTCAGCTAATGTATCTCGTAATATCGCAAAAGTAACAACATAACAAAATCCAGCCCCAATACCTTGGAAGAAGCGTGCAATCAAAAAGTTATTTTCCGTTGCCGAAACTTCTGCACCAAATGATGCCAATAAGAAAACAACGGTTCCAAGCAATATAACCGGCTTACGTCCTAAATTATCACTACACCAACCAGCAACTAACATGGATGAAACCAAGCCCATTAAATAAATTGAAAAAGCTTGATGTAATGTCACTTCTGATGCGTTCAAATCATTTGCAATTGCCGTTAAACCCGTTAAATGTAAATCCACACCAAAAGGGTATATCAACACTAAACAAAAGCTAAAAAGGATATATTTTGTCATCCAGCCACCTCAATTATTCTGATGAAGGGGCATTCTAGTCGTCAAAGAAACTGAAACCTAATGACAAAAAAGCAATCTCTAATTTCCATTTTGGAAATAATATATTTATCCCATTATCAAAAATGATCACGCCTTCTTGGGGATATACACTAAAATCCGATTATATTTTTCCAGATCAAATGCTAATGATGTGTATTGATAATGCTCTTTTTTATTATCAAAATTTAGAGTTCTCACACCATCACAAGGAGGATATATCTCATGTTTTTCCCACATTCTCTTAAATTCAGGTGATGAGCAATTTAGCGTAGCAATTAATTTACGAATATTGGGATCATTCTTTGTTCTTGCATGATCACGACGAAAGCTTGCCAACAATCTTTCAGCAATATTTTCCCAATCATCAATACGCGTTTTGTAACGGGGATCCATAAACAACAAATAAAGATAATTACGATTTTCAGCACTGTAATCTGAAAAATGAAAATAAGTATCTGCTTTTTTATTATAAGCTAATACATCCCAATGTAGATTTAAAACATAACAGAGATATTCTTGTGGAAAATCAGCCAAGATCTGCAAAATAGTTTCAGGAACCTGATGTTCTGTTATTCCTGTTTCTGTTGGCTCTCTCATATGCGATAACAAATAAAGATGCTGTCTTTCTGCACTATTTAAGCGTAAAGCTGTGGCTAAACTATCTAAAAATTGGCTCGACACGCCAATATCTCTTCCTTGTTCAAGCCATGTATACCAAGTTAGCCCAACGCCAGAAAGTGCAGCAACTTCCTCACGGCGTAATCCTGGTGTACGGCGACGGCCAGTACCCGGTAATCCTACGGTTTCAGGTGAAATACTTTGCCTTTTAGTTCGTAAAAAATCCGCTAATTCAGGGCGAGTTCGTTTTCTTTCAGTCATAGCCTATTGCTTTTAGTAATAGTATAAATGGTTAAATTGTATCAGGATAAACAACTCATTATAGTCTCATTTTTTTAATCATTGAGACAAAAAATGAATACTCAACAACGCATCGCCTTATTTGTTCTGCTATTAGCAGGATTTGTCACAATTTTTGATTTATTTGTTGTCAATGTCGCTATTGTGAATATTGAACAAACACTCAATGCAACGCTAACTGAACTCACATTAATTATCGTAGGATACGAATTGGCCTTTGGTTTATTATTAATTACAGGAGGGCGACTTGGTGATATTTATGGCCAACGTACTCTTTATCGCATTGGTATGTTTGGTTTCACTTTAACATCTGTATTGTGTGCAATTTCTCCTAATGCTATTAGTCTTGTTATTGCTCGATGTCTGCAAGGATTAACAGCAGCGCTATTGTTCCCCCAAGTTTACTCAAGTATTCGCCTTAATTTTGATGATACACAGGCTAAAAAAGTATTTGGTTTATTAGGAATGACATTAGGATTAGCCGCAATAACAGGGCAAGCATTAGGAGGACTTTTAATATCGTTAAATCTTTTTGGGCTTGAATGGCGTACTATTTTTTTAATTAACCTTATTATTGGTATTGTTGCATTAGCACTTTCTCACTATTTAACACAAAGTGAGACTCTAGACTATATAAGATTAGATATTGGCGGTGTTATCTTATCTGCTTTCAGTATAACGTTCACATTACTTCCTTTATTAATGCTACCTATTTGGGGATGGAAATTACATAGTACATTACTTTTTCTTTTCGGATTAGCATTATTAATGCTGTTTATTTACTATGAAAATCGATTAAAACAGCAAGGAAAACAACCTCTTTTTGATCTTATTTTATTTACTAATCATCCTTATGTAATTGGGATCGGAATTGTCGTTTGTGTATATGCAACATCATCGGCTTTTCCTATGATGATGTCGATATTATTACAAAGTGGATTTAAACGTTCTGTCCTCGATTCTGGATTAATTTTTGTTCCATCAAGTATAGCTTTTGTTCTTTCATCACTATTAACACCTAAATGGGTAAGAAAGTTTGGTGAACAGATTATTTATTGGGGAGGTGCTTGTTATGCTTTAAGCTATCTATTTTTAATTGGAGGTATTTATTATCTGATATCACCAGAAAATAGCTCTCTAGTGATCCCATTCCTATTCTTAGTCGGGTTTACACAAGGTATGATAATGACACCTATGCTTAATCTAGTATTAGCAAAAGTTAAGTCCGAATTTGTTGGTATCGCTTCAGGATTAACTGCAACATTACAACAAATTGGTGCCGCAATAGGGGCAACTTGTGTTTCAATTATTTTGCAATTTAGTCTTAGTCATACACTTTCAACAAATATGATTGAACAATATAAGATCGCATTTAGTTTTAGTATGGTTTTCAATTTTATTATGGCTATATGTGCCACTTTTTTATTAAGAAAAATAGTCATTAAAAACAAATAGATAATTGATGAATCCAATATAAAAAACACCTTATTAAACTCTTTTAATAAGGTGTTTTTATTTTAATTAAACAGTGAATTTATCGTTATTTTTTCTTTTGTAAGTTCTATTTTTTGTGCTGGTGTTCCACTTTCATTGGTAAGGCAATAATTGTAGTAAAAACTATAAATAGATAATAGTAATTTTACTGTATTAGGCGATAACGTTTTTAAAAATACATCAGGAAATTTCTCTTTAAATGATTGAATAAATAGATGGCTGTAATCAAGAGAGGGAGATATTTTAGTATAAAAACTGATGTCATCTGTTTTATTTAATCCTAAATTACATAGATAGAATAACTCTTGATTATTTTGAGATATAAACTCATACCACTTGTTATTCCACCAACCCAGCGTATAACTTCCTTTATAATTAAAATCTGATGTTAGGCGAGATCCCTTTGAAACCACATAATAAAGGTTAGACGTTTTTTGTTTTATTTCTTTACCGTAGGCAACCATACATCCCCCACGGATAAAACTATCATGATAAATAAAATGATGATTAATATTTATTGGTAGAATATACTTTAATTTAAGAAAATGAAAATGTGATAAAACAACAGGCTCAATAATATGCTCAGAGCAAATTTTTTCTGTATATTGAATTTGACCAAAACTTTTTCTGCTATTTATTTGTTCATATCGCATAATAATATTATCGAGTAATATGCCTTGAGTATTATCTAATGTCTCTTTTTTAGTGTTGTTATGATATTGACTATCAGAACTCACTAATACTTCACTCCAATTAACACTTGGAAGAAAAACATAACCTGTTTTAGAGCAACAAGTTACCATTCCAAAAAGTTCATTTGAAAAGCCTTTTGTTTTGTTGTTACGACAACTCAACGTAAATACGTTTGTTTGCAAATCATAAGTTTTATTTTTATCTAGTAACTTTTCATATTGCCTTGTTTTTATTTCCATTATCTTTTCAATAGCAGATAGTTTTCTATAAAAAAGAGCAGGGGTGATGTTTAAATTCTTAATAATATAAGTAGGCGTTTGCGATTGTAAAATAATAAGTTCTATTATTTTATTATTAATAGACTTTAAATCTATATTATTTTTAAGAGAAAAAACCGTATTACACTGTTTACATTGATAGCGTACCGTTCCTTTTCCCGTTTTGCCATAAAGTATTTTTTCTGATGAATCACAATTTGGGCATTGCTCATTGATATTTAAATTAAAGAAATCAATATAAGGATTTAATAATGCCTTTATATCTTTATTATTAATTAATACGCTACTACCGCCACAACAGTTACAATAAACGGCAGGAAAACCTAATTTAAAAGACGGGATCACATAGGCATTTTCTACAACTTCAGAAAAGTGTTCGCAACTCTCTGTTTTACATACATTAACATTAATTTCTTTTGCTGTTTTCATCAGTTCTTATCACAAAAAACCAACACAAAATGATAATAACATAATTCAACTACGCATAATGCTAACGCACTGTGATAGTTATCATACTTTTAACAAGTCAGGTGTTATTAACTAAATACGAACATCAACCTGATTATTTCAGTATTTTTATTATTACAGGATATTATTATGAATAAGCCCGTTCTTATATTACCTCTGTTAATTGGCGCTTTATTAGGAAGTTCTTCCGTATTCGCTCAAGAAATTACTATTTATCATACTAACGATTTACACGCGAATGCCGTTCCTTTTAAAGCACCTTATGTTAGTAAAGATAGATTAGTCGGCGGGTTTGCAAATATTGCGACCATTGTTAAGGATGCTAAAAAAAATAATCCAGGCGTTTTATTTCTTGATGCTGGCGATTATTTTACAGGACCTTATTTAAGCACTTTAACTCAAGGTGAAGCCATCATCGATATCATGAACGAGATGTCTTTTGATGCAGCTTCTGTAGGTAATCATGAATTTGACCACGGTGTAGAAAACATGGTGACTCAACTCAAAAAAGCAACATTCCCTGTGCTTTTAGGTAATGTTTTCTATGAAGATAATGGCAAAGCTGTCTGGGATAAACCGTATATTATAGTAGAAAAAGAAGGCGTGAAATTTGGTGTAATTGGATTGCATGGTAAGTTTGCTTTCTATGACACGGTTAATAAAGATAAACGAGAGGGTGTTGAAGCAAGAGATGAAGTTGAATATCTTAATAAATATCTTAATGAACTGAAAGGGAAAGTTGATATAACCGTATTACTTGTTCATGAAGGTGTTCCGGCAAGACAATCTAGTTTCGGCTCAGCGGATGTCGCTCGTATGCTACAAAAAGATATCGAATTAGCACAGCAAGTAAAAGGGTTAGATATTTTAATTACTGGCCATGCTCATGTAGGTACACCAGAGCCTATTAAAGTAAACGACACGCTGATTGTTTCTACGGACGCTTATGGTATTAACCTTGGGAAATTAGTGTTAGATATAAATGACAAAACTAAAAAAATTGACCACTATAAAGGCGTGTTAGTTAATATCTTTGCTGATGAACACAAACCTGATCCAGATACACAGAAAAAAATAGAAACATGGACTAAAAAATTAGATGAAATTGCACAACAAAAAATTGGCAATACTCAGAATGAACTAACACGTTCTTATGGTGAGTCTTCTGAAATTGGCAATTTAATTACCGATGCTTTTTTAGTCACAGATAATCGGGCACAAGTTGCTTTTGTTAATAGCGGTGGTATTCGTAATGAGATCCATAAAGGAGATATTACGATCGGGGATATTATTAGTATGTTCCCATTCCCAGATGATTTAACTTACATGGAATTAAGCGGTAAAGACTTACGGGATTTAATGAACCACTCTGCAAATTTAACTAATGGTGTATTGCAGGCATCTAGTGGTTTTGAAATGAAATATGACAGTACTAAACCTGTAAACGAACGTGTTGTTTCAGTTTCTATCAATGGAAAACATGTTGAAGATAATACTTATTATCCTATTATTGCTAATTCATTCTTAGCGAGAGGCGGAGATGGTTTTACTGCCTTTACACAGGGTAGAAATGCTAAAGATATTCCTAATACCAGTGCTGCTACAGCAGTAATTGAATATATTAAGCAAAAAGTTACTATCAATATGCCTAAAGATGAACGAATTGTTGATATCTCTGCAAAAAAATAGTGTGTAAATAATCAATAACCCCATCATCTAACGCCATTAATGTTCTCACCATTAGTGGCGTTTTTGTATTAATGGCAATGAGCTAATTTAATCTTAATAATCGTTGTGATATCAGATAAAGCTTAGCTAATCTACTGATATACTCATACTAATTTTTGTTATTCATCTTCACATTATAGAGATATTCCTATGCCGTGGACTTTTTCACATCCTTCTATTGTTTTCCCCATAAAGCAGTCCCGAATAGGAAAAAACCTTAATTTACCTGCATTAATTGTAGGAAGTACTTCACCTGATTTACTCTATTCTTTTGGTTTATATCAATCAGCGACAACCGCACATGATTTATTGGGCTGGTTTTATACTGCATTTCCTTTTTGCTTACTGGTTTTTATTCTAAATTATTTACTACGAAATCCATTAAAGTGCGTATCGCCGATCCCCTTATATGAGCCGATAAAACTCAATATTCGAGCATTAAGCTTATTTGTTTTATCTTTGTATATTGGTGCAATGACTCATATTGTCTGGGATTCTTTTACCCACGAAACAGGAACTGCTGTCAGATTTTTTTCTGTATTACAAGCACAGTTATTACAAGGAATGACCGATAGCCAAGAGATTGCTATCTATAAATTATTACAACATTTAGGCTCCGTATTAGGGTTGCTTTATTTGTGTTGGAAATACATTCAATACCAGCGCAAACAAGATGTACCAACGCAAAAAGAAAACCGTACTAAATTATATCGCTTAATTAGGATGGGGTTTCTGTCTGGACTATGTGCTTTTCCTTTAGCCTTACAATTCTCAAATAAAGGACAGGGAATTAACATTAATAGGTTTATTTTCCTTGAGCTTTCTTTGGCGGTGCCTTTTTTCTTTGGTTTAATGATAATTTTAGGCGTTTGGTTATACCGAACTAAAAATAGGCAATATTGCTGATAACAACATAATGGTTATTGCTAGATAAAAGAGGATAAAACGATTAAATTACAAGTTATTGTGACACAAGATAGTTTGTCATTAGTGGGTGATGTACTTTCTGCACAATCTCATCGCCATAGCTTTATGCACCTTATTCTTTCTCTTAATCAACAACCATTAACCGTCAAAATAGACAATAACGATTACAATTCCACCGCTTTTTTAATTAATGGCGATGTTACCCATCAGGTAATACAAGTGAATCAACCTTATTGGCTTATTTTAATTAATCACACTTCCGCTCTTGCGAGTTGTTTACGTCATTTATGGTTAGATGGAAATAGACCATTCTTAGATATTTCTCAACAGGTAAACTCGTTATTACCAAAAGCTTATAGACAATTTCAACAACCTATAAGTGAAGATGAATATCGTGATTTATGGGATAAACTAGTGCAACAACTTGAGGTTTCCAGTTGTTATCAATCTCATAAAATAAGTGATAAAAGAGTCAATACTGTTCTTGCCACATTGAGAGAAACAACACTTCTACCATTGCAAGATGATAAAATTCTGGCTGATATTTATTTATCACGTAGTCGCCTTTCTCATTTATTTACTGACATCACAGGAGGAAATTTAAAAAACTATATTTTATTTCATCGCCTTATTGCAACCTTATTACAAATATCTCAAGGAAGTAGCGCCACACAAGCCGCGCTAGATAATGGTTTTGATTCTCCCTCACATTTATCCTCTACTAGTCGCAAGTTAATGGGAATTTCGCCTCGTTTTGCAAAACAAGTCAGCCAATTTTTGAAAGTTTTACCTAAGTAGATGCTTTAAATTCTCCATCAACAAAGATAAGGAGAATATGTTATGAGCCGTTATTTAGAACAAACTCAACTACTTGATTATAATTCAGAGAATATTCAAAAGTTAATCAGCGAAAAGGGCTGGAAACAGTTACCGATAGAACAACGTGTTGCTGACATTTATAATTTCTGTCGTGATGAAATTAGGTTTGGCTTTAATGAAGATGATTCACTGACTGCTTCTTATATTCTTAACGCTGGATATGGACAATGTAATACCAAATCTATTTTATTTATGGCGTTATTAAGGGCGGTAGATGTTGAATGTCGACTACATGGTTTCACTATCGATAAATCATTACAAAAAGGCATTATGACCGGACAACTTTATGAATTAATGCCTCAAGAAATCTCACATACTTGGGTTGAAGCTTATATCAATGATAAGTGGTTTAATTTTGAAGGCTTAATTCTTGATATGCCGTATTTAAATGCCTTACAAAAAGAATATAGTGAAGAGTCTATTAACTTTGTCGGTTTTGGTGTCGCAATTGAAGATCTACAAAATGCCCCTGTTTCTTGGCTGGGTGATAACGATACCTATATTCAAAGAGCTGGCATTGTACAAGATTTTGGTTTATTTGATTCACCCGATCTTTTCTTTGAAAAACATGCGCAAAGTATTTGTGAAAAAACTAAACAATTATTTGCTAATACATTGCGTCACAAGATCAATGACAATATTCATGCTATTCGCCAATGTAAGTTTGACCAAGTAAACTAAAAAAAGCCCCGTAACATAAATTTACGGGGCTCTTCTTTCGAATACGCTATATTTAATACAGAAAATCTTAGCTATTTATTATTTTTAAACCACTGCATAACTTCTTCATAGCTTCCTTGGTAAATAATCTTATCTTCCTTTTTGCTTAATTGATAACGATACATTGGATCGTAATACTCTTTAAGTAAAGGAGTTAACCAAGAAAAATGCGCTTCTGTATTAGACTCTTTTTTCTGAATTTCTAGGGCATTATCTAGCAACTGCGTTAATTCCATTGCTCTTTGAGAGCCTAATCGACGGCGGATAGCAAATAAACCATGATGCAAGTAATCACTGTAAGCTTGCCAGCCTTTTTCTTCACCATACGCTTCTAGATAATCGTGCGTCATACGATCAAAATACTCTGCTTTCAAACGTTCTATGCGTCTCTCTAAGGGATCATCCACAACAACAATTGAAGCATCAACCATTTTTGCTCGTAAACATTCAGGTAATCCATTAGCACCAATAGCACGACCTTCATCCTCAAGCACCCATCGTGTATATTTCGGTGATTTTTTCAACATTTCAACACCAAGATGGTTTTCAAATGTCGCTTGAGGAAATTGCTCTTCTACTGTACGACCAAAAGATGAGCCACGATGATGTGCAATACCTTCAAGATCAATACCTTCTGGTAATGAACGCACTAAAGTCGTTTTTCCATTACCGGTACATCCACCAATTAAGATAATAGGGCGTTGAACTAATTCATTGCTCATTTCAATAACGGTCTGTCTTAACGCCTTATATCCACCTTCAATTAATGGATAATCTATACCTATTTCTTTAAGCCATTGCTGAACGATATGAGAACGCATTCCTCCACGAGCACAGCAAATATAACCATTTGGAAATTGCTCACAAGCTTCACGCCAAGCTGCAATACGGTTATCACGAATTTCACCACTAACCAATTGATGTCCTAAATCAACCGCTTTTTGTGAGCCTTGTTGTTTATAACAAGTCCCCACAGCAGCACGTTCTTCATCATTCATTAAAGGCAAATTAATCGCATTAGGAATTGAACCTTGATTAAATTCAATAGGCGCACGCACATCAATAATAGGTGTGTTATTAGCAAGAATATGTCGAATATTTTGAGCAGAAAACGCTGATTCCATAATAAAAATTGTTATATCTAGTCTGGCTGAAAGATTGACTACTATACTCTTAAGAACATGTGATGACACGCCCTGATCATCTGTTTTTATTAAATTAAGGTGCATTATTTCTAACAGAATAATTTTTTCTAGAACAAAAAAATACGCCACAGTCAGTAGATCCTGTAACGTACTTTTAAATCCATCACCGTGATACCTTACCACTGCTTAATATTTCTATCTTCCTGTGTCACTGATGTTAATTTGGCTAATAAAGGTAATAATTTGTGTTTAAAATCATCTATAAAGGTGTAAATAACCGGTACAAATAATAGACTTAATAATGTTGAACTGATTAATCCACCGATAACTGCAATAGCCATAGGCCCTCGAAAACCCGCATCCGCACCAGTCGTTAGAACAAGAGGGATCATTCCTGCAATCATCGCAAAAGTGGTCATAATAATCGGTCTAACCCGCTCTTGACCTGCCTCTAAAATTGCTTTTTCACGACTTAGCCCTGCACGCTCTTTTTCAAGAATAAATTCAACTAATAATATCGAGTTTTTAGTGACAATTCCCATGAGCATAAGAATGCCAATAATCACAGGTAGATCAATCATCGCACCATACAAGACTAAAGCGATAATAGCGCCACCAATAGAAAAGGGTAATGCAACCAAAATAGTTACTGGTTGCATAAAATCTTTAAACAACACAATTAATATAGCAAGAACGAGCAATATGCTAAAAGTCATCGTTGAACCAAAACGCATTAGCATATCGTGCATATATTCTGTGTCACCGTATTCAACTTGTGACACGGTATGTGGCAGTTGTTGATATTCAGGTAGCGCCATTACTGCTTCGATTGCTTCTCCCAAACTAATACCATCAAGATTACCTTCAATCGCTATTTTTCTTTGACGGTTAATTCGCTCAATTTGTGACGGACCATCTCCTGAGTCTATTTTAGCCACCGTTTTAATCGGAGCGGGTTGTTGTCCAGCGCTATTTACATAGAGATTATTGAGTAACTCAATATTGTCTTGTTGATATTCAGGCAAAATAACCTGAACCGCTAACTGTCTATCGGGGAGATTAAATTTAGCACTACGAGAATTTGCCTCTCCCATTGTGGCAATACGTAATGTATTCGCAATCTCTTCGACATTTATTCCAGTACGGCCTAAATTATCCAGCTTCGGCGTAACGATAAGCTCTTTACGCAGTAATGGCTTAACAACTTGGATATTATTAAATCCTGATAATTTTGCTATTTTATCAGTTAATTTCTGTATTTCTCTATCCAATTCCTCAGCATCATTTCCACTAAAAACGAGTGAAAAATCTTTATTACCACTGCTGTTACTAAATGAAAACTTAATATCTGCGCGCTGATTAAAGAGCGTTGTCACTTCTTGCTCAAATTCTTTTTGTGATAAAACACGCTCATTCGGCTCAGATAAGGTGAGAATTATTTCGCCTTTATGTTGAGCAATACCATCAGAGTCATCAGCAATGCCAGCAATAGTATAAACAGACCTAATTTCCGTTCTCTCTTTTAATAAACGCGTTAACTGATTAATCTCTTTTTGTGTCTGCTCAACTGGAGATCCAGGCGGTAATTCAACACTAATTTGACTAATACTAATATCACCTTCGGGCATAAAACCGACTGGTAATAAACGAATGGCTGCCATTGATCCAATTAAAAAACTGAGTGCAATGGATAAAGCGAGTTTTCGGTGTTTTAAGGTTAGCGATAAAAAACAAGTATACTTACTAATCCAACGAGGTATTTTGTGTTCTTTGCTTTTTGTCTGAGGAAGCAGAATATAAGCAGCCATTAGCGGTGTTACTAAGCGAGCAACCAGCAAAGATGACAATACCGCCGCTGATACCGTGATACCAAAAGGAATAAAATATTTACCGACAAATCCTCCCATAAAACTAACAGGAAGAAATACAGCCACAATAGTTAGGGTAATAGCCACTATCGCAAACCCGATGGCATCAGATGCTTTTAATGCAGAAATATAGGGCCGTTCACCACGTTCAATATACTTTTGAATATTTTCAATTTCGACAATAGCATCATCCACTAAAATACCAATAACAAGTGTTAGCGCTAATAACGTAATACTGTTTAAACTATAATCAAAAAGCAGTAAAACAAGGAATGTAGGTAATATAGACAAAGGGAGTGCAATTGCGGCAATTAATGTTGCTCTCCAGCTTTTTAAGAAAAATAAAACGATAATAACAGTTAAGAAAGCTCCTTCAATTAACGTTTTAATCGTTAGATGATAACTCGATTCAGTATATTTTACCGTTGATGAAATAAGCTCAATATTAATGTCTGGGTTAGTTGCTCTTAGTTGTGCCAATACTTTTTCGACATTGTCAGCAACGACCGTATCACTAGAGCCTTTTGTTCTATATATCGCAAATCCGACACCATCATTGCCATTAAGCTGAGAAATAGATTTAGTTGATTTTTGCCCATCATAGATATTGGCGACTTCACCTAATTTGATCCATTGCCCATTATCAGTAGGCAATAGAATATTTTTAATTTCCTCAACACTCTGTTTTTCACCTAAAACACGGATGGTATGTTGTAGTGTATTATATTTGGTACTTCCTCCCGCTGAATTCTGGTGAATACCTCGTAAAAGTTCATTAATCGTCGTAATAGGGAGCTGCAATGCTGCTAATTTTTGTGCATCTGGTTCGACACGAATAACGCGCTCAACATCACCTAGGCGCCTTATCTTTTGTACTCCTGAAACCATCACAAGTTGTTTACTAATTGTATCATCGACATACCATGATAAATCAGTCAGCGACATCGTCGAGGAAGAGGCCATATAACGTAAAATGGCACCACCTTCGACATCTACACGACTAATTAAAGGCTCATCAATAGTTTGAGGTAACTCACCTCTAATTTGCACAATCTGTTCACGAACATCGTTCGTTGCTATATAAGCATCAACATTTAAGTCAAACTCAATAACTGTTGAAGAAGCACCTTCACTAATTGAAGAGGTGATATGACGGATCCCCGGAATACCAGAAACCGCACGTTCAACACGCTTTGTTACCGCATTTTCTAATTCAGTAGGCGATGAGCCATCCTGTGTAATTGTGACCGTCACAATAGGGAAAGTAATAACCGGATTTGCCGTAACAGGTAATTGAATAAATGAAAAAATACCCGCAATAGTCAGTACCAAAAAGATAACAAGGGTTGGAATTGGTTTGGTGATCGCCCATGAAGATAGTTGTAATTTCATTGAATATCCTTCATTGGAACAACAAGATCACCTTGAGATAAAAAAGCTTGAGCATAAGCGACAACCTTAATATCAGTAGATAATGGGCTTAATATTTCTACTCTCCCATTATGAACACTACCAATATCAACAGGTTGAATTTCAATTCTTCTATCATGATTAACAATAAAGATATTCCGAATGCCATTAGCTTCAGTTCTGATTGCACTATACGGAAGCGTCATTCTCTGTTGTGGCTGTTGGGTATAAACCATGACACCCATTTCACCAATACGATGATTATGTTTGTCTGTTAATGAAACTCTAATTTTTCCTAACTGAGAGTAAGTATCTATTTTTGAAGAAATAAAGCGGATCACACCAGATAGTTCTTTATTTGTGTAATCTTTAACTTTTACATCTGATGAATGATTAATTTGCGATAGCTCAGATAAATGCGCATTAGCTTCAAACTCTATTTCATTATTTTCAATAATTTTAAATAACAACGTATTATCAGAAAGTGTGCCATTCATTGCATGACGTTCGCTAATAACACCCGATACCGGGGCAATAATTTTAGATTTATCTTCTTGGCTTTGTTCTCTTGCTAGTTGCGCATTTAATTGGCGTAATTCTGCACGACTGGCTTCTAATTCTGCTTTTTTAGCCAATGTTTCTGATTTGGCTTTTTCAAAATCATTGGTTGAAATAACCCCTTTATTAGCCAAAGCGCTTAAACGAGTTAATTCTTTTTGTGACTGTTCCGCTAACACTTTTTGCTGTTGTATATAAGCCGTGGCTTTCTCAGTTTCTGCTTTTAACTGCATCACTGAGGCTGTTTGAAGAGGGGATTCTAATGTTGCTAGTAGCTGATTTTTTTCTACCCATTGTCCTTCTTCAACAAAGACCGCTGTCACCATTTGTTGTTGTAAGGGTGAACCAATAGAAACTTCATTTTTGGCAACAAAAATACCCGGTATATTAAGAACCTCTACGTAACGATCAATTTTAGGCTCTGTTACACTTAGTTTAATGATATTTTCATTTTCTTCGGCATGAATAACCGATGTCAGAAAACAACTGAAGAGAACAAATGTTATCTTCAATAGAAGTTTTTTCATAAATCTTTATTTCCCTAAAAATAATAGGGAACAATGTAATGCTGAGGTAATATCCATTCCTTAAATTCAGGTTAAAGTAGGATATTTATTTTAATAAGATTTTAATCTAGTGAACTTCACAACAATATTTATATAATATTAATAGCACTTATATAACCAATCTTCTTCACGACAATGAACGAACTCAGAGCAAATAAACGTTTCTTGTACCTGATAAAGTTGATTTTCCTGATATACATTATCCCATACATCTAATAATGAACATTTATCCTTAACATATAAAAGAGC
Source organism: Proteus sp. ZN5 (assembly GCF_011046025.1). Lineage (GTDB taxonomy): Bacteria > Pseudomonadota > Gammaproteobacteria > Enterobacterales > Enterobacteriaceae > Proteus. Next base: position 2,829,953 of record NZ_CP047639.1, read on the forward strand.
ATTTTTGGCAGATTTAAAGCAAGCTAAATCACCAAAATCATTATTACCTACAGGGTGGTAGCTTGAATATTTGCAAGATAAACAACAGTTTATTTGGCAATGATTAGGTAATCGTTGCCGTAAATCAATAAGTGCATTTTCAACAAATGAAAACAATCCATCAGATTTATAGCTAACACCATGATAATTAAATGAATAAGAGATATCATTTTTATCGTTTGAATAATCAAATTGCAAAATAATAGGTGTAATAGTCTCTAGTCCTGCTTCTACGACCGTTATTGGATATTCAATACTAAAAACACCTTGTACAGTGTCAAATTCATCTATATCAAATAATCCAATCACTTCTTCTTTCTTAATTTCAGGAAATGAAAGTAAGTTAAATGATGGCCCACTAAATAGAACACCCCTTAAGATAAGTTTTAATAAATGTCCATCTGTCATTAATATTCCAGTGTCAGATCCTTTACAATCAGAAAAATAAAATGGCAACGAAAGCCTTGATAAATTTGATTGTGCGAATGGTTTCATTTTTAATCCTTTATAAAACCGTTATATATTCAACAGATACTATCATCATATTGTTTTATTTAGGCGTGTATTTTTCACTTTTTTAATCATCATGAAGACAATTTAGATGATATTTTTTGTTTATCATTTATAATCACAACGTATTCCAGAATAGCTCAGTGGTAGAGCATTTGGCTTCGGACCGAAAGGGCGCAGGTTCAACTCCTGCTTCTGGATCCCTCATTAATCATAATTTCTATTGCTTGTCTCTTTTCAAGCACTCAAAAACCATCTTGAATACCTCTCTTTATTTGGTGAATATCATGGCTGATAAACAAAACCTATTACCTGTTGGACTTTCTTATGCACAATCGCAATTGGCTAAAACGCTAAGCCAACCCGAGATAAATAACAATAAAGTTCAACAATGGGAAGCCGTCTTACACCAAATACTGCAAGGGCAAGCCAATTATGGCAGCCGAACACCATTCGAAAATACACCAGCATGGATCACGCTTGAAGTTATAAAAGGTGGATTTGCCACAGGTAATTGGTTAGCAGGTGGAAAAATAACACCTGAAGAACAACAATTATTAGATAAACTGCAAATAAAAACCTCGCCTGAAAATCAGCGATTAGCATTAAATAGCTACTATTTAACTGATGAAGGAATGAATGTTCTTAATAAATGTTTAGATAATGAAAACTATCTTATAACCGTTCCTGAAGAGAGTGTTTTACTCACTGTTGCATGGTTGATCAGAAATAAAGCTCAAGCTTACGCAAGAGACTTGCTTGATATTGTTTCGCCTTGGTTTTCAACATTAAGATTTTACCCTCACATTGTCGAGCAGCCTATTATTTCTAGCAGTACAGTAAGAGTGCAAGAGGTTGATATGACAATTTACGATCTTAAAAGAATAAAACCCAATAAACGTGTATTAGCTCAAAAAGAAGCCGTGACTATTTGGCATCCTTTTAAAGTGAAAATGGTAGCGTTACTTTCAGAGATTGTTGATAAGTCATCAAGTTATACAATTACACCTTTATGGAGACAATCGGCAAAAGATCTTATTGCTGAGTATTCCCAACTACGTAAACAATATTTCCTTTGCAATAAACCTATAAAAAATAAAGGTGACTTTGCAAAATTGCGTATTGCTATTGAGCAATTATCGCTTGAGAAAAATGAGTTAGATTTTCATCAAGCACAGCATATTCGTGTTTTATTACAACGTCATATCGAGAAATATGGCGAGCCAAATTCAGAAAAAAGCGATAAAAAACAAAAAATAAAACAAGATGATGTGCAAGCACCATTACATTACACATTAAGTCGAGTCGTTTTAAACCGACTTGATAGCTTAGATATTAATAATGGTTTTGATGATAAAGAGATTGCCACAGAAGCTATTTCTGAAAGTGAGGCAAAGCAATTTAACTTAGCGCAAAATTATCCAATTCCAAGTATCATTACGTATAAAACAATGCGTAGTTTTAATACCACGGCAAGTCAACTTATCGAGCAAAAGTTAATCACATCATCAGAAGCTCTCAGCAATATTATTCCTCAAATTACAGCGGGTTTACGTGCTAATAGTTTGTTAGATATCCCATTGCGCCATCTTTACGAAAAAAACTATCGAGCATTTAAACAGCGTCGCTCTTTATTACTATTAGATCTACAACATCAAGTACAATTAGAAGAGCTACCGTGGGTTGCAATTATTGATAAGTTTCGTACAAAACAAATTTCTAACAAAACTATCTTCACGGAAGTATTAAATGAGTTTCTGTTATTAAACTTTCGTTATTTTCCACATACGCAGTTACCTAATCCTTTATTACAAGAATTAAACTCACTGACATCTCAAGTAGATCCAAGTATTAAATGGAGTGAAGAACTTGCTGCAGACATTTTTATGGGAATGTTTAGTAAGAAAATCGCTAATATCTTGGTAAAAAATGCTGATTCCACTTTACCTTACAGTCTGTATTCACAATATTACAGAGTTGATTATTTGCTATTAAAACACGAGTTGCTCACGGCTTTATCGTCTGCAAATACACAAGGGGGAGACCCTTATGCTACATCTCGCGTGATCTTAAAATGGTGCGAAGATAGAACAAATGAAAAATTTGGCTCTTATTCTCCTGCAATAAACGGGGGAATACTTGAGCAGTCCTACATATTAACAACCCATAACCTTAGTACTATTTTTAATAATATTGGTCTTGCTGACAAATTAAAGCCATTCTTGCTTGATATGTGTAAACAATGCCTACAAGTCATCATTCGCTATTTACAGGCTCCTTATCGTGGTTATCACGCCTCATTAATCACAATAAAAAATGCGGCTTACGCATGGCGACAATGTGTTTTTTACCTTTCTTATTTATCCCAAGAAGAACTGCAACAATTTATCTTATGGGCAGAGAATTATATTGATACCCAGTCTCAATATTTCAAAACGCTATTTATGCCAATTTGGAATGGGCTAATGACTGTAATAAATACACCAAACGACTATAATTATGATGATAAAACATCACATCTTATTTTTTATGGTTGGTCTGAAAAACATTGGATGATGAAGCTTATTCTAAAAGCCAATGGTGAAGAAGTGCGCGAATAAAATTAAGATATGCATAGAAATTAAATAGGCTGAACAGCTCTTTCTTGCCTATTTATTTTTATGCCCAAATAGTACCAAATCAGACTAATTTGATTAATTTAGAGGCTTAAGGTGATATTTGAGATTTTTAGAACACTTTTACATTACAGTTTACACTTTTTAGCACCCATTTTATTAGGCTATCTTTTCTGGCGTAAGAATTGGAAGATAGCCTCACTTCTTATGATAGGAACAATGGCCATCGATATTGACCATTTGTTAGCAACACCTATTTTTGATCCCAACCGCTGTAGCGTAGGCTTTCATCCATTACATACTGTTTGGGCTGCCTTGATTTACTTAGGTATATGGTTTTTACCCTCTTGGAAATTAAAAGCCATTGCAGTAGGGTGTTTATTTCATTTATTTACCGACTCAGTTGACTGCTATTTAGGTGGATTAAAACCCGATCTAACAATAACGATGAGTTGTGATAAAAATTACTTTATACCTGATATCAATAATGAATTTATTACCCGAAAATAGAAGTGGGATTTAAATATCTCTTTATTTTTTATTTGGATTGCTTAGTAAATTTTATTAATACACCGCCAATAATCAAGAGAACGCCTATTATTTGCAATAATAGGTTATTACTTTCAACACCACCTAATATATCAATAACCAGACTTGAGATCATTTGTCCGCAAATGGCTAAAACAGACGTTAACATAACACCCAATAACGGTAGAACATAACTATTGATCACAACAAAGAATGCACCAATAATACCACCAGCAAAGGCAATTAAAGGGAGCGTAGATAGTTTAATAGCGTGGTAATCTTTTATCCATAAAACAAAGATAGTTAAAAATATAAAACCAACTAAATGGTTGATTAAAGAGCTATAAAAAGCATTACTGTTTTGTGCTAACTTACCATTTAAGGTGCGGCTTGTTACAATGCAGACACCATTAAATAACGCAATTAAAATAAAAATACTCATTAGTTATCTACCTATAATTAATAATGCACTGCCAGAAATAAGTAAAAAGCACATAAATAAATCGCGTAGGGTGATTTTTCTTTTTTCAACCCCAAACCATCCCATTGCATCAACAATAACGCTAAAAAGAATTTGCCCTGTTATCATTAAAATTATGCTACCAGAAAGTGATAATGGGCTATTTACTGTAATTGCAGCTAATAACACCGTAAATGCCCCTGGGATACCACCCAAATACCATAGAATTTTTATTTTGTTATTATTTTTCTTGGTCAGTTTATTTTTTCTTAAATATAAAATGTATATAATTAAAGAGAAAAGAGTCCCTATACCGTGTGTTATCCATGATGCGGTTAATGGCGTTGTAAAACTGGCTAAGTAGCTATTACTCATAATCATTAATGAAAGTAAAACGCCAGAAAAGACCGCAACAAGAGAAAGAATATACTTGTTATTCATAATATTAAGTCTATATAAATCATTTTTGTGTGGCCTTAAAATATTCTTTTTTGATAATACTGGCAAGAAAACACACTGTTTACTCTAGGTTGACAATATGAATGATATGAATGTTTTTCCCATTCTGATTGCTGTGGCTGAGCATTTGAGTATCACCAAAGCAGCCAAAACATTGAATATGACAAAATCAGCAGTCAGTAAAGCTATTCAAGGTGTCGAAGAAAAGTTAGGTATACGCCTATTTCATAGAACGACAAGAAGTGTCAGTTTAACCGAAGAAGGCGTTGTTTATATTGGCTATATTCGAGAGTCTTATAAGTTAGCGGTAATGGCAGAAGAGGCGGTTTCACAATTTAGCGATAAAGCCAAAGGTAGGATTAAAATTTCAGCGCCCATGTCATTTGGTACGTTACATCTTGCTAAAATAATGCCTTTATTTATGCAGAAATACCCAGAACTTGATGTACAACTTTTATTTGATGACAAAGTCACGGATTTAGTAGCTGAAGGATACGATCTTGCAATTAGAATTGGTGAATTACCCGATTCCTCATTAATAGCGCGTCAAATATCACCTTGTTATAGCCAGCTTTACGCTTCTTCAGAATATCTTGATAAATATGGTGAACCCATGCAAGTTTCTGAGTTAAAAAACCACAATTGCTTATCGTATTCATTATATCAAGCTGGTATGGAGTGGATTTTTTATCAAAGAGGTACAAAATATAGTCATATTCCTAAAGGTAGTTATCGTGCCAATAATAGTGAAGCATTATTACAAGCCGTTTTACAGGGAATAGGTATTGCTTTACTCCCTCATTTCATTACTCAAACAGCCTTATCAAATACAGATAAAAAGCTTATCCCTATATTGACGCACTTCGATTTACCTGAGCACTTTATTTATGCGGTTTATCCTGACAAAAAAAATCTTCCGCGCAAAATAACGTTATTTGTTGATTTCTTAAAAAAGCAATTCGGTGCCAATAGTGACTATCAACGCAATATCGAAAGAAAATAATCACAATAAACGGTTATCATCGCCGAAAAATTCATCATCTAACCACTGCGTTACAGTTTTAGCATTAATTTGATTTACTTGTAGTTTCTCAATTGCAAAATATTCAGGGAATGAAGCATCAGATTCATCATACTCTTTTTCGAGTTGTTCTAATTTAATAAGCGCATTTTCATAATTATCAAAAATCGCTTCAATATCACGATAGATCTGACCAAAACCTTCACTAAAACGTGAAACTAGGTAATAAAAATCTGAAAGGGGAATATCACAGCTAAAACTGTCTATTTTCACCTCTTCGACGTCTATCCATCGGTCTTGTTCAGCGAGGACTTTAACTTGGTTGTCTTCGCTTTGATTCTCTCTAATAAATGTCGTTTTTGCTTTTTCAGCAGCATCTTCATTGTCAAAAATACCCAAAATAAAATCTGGCCCTTCATAACCTGAAATTCCTACTACGCATAAGTGAATTGTGTTCATTTATTTCTCCATAAAAAATATCTAATAAATTGGCTTACTTATCTTACCTACTTTTCTTTTGTACATTGAGTTTAATAGGGAATAAATGTGCTAAAAAATAGCGATTAATCCAATCATTTTTATTGTCGCTCTAAGAGGTTTTTCTCTCTTTTAAACCTCATAATCTGATGGTAATTGCAAAAAGCTTGATGTAGAGTGCTCAGTCTTTTTTTAATGAAGTCTATTGGGGAGGCTGAATGTTTATTGGCTTTGACTATGGAACATCGAACTGTTCTGTTGCAATTATGAAAGAGGGGAAACCCACTCTTTTGCCTTTAGAAGGTAATGATGTGTATATTCCATCAACCCTTTGTGCGCCAACCCGTGAATCTGTTTCTGAGCACTTATTTCGCCATTTAAATATTAAACCTTCCAGTGAAGTTGGCGAGCAATTACTAAGAAAGTCGATTGCATTTAATCGAGAAGAAGATATTGAATTAGTTCCTGAAGACATTCTTTTCGGACAATCTGCACTAAGTTTATACCTACGTGATCCTCGTGATGTCTATTACGTTAAATCACCTAAATCCTTTTTAGGTGCTTCTGGTCTACATGATATACAAATTAGCTTCTTTGAAGATTTAGTTTGCGCCATGATGGCAAATATTAAGCACCAAGCAGAAAAAAGCACACAAGAAGCGATCACTGATACTGTTATTGGCAAACCGATTAACTTTAATGGGTTAGGTGGCGATGCTTCAAATAGACAAGCTGAAAGTATTCTTATCCGTGCAGCTAAAAGGGCTGGCTTTAAGAATATTATGTTTGAATTTGAACCTGTTGCTGCGGGGCTTGAATATGAGTCAACGTTAACTAAAGACCAAACTGTATTAGTCGTTGATATTGGTGGTGGTACTACTGACTGCTCATTAATTCAAATGGGGCCAAGTTATAAAGGCAAAACCGATCGTTCAAATACATTACTTGCCCATAGTGGACAACGTGTTGGTGGTAACGATCTTGATATTTACCTTGCTTTTAAACAGCTTATGCCACTATTTGGTATGACAGGATTAACGTCTTCAGGTATTAAATTACCTCTGAAACAGTTCTGGGATCCTATTGCGATTAATAATGTCGAAGCACAAAAAGATTTTTACTCTCGTCAAAACCTTGCTGTATTAAATCAGCTAAGACGTGATGCAAAAGAGCCAGAGAAAATAACGCGCCTTATTGAAGTTTATAATGAAACGTTGGGCTATAGCATTGTTAGACGTGCTGAAGAAGCTAAAATCGCTTTATCATACTCTCCTGAATATATTGCTAATATCGCACTGTTAAGTGAAACCTTAGAATTAACTATCGAACGCGATCAGATGGTTGAATCTATTGAATCACCAAAAAGCAAAATGATTGAATTAGTTAATGATGCGGTTCAGCAAGGGGGGATAAAACCCGATGCTGTCTTTATGACGGGAGGCTCTGCGCGTTCACCTATTTTATGCCAAGCCATTGAACAGCAATTGCCTAATATTCCAATTGTTAAAGGTAATGACTTTGGATCGGTTACCGCAGGTTTGGCGCGTTGGGGCGAGGTCTGCTTTAAATAATCAGTACTAAATAATCGGTTTTAAAAAACTGACTTTTTCAATATATTAAAGCGCTTTACATTCAATCTGTGTATTGATTAGATGTAGAGCGTTTTTCTTTATAAAACACAATAAAAATACAACATTCGACAGGAGAACACATGTACCGCTTCCAAAATGATTATAATGAAATTGCACATCCTGCGGTCATGAAGGCAATCACTGATACAGTGGGGCAACGCTATGATGGATATGGCATGGATAAGCTTTGTCATCATGCTATTCAATCAATAAAACAGCGTATTCAACAACCAGATGCGGATATTCACTTTTTTAATGGTGGTACCATTACTAATTTAACCGCTATCTCTCATTTTTTACGTCCACACCAAGCTGTTATTTCTGTTAGTACTGGACATATTGCTACACATGAAACAGGCGCTATTGAAGCGACAGGGCATAAAGTCATCACAACATTTTCTGCTGATGGTAAATTAACACCTGAGTTATTAAAACCTATTCTTGCTGAACATAATGATGAACATTGGGTTCAACCCAAGCTTGTTTATATAACAAATGCCACAGAAATCGGGACGGTTTATCGCAAAGCGGAATTGCAAGCACTACGTAACTTTTGTAACGAGCATAATTTATGGTTGTACCTTGATGGTGCTCGTTTAGCCGCAGGATTAATGTCTGCACAAAGTGATCTGACTATTGAAGACATCGCCAACTTAACCGATGCGTTTTATATCGGAGGCACGAAAATCGGTGCAATGTCAGCTGAAACGCTCGTGATTTGTCATCCCGCACTAAAATCTGATTTTCGTTTTAGCTTAAAACAAAAGGGTGGATTACAAGCGAAAGGTTGGTTATTAGGTGCGCAATTTGAAGCTTTATTTAAAGATGATCTCTATTTTAAATTAGGTAAACACCTTAATGAAATGGCATCACAATTAACCGAATTCTTTACTGAACAAGGTTTTGAATTTTTAGCACCACCTGAATCTAACCAAGTTTTTGTTATTTTACCAAACACGATTGCGGAAAAATTAACACAACAATTTGTTTTTCATCGTGTATTACTTGAGGCTCCTAACTTGAGTTGCTTACGTCTTTGTACCTCTTGGGCAACAACACAACAAGATATCAATGGATTTAAAACAGCATTTCTGCAATTAGTTTAAATTTTCTGTTTAAACTTATCTCTTATTTTTATGCATTACACGCTTATTACGTGTGTAATGCATTTTCAATGTAATCAGAATTTAATTACTTTAAATCTAAATATAATGCTGGAGAGACGCATTAATAATGTTATATTAATTACTCCTCTCTCAACATAGGTAGGGTAAAAGAATGAAGAAATTGACACTCCAAGAGATGACAGATGCCCAACAAATGCGAGTAAGAACCAGAATAGGTCAAGAGAGAAAAAAATTAGGGCGTGAATTAACTAATGCTGAAATGAACAAAGTCAAAGACTCCATTATTACCGAAATCTCCCTCGAAGTTGAAAAAGCCACCAAAAAAGCTCAAGCCCTCAAGAAAAAACAAAAACTAGCTCCTAGTGATGAAACCTATAGTTGGTCAGCCAAAAACCATCGTAGCGGATATCGTTAATTTTTTAATTAGCCCTGATATATTTATTTATCAGGGCTAAGCAATTAATTTCCTGCACTCTGAACAACAACACCCAATAAAGCGCCTAATGGTGCCAGTAATACATCACCAATAATAAATACCGGTGTTCCTATTGTATTACCGACTAAATTTCCGACATTCGTTTTTGGTGTGCCTTTTGAATCATAAAGAGCAATATTAATAGGTTTAGGTAACACTTTTTCTACGGTAATCGTATATCTCGTTTGATTACGTTCAAAAACGTTGGCATTGATCCAAAAATCAATACACCACTGCAAACTACCATCTTGTGCTTTGCACTCTTTTTTAAAATGAGCCTGTTCTAGCTCTTTTATTTCACTTTCCAGTAGTTTTACTTCAGGTTTGATTGAGAATAAAAAAACACCTTGAATATCAGAAGCTAAAACATTATCGCCTTTATTAATATGTCTATTGTGAATTTCAAAAGGAATGGCACCTTGAGATGCTATTTTGGCGCTAAAATTCATTTTAGGCATATATTTATAGATAGCTTTTAATGAGTAATCACCATAAGAGATATTATAAATTCGGGTTTTACTCGCCAGTGACATTCCTCTAAGCGAAATAGCACTACCATCTCGTATAACTAATGGTTCTTTATCTTCTTTTAATTCCAATTTAACGACTTCAATAATGATATCTTTATATTCTTCTTCATAATGATAAGTAAAATCTGAAACAGGGTTATTGTTCCATAGAGATTTAGTCATACAACCTGTTAGTAATGATACTCCGATGATAACTAAGCCTAATTTTTTCATTTTACCTTCTTATTATCTATTATGTTTTACCAATATAGAGATCTCATAGTGCGTCTTATCTTACAACAGTAAGTGAGCAGATAAACGTTATACTTTTGCTTACGTAGCGATATCTCAAATAAAATAAGAAAAGAAAATAAAAGAAAAAATAAAACCACTCTTAATTGAGTGGTTTTAAATAATACCCTGATATTGACGCAATATAGTTATATTTCCATCGTATCAATCAATGAATATAACTTTTTAAAGGCATGATATTTTTTTTCGTATGTTTTATATTTTTCTAAATCTGGTGTATGGCGTTTTTCAAGCTTAGGTTGAGAAAGAATAACGTGTGAAGAATGAGCAGGGTTTACTGCTAATTGTGCGAGTCTTGCTGCACCAAGTGCAGGGCCAACATCACCACCTTGGCGATAATCGAGGGTTTTTCCTGTAATATCTGCAAGCAATTGTCGCCAATACTCACTTTTTGCACCACCACCAATTAACGTAATGTTATCCGCTAATTGACCTGCATTTTCAGCAACTTCAATTCCTTGTCGTAACGCAAAACTCACACCTTCAAGAACAGCTTGGCATAAGTCAGCACGTTGATGTTCATGGGTTAATCCCCAAAAAACACCTTTCGCATTAGGGTTGTTATAAGGTGTTCGCTCACCTGAAAGATAAGGTAAAAACAGGAGGGGGCTATCAGCAAAAGTAGCGTGTTGAATCTCTTCAAACATCTCACCCACACTCTCAATTCCTGTCAATTGACACACCCAATCAAGGCATGATGCTGCACTTAGCATCACAGACATTAAATGCCAAGTATTGGGTAATGCATGGCAGAAACTGTGTACTGCATTGTCACTGTTTTGAAGAAATTTCTCGCTAACAACAAAATAAACACCCGAAGTACCTAGAGAGAGCATCGCTTGACCGGGTTGGTAAACACCGACACCAATTGCACCTGCTGCATTATCACCGCCACCAGCAATAATAGGGACTTGTTTCATCTGCCATTTTTTAGCGACATCAGCCAATAGATAGCCCGTTATTTGATTGCCTTCAAACAGCGTAGGCATTTGACGACGCGTTAATCCTGTGGCATTTAAAAGCTCATCACTCCAATCTCGCTTTTGCATATCTAGCCAAAGCGTACCTGCTGAATCCGACATATCACTGGCGAAATTACCGCTCATCTTCCAACGTAAAAAATCTTTAGGTAATAAAACATGTTCAATACGTTGAAAAATTTCAGGCTCATTTTCAGCAACCCATTGTAGTTTTGGTGCAGTAAAACCGGGCATAACTAAATTACCCGTCATTTTTTTAAACTGAGGATATTGCGCCTCAAGCGCCTGACACTGTTTAAAACTACGGCCATCGTTCCATAAGATTGCAGGACGTAGAACCGCTTGTTGGGCATCAAGTAAAACGGCACCATGCATTTGTCCGCTTAATCCAATCGCCTCGATTTGTTCCATCGGGTAACTACGCCCAAGCTGGAGAATAGCTTCTTCCGTTGCTTGCCACCATTGCAGTGGTTCTTGTTCTGACCATTGAGGGTGAGGGCGTGATATTGCTAAAGAAACAGAATGACTGGCAACAACGTCGCCTTGTTCATTCATAATGATCGCTTTAACGCTTGAAGTGCCTAAATCTAGCCCTAAATACATAAAGTTACCCCATGACCTGTATCTAATTCATAAACACAGCGGAAAACCCGCTGTGTTATTACGTTTATGCAATTAGCCAAAAATATAGCGATTCACTAAACTTTCTAGCATTTCTTGGCGTCCGCTTTGTAACTGTGGCGCTAAGGTGTTGCTTTGTGCATATTTTGCCACTTCTTCAAGGCTTAATTTACCTTGTAAGATATTTTGACCAAACTCTGCACTCCAGCCTGAATAACGCTGCGCTGTAAATTTATCAAGGCCACCATCTTGGATCATTCTTGCTGCAATACGTAATGCCATTGCCATTGTGTCCATTCCTGAAATATGCCCGTAGAATAGGTCATATTTATCATTGCTTTGGCGACGAACTTTAGCATCAAAGTTTAATCCACCTGTAGTAAAGCCACCTGATTTAAGAATTTCATACATGACTAGTGCATTTTCTTCTACGCTATTTGGGAATTGGTCTGTATCCCAGCCTAATTGTGGATCACCGCGGTTAGCATCAACAGAGCCTAAAATACCTAACGCAATGGCAGTCGCAATTTCATGATGGAAGCTATGTCCTGCTAATGTTGCGTGGTTGGCTTCAATGTTGACTTTGACTTCTTTTTCAAGGCCAAACTGTTTTAAAAAGCCATAAACAGTCGCAGTATCGTAATCGTATTGATGTTTTGTTGGCTCTTGTGGTTTTGGTTCAATCAGTAATGTGCCTTGGAAACCAATTTTATGTTTATGCTCAACAACCATCTGCATAAAGCGCCCAATTTGCTCTCTTTCTTGGCGTAAGTCTGTATTTAGCAGCGTTTCATAGCCTTCGCGTCCACCCCATAATACATAGTTTTCGCCACCCAGCGCTTTTGTCGCTTTCATTGCTTCACAAACTTGTGTCGCAGCCCATGCAAAAACGTCAGGATCAGGGTTAGTTGCCGCACCTGCGCCATAACGAGGATTCGTAAAGCAGTTAGCGGTTCCCCATAATAACTTAACGTTGGTTTCTTCTTGTTTTTTCGCTAATACATCGGTTATCGCCGCCATATTAGAGATATATTCATTGATGTTATTGCCTTCAGAAATAACATCGACATCATGAAAACAGTAAAAAGGAACATTGAGCTTATGAAAGAACTCGAAGGCCACATCTGCTTTGCGTTTTGCTTGCTCTAATGCTTCACCCGGTGTTTGCCACGGTCTATCAAAAGTACCGATACCGAACATATCAGAGCCATTCCAGCAGAAGTTATGCCAATAACAAGCAGCAAATCTTAGGTGATCTTCCATTCGTTTACCTAAAATAATCTCATCAGGATTATAGTAACGAAATGCTAATGGGTTATCGCTTGTTGTGCCTTCATATTGAATTTGTTCAATTTTATCAAAGTAAGACATGGAACCGTCCTTATTTAGTATCAAGTTGTAATTCTGAATGTGATTCAAGCTCAGCAGTCATCTCTTCCTGCTCTTCTGGTGTTAATTTGGCAATGCCAAAGCCCGTGAAACCCCACAGCATGGCGAAGAATATGCCACTCCAGCACAACACAGCCCAAGGTAAGTAACTTAAGGTTGCAACACCTAACGTACCTGCCATATAAGCGCCTGCGGCTGTCCACGGTAAAATAGGTTCAAAAATAGTGGCGGAGTCTTCTACAGTACGAGCGAGGTTTTTAGGGTGTAAGCCTCGTTCGATATAGGCACCGCGTAGCATTTCGATAGGAATAAGGATTGAGATTTGTCCATTACAGGTCACGCCAATCATGGTTAGTCCGCAAGCAATTGTGGCTAAGATCATTGAACCTGTTGAGTGAACCATTTTTAACAACGCATGAACAATCACTTCTAATGCGCCACTTAACGATAAAGTACCGGCAAAAGAAAGGGCACAGAAACAGATAAGCAGGGTGCTCATCATTGAGTTCATACCGCCACGGTTTAATAAGTTACCTAATAATTCAGGAACTTCTTTCCCTTGGATCATTGAGACATTGAAACCATCAACTGCGCTTTTTACGATATCATGTAATCCAAAACCTTGAATAAGATAAGCGTTAAACATCGCAATAGCGGCAGAGGCTAACATCACTGGGATAGTGGGTTTTTTCGTGACTGATCCATATAAAATCACTAATACAGGTATGAGAAGGATTAGGTTGAAGTTATAAACACTCTCAAGACCATTAGTAATTAATGTCACTTTTTCTGGCACACCTTGTCCTGCTAAATCACCATTCATGCCATAAACAGTCATCACAATCGCGGTTAAAATCAACGAAGGCAGTGTGGTGTAAAGTAAGTGCCAGATATGTTGATAGAGGTCGATCCTTGCAGCCATTGCGGCTAGGTTAGTATCACCTGATAGCGGTGAAAGTTTGTCACCGAAATAGGCACCCGCAACTACGGCACCGGCTGTTGCAGCAAGGTTTGCATCCATACCTACAGCAACACCCATAAAGGCAACACCAATTGTTCCTGCTGAACCCCATGAAGTTCCTGTACAAACCGACACTAATGATGTCACCAATAATGCCGTAACATAAAGCATTTCTGGGCTGATCATTTTTAAGCCGTAATAGATCATCAATGGAATAGTACCACCAATCATCCATGTGCCTATTAACAAGCCCACGCTGATTAAAATCAGCAAGGCTGGCATGGTTTTAGCAATTTTTTGTGAGATTGCCGTTAAGATCTCGTCATAGCGATACCCTAATCGTTTGACCAATAGTGCAGCTACAACTGTAGACAGCACCATTAAAGGCTCTGGTGGTAAATCAAAAGCGGCGTAGCCTCCTCCTAATAGCACCACCATGGTGAATATGGGAAAGAGAGATTCGAGTAATGTAGGTGTTCTCGGGCTGTTTATCGTTTGCGTTTTCATTGTAATTTATTCCAAACTGGCGTGAGGTAAGGTACGAATAAGCCGAGTGAAAACGGTTTCTAATATTGAACGAGGTGTCGCGATATTAATGCGGAAAAAACCATCCCCAACCGCACCAAAACCACGCCCCCAACTCATTTCCACTTCGGCTAATGAAACAAACCAATGTTTTAGTTGTTCTTCAGATAACTGCATTTTTTGGTAGTTAATCCATAGCATGTAGGTGCCATGACTTTGAGTGATAACCCAATCAGGAAAGTAACGTTCACATTGTTCTTTTACCCAACGTCGGTTATCAGCAAGGTACGTTTTTAATTCACCAACCCATTGTTGGCCTTGTAAGGTGTAAGCTTGTAAAAAAGCGGGAACTGAGAAATAACCTGGATTATGAATACCTGCAGCAATTAAGCATTGCTTGAATTTTTCACGATATTCAGGATTGGCAATCACAATATTGGCCACTTCGAGTCCGGCTAAATTGAATGTTTTAGCTGGAGAAGTACAAATAAAAGAGTGTTGTTTTACATAACTATTTACTGATGAAATAGGGTGATAAGTTGCACCATCAAAAACAAAATCTGCATGCACATCATCAGAAATAATAAAAACCTGATATTTCCGTGCGAGCTCCGCTATTTTTAGTAGATCACTTTTTTGCCATACTGTTCCTGTTGGGTTATGTGGCGATAGTAAAATAAAGCAGACAGACTGTTTAAACTTACTTTCTAAGTCATCAAAATCAATTTCATAATAACCGTCACGATAAATCAACGGGCTTTCTAAGAGTTCACGTTGATTGACACAAACCGCATTACTAATAGGATGATAAGCTGGTGATAAGGTTGTGACTTTATCGCCAACGCGTGTGAAGTTTTGAATATAAAGCGAGACCGCTTGAATAATACGAGGACAAAAAACAATAGATTCAGGCTCAACAACCCACTGATATTGCGTTTTAAACCAATTTACAGCAACGTTATTCCAGTCATGGCTAAGGTCGGTATAGCCATAAATTCCTTTGAGATTAAATTGAGTCAATGCATTAATAATAAAATCAGGCGCAGGAATATCCATATCTGCAACAGATAACGGAATAACATTGGCGTTACTATTACACCATTTTGCGCTATAGGTATTTTGCCTAGAAATTAATTTATTAAAGTTATTCTGATACATGAAAAATCTCCTCGGCAACCGTGTTTAAAAACAAAATACTCGTTGTTATTAACATTGGTTATTCCTATTTTTTACTTTGCTATTACGAAATTTGGCTTGTGTGATAGTAATCACATAGCGATGAAAGCAAGTTCTAGCAAAATTAAAGCTGTGGTTTAATGCCTAGCTGGATAATTAGGTAGAGTAAAATGAAAAAAGATAAATACTTTCGTATTGTGCTGTTATTCAACGCTAATAAAGTCTATGACCGACAAGTGGTTGAGGGTGTTGGAGAATATCTTCAGGCATCACAGTGCCATTGGGATGTATTTATTGAAGAAGATTTTCGTACTCGTCTTGATAATATAAACCATTGGGTTTGTGATGGTATTACTGCTGATTTTGATGATCCGATTATTGCTAAGCATTTAAGCCAATCACCATTAACGGTTATTGGTGTCGGAGGCTCTTATCATCAAGAAGAAAATTATCCCCCCGTTCCTTATATCGCCACTGATAATTATGAATTAGTTCAACAAGCCTTTTTACATTTAAAACAAAAAGGGCTTAAACACTTTGCATTTTATGGTTTACCAGCAAAAGATCATCCTCATTGGTCGAATGAACGAGAGCATGCATTTCGACAATTAGTCACCAGCGAAAAATATCCGGGTATCGTTTATAACGGCATGGATATTACACAAGAGAATTGGCAACACGCGCAAAATCGTTTATCCGATTGGATACAAACTTTACCACCACAAACTGGAATTATTGCGGTCACCGATGCAAGAGCACGACACTTACTGCAAGTTTGCGACAATTTAAATATTAATGTTCCTGAAGAAATAAGCATTATCGGTATTGATGATGAAGATATGACACGTTATTTATCTCGCATTGCATTATCTTCTGTTGTGCAAGGTTCACGACAAATGGGGTATTTAGCAGCCAAGCTATTACATCAAACGCTGGAAGGGCAACCAACCAATAAACAACAAAGAGTGTTAGTTCCACCTGTTAAAATAGTCGAACGTCGCTCAACCGATTTTCACTCATTTAACGATCCTACCGTTGTGCAAGCCATGCATTATATTTATTACAATGCCTGTAAAGGGATAAAAACAGAGCAAGTTTTAGATGCGGTTAATATGTCGCGTTCTAATTTAGAGCAACGGTTTAAAAAGGAGATCGGCAAGACAATTCATACCGTTATTTATGAAGAGAAACTCAAACGTGCTCAAAATTTATTAGCCACCACAACACTCGCAATCCAAGAAATATCAGTGATGTGTGGCTATCCATCATTACAATATTTTTACTCTATCTTTAAAAAAGAATTTGGTATGACGCCGAAAGAGTTTAGGGATGAGTGAATACCAATATATTCCACATCATATTTATAATTAATTGAATTTTACTTTCTACGGCTATTCGCCCAAGGATCACAATCTGGGTGGTCGATAACTTCAATCACATCATCAATATCAGCTTCGAGAGAATCAAGATAGAGCGCTTCCACTTCAGCGCGTGCCCAAGGGGTTCTGCGCAAAAATTTTAAACTTGATTTCACGCTAGGATCACTTCTAAAGCAGTTAATCTTGATAAGTTGACCTAATTTAGCCCAACCATATTTAGCCACCAGCGCATTTACCTGCATTTCGAGAGTAACGCCATGCAAAGGATCTTTAGAAACGTGTCCGGTCATTACTATTTTACCTACAATGAAATAGAAGAAGCGATGCAGAGTACAAGAAAGCTGTGAGAGTGGCAATAAAATGGGCTGAATAAAATAGAGATGATGCGTTGTTATCCCGCATGGCTTGTAATATAAAAGATTTTCCATTTGTCATCGTCAGTATGCCTTAGCGTGATCCGAAGATCAGTAGGCCCTTTAAATTCAATGTTCACATCCTGCATTTCCACTTCTGTGCCATTAAACCAGCGGCGTAGACGGTTCCCATTTGTTTGTTTTGGAAAACTATAAGCAAATTGATATCCAGAAGCGGGAATTTCTCTTATCACTTTAACTTTAAACTCTTCTAACGTTCTCCCTGTATACATATTTTGTTGTGTCAAACTAAATGCCTGCTCATACTCTTCGTTATTGATATGATTAATAAAATCAGTAGCTAGTTGACGTTGATAAGAAAAAGAATAGGGGAGTTTAAGCCAATAATATGTACCCAATACTAAAACAACCAATAAAAACGAAAAATAAGTGGCCATCTTTTTATATTGTTTTTTCATGATATTTGTCCTCATTTTTAAATTTTATCATTCCATTATGGCCATGCTGTCTAACATTTGTGTTTGCATCACTATCAACCCCATTAAGCCTTTAGTCATAATGAATAACATCCATTCTATTTACTATCATTTTATTTAAACAAATTAATCTGTAATGCAGGTTATTAATCGATTTTTCATACAAAATAGTGATTTATACGTAATAAATAAATTTAATCCTATCCGTGATCAAACATTTATATTATTTATATAAAATAGAGATAATTCCTAAGAAAGCATTAATTTCTATGTCTTCTGAAATTCCTCGTTACAATTTCGAATATTATACCAATCACTTTCAAATACTCGCTTCTTGGTTTTTTATTTTCAATTTCCGCAATTATTTAGACAATAAAACCAAAAAACACATACAAAAAGGACTTGTTTAGATTTAATAATCCGTATTAAAAGAAATTTTCTAGAAGGTATTGCAATGTAGATCCCATAAGTAAAAGTAAATATAATTTTTCCAAGTTAAACAAATCGGCAAATATTTAATATCTAATTCTTAAAAATATTGCTGACCAAATAAATAAGTATTATTTAATTTAATGAGGAATATTATGAAATTTTCTAAAACACTTTTAATCACATCTATTATTGCAGCTTCATTCTCTGGTATTGCAAGTGCAGCATCTGTTAATGGCAATACAACAGGTATTATCCATTTTAAAGGTCAATTTATTGATTCAACTTGTACAGTTGAAACTAATCACGAAAATAAAAATGAAGGTACTGTTCAATTAGGAACTTGGTTAACAAATACCTTTGATGCAGTAGGTGAAAAAACAACTGCAATACCTTTCACTATTGGTTTAAGTGGTTGCCCTGCAACATTAGGTACTGCACGAGTTACATTTGAGGGTACTGAAAATGATGAAAATCCAAATTTATATAAAGTCAGCAATGCCGAAGGTGTAGGTATTGCACTATCAACAGATGCTACCAGTGAAAATTATTTACAACCTAATTTAGGCGCTGGCGGTATTGAATTAACCGGTAATAAAGGTGAAAAAACATATTATGCTCGTTATGTAACAACAGCAGAAGAAGTTTCACCGGGAACAGCGAATGCTGATATTACTGTAACGATTAAATATACCCAGTAATTTATTACTCTGTATTTAATTGCCCCATATTTACGTCAAAGGGGAACGTAGGTTCCCTCTTTTTTTCCAAAGGAAATATTATGAAAAAAACAATTATTGCCTTATCACTTTTAAGTGTGGTTGCTATTAACGCAAATGCGAGTGTTGTATTAGGTGGAACTCGTGTGATTTATGAGGGTGACAAAAAAGAGGCTACAATTTCTGTAAGAAATAATGAAAAAACACCTTATTTAGTTCAATCATGGGTTGAAAGTTTTGATAATAATGATTTAACTAAACCGCCATTTTCAGTTACACCGCCATTATTTAGAATTGAAGCAGAGTCAGCAAATGCTGTACGTATTGTATTAACCGATCCAAGACTACCAACAAATAAAGAATCTGTTTATTGGTTAAATGTAAAATCTATTCCACCAACAGATCCTAATGCCGTAAATAACCTTACGATTTCTATTAATAATAAAATAAAACTTATTTACAGACCTGAAAATTTATCAAAGTCAGATGCAGCATCTGCTTATGAAAAACTAACTTTTGAAAAACAAGGTAATCACTTAAAAGCAAAAAACTCAACACCTTACTATGTTTCATTCGGTCAATTAATTGTAGGTAATAAAGAGTTAGATAATCCAGGAATGGTACCACCGATGGGTGAGGCTTCTTGGAATATCTCAGGTATTCAAGCTAATCAAGTGACTTGGAGTGCGGTTAACGATCACGGTTCAATCACTGATAAGAAAACACAACCATTGAAATAATAATTGGAAGATTATTTATTATGCGCCTTATTACAAATCATAAAAAATCACAAAACAGTTGTAATAAATACATTGTATCATCGCATAATGGATTATTTACATTTCAATTAAAAAAAATTTCACAAGCTATTGCGACTATCATTATTATTGGAACAACCGCAAATTATTCAATTGCAAATGATTATTTTAGCCCAAACTCATTAAGTGTTATTGATGGTCAAAATATTGCAGATATAGAAAGTCTTCAACAATTTTCCAAACCCGGTGGGCAATTAGCGGGAAAGTATCATGTTGATGTTGTGATTAATAATACTATTGTTGATTCACAAAACATTTCATTTATTAATGATGAAACAACAGGGCTATTAATGCCTATATTAACAAAAAAAGATTTAGGAGATTGGGGTGTAAAAGTAGATTCCATTTCTACATTAGAAACATTGCCACCAACCCAAGAAATAACTGATATTAGTCATTATATTAATGATGCGAAAGTTGTATTAGAACTTAATCAACAAAAATTAAATATTTCTATTCCACAGATTGCAATGGAAAAAATAGCACCTGGGACTATTCCAAGTAGCAAATGGGAAAATGGATTACCAGCATTAGTTTTAAATTACTACTATAGCGGTTCAAATAACTGGAGTCGTACTGGAGAACAAGATACCAATAATCATTATGTTAACTTTCGTAGCAGTGCAAATGTAGGGCCTTGGCGTTTAAAGAATTATTCAACTTTCAGCGACAGTTCCGCAGGTAGAGAATGGAAAAGCATTGAAACCAGCTTAGAGCGAGGAATTAATAGCTTAAAATCACAGTTAATTATTGGTGATACCTCTACACCAAGTGATGTATTTGATAGCTTCCAGTTTCGTGGTGTTCAATTACAAAGTGATGAAGCAATGTTACCAAGCTCAATGCGAGGTTTTGCCCCTGTGATCCGTGGTATTGCACAAAGCAATGCTGAAGTCACCATTAAGCAAAATAACTATGTGATTTATCAAGCGTATGTCGCACCGGGTGCTTTTGAAATTGATGATATCTATTCAACAGGCACTAGCGGTGATTTAACAGTATTAATTAAAGAAGCCGATGGTACTGAACGCTCTTTTATCGTGCCTTTTTCATCTATTGCCATTATGCAACGTGAAGGGCAGTTAAAATACTCACTAACAGGGGGACAATTTAAGTCTAACTCTGATGCGAATGAGCCAGAATTTGTGCAAGGTACTGCTATTTATGGCTTACCTAAAGGCATGACAGGTTATACCGGTGTATTACTTTCAAAAGATTATCAATCTTATGTTGCGGGTGTTGGTGTTAATTTAGGTTATTTAGGGGCGTTTTCGACAGATATTACACATGCGAATACTCAAAATTTAGTCGGTAAAGAAAACAGTAATAGTGGGCAGTCTTACCGTTTCCAATATTCTAAAAATATGATGACAACAGGAACGTCTGTCACATTAGCTAATTACCGTTATTCCACCGAAGATTATTACAGCTTTACTGAAGCAAATAATCGTTCTGGTGATGAAATGTATCACGATAAGAAAAAGAATCGCTTTCAGATAACACTGAGCCAATCTTTAAATGATTATGGCAGCCTTTATCTTTCTACTTATCAACAAGATTACTGGGATCGTTCAGGAAAGGAGCGCTCAATAAGCTCTGGTTATAGCAATAATATGGGTGGCGTTTCTTATAATTTAAATTATAGCTATTCAAGTACACCTAATCAGCGTAAGTCAGATAATCGCTTTGCGTTCTCTGTTTCTATACCTCTGGATAATATGACTGGAAATTACACGTCATTAAATAGCAGCATGACAACAGATAATAGCGGTAACACCGATATGATGGCAGGGATTAGCGGCAGCTTACTTGAGAACAATAATTTAAATTATTCTGTTCAGCAGTCTTATGGCAATAAAGAAAACAATGCCAGCGGTAATGCTTCAGGTTCTTATCGTGGTAGCTATGGCGTGGCTAATGTGGGATATGGTTATGACAAACATTCACAACGCGCCAATTATGGCTTAACTGGTGCAGTGGTTGCACATCCTTATGGCGTGACATTGTCACAACCTATTTATGATTCATTCGCAATTGTAAGAGCGCCTGATGCTAAAAATGTCAATGTTCAAAACCGTACAGGTGTTTCAACGGATTGGCGAGGCTATGCGATTGTGCCTTATCTAAATGCCTATGATAAAAATGAAATTACGCTAGATATCAGCACATTACCTGATAACGTAGAGCTAAAAAACAATACTGTGACACTTATTCCAACAAAGGGTGCAGCAATGCTTGCTGATTACCAAACACATGTAGGTTATCGCATTTTATTTACTGTGATTAATCAAGGTAAGCCAGTTCCATTTGGTGCATTTGCACAACAATCGCAAGTAAATGAAATTGAAGTAAGTTCTGGGATTGCAGATGAAAATGGCGATATTTATCTCAGCGGAATGCCTGAAAAAGGAAGTATATCCGTATCATGGGGTAAAAACGCTCAAGATCAATGTATTGCAGATTATCATTTAACGGCAGAGCACTTAAAACAGCATTTGCCAACCTTAACTGTTGATTGTCGTTAATTAAAAGGATCTTCGTCATGAATATCAAACAATTTATTTTAGCCACAAGTTTAACGCTGTTTTCATCCCAAGCATTAAGTTCTGGTAGTTTTTTCCTTTTACTTGATGATTTTATTATTGATGAAGCCACACAAAAGTTATCTTCTGGATCATTGTTAGGTAAGGGATGGAAAATATTTAACGCAGAATCTGATGAAGATTTATGTGAAGCCTATACACCAGGAAAATTTAATTACACAACGAGTATCAAAGATAGCTCCACGGGTATTTCACCTATACGTGCAGATTCACAATCCTATCCCGTTTTTAAAACAAGTATTGAGGGTATTGGATATGTCATGGGATATCGTCAAAAAGGCACATCACAATGGTATCCCATTACTTCCACCGAAGAATTACATGAAACACAGGATAATACTAATAAACTCTTTCTTGATGTAAAAATGGCTTTTGTGAAAACGGTTTCAGGTGAAATAAAGAAAACTAATTCAAATAGAATGAATTTTGATTCGCTTTTACTACAATGTAAACGAGTTAATACTTCTTTAACTTCAGGTATTGGTCTTATTTTAAGAAGTTCCGCAGTCGTTACTTGGAAATCAACCAGTTGTGAAGTAAAAACCAAGCGTGAAACTGTTGATTTAGGCACCCATGAGCTTGTTGCGGTTCGTAAGTTAGGCATTGGCGATAACTTTGGTTATGCGCAACAATCTATGACTGTCGAATGCCCTGAAAACATGATTGTTGATTACACTATTGCTGATAATAACAACCCGAATAATATTGGCTCAGATATTATCTATTTAGAAAATCAAAGCGACAATCCCGGTTTTGGTGTGCAAATGTTTGAATCAGGAAGTTCTGAAGCATTAAAGTTAGGTGGCGATAGAAAAACACCGGGTAATTATCAATATTCTTTTGCTAAAACAACTAATAAGAAAGAAGTGATAAATAAAAATTTTGATTTTAAGTACGTAAAATTATCTGACAATGTAAAAGCCTCAGATGGCAATGCCAAGGTCACTGTCACATTGGTTTACCGTTAATCTAGAGGAAACTATTATGAAATATACGTTCGCAAAGAAGTTTATTGCTCGCTCTATTTTATGCGTACTACCATTTTTATCTTATTCTGTTTTTGCTAATGATAACGTCAGAGTTAATTATACAGGCTCAATTAAAGCTGCAGCCTGTAGTATTCAAACCAGTGACTTAAATATTGAATTAGGAACTTGGTTATTAAGTGGCAACGGCAGTAATTTTCCTGCTGGCAGCACAACTGATTGGGTTGAATTTGAATTAACCTTTAATTGTAAAATGCAAAGTAGTCAAGTTGTCGGTTCATTACAGGGTATACCCGCATCTGATAAGAATTTATTTAAGCTTGATGAGATTGCCAATCAAGCATCGGGTATGGCAATCCAAATTGAATCTTATTCACCAGAGCGTAATCGTTGGGAAGCAAAAAATGCCAATGAAATAAGTGTGTTATTAAGTTCAAAAGAAGTTGCCAATGGCATTAACAAATTGAAATTAAGAGCTCGCTATAAACAACTAGAAAATAGAGCGACACCCGGTAAAGCCAATGCTTCCATTACCTTTGTTGTACAAAATAATTAAGGGATGACAATGAAATTAGCGCAATTAACAACCGTTTCTTTCTTTTTATTATTTTCGTCACAAGCCATAAGCTATGACACTTTATTTGATATTAAAGGGAAAATACAAGCAAGTACCTGCATATTAGAGTCATCTAAAATTAAAGACGTTAACCTTGGGCATATATCTCTTAGTGAAAATGGCTTTGGTGGACAAATTCATTCAACGAGCGAAAAAATAGATTGGAATATAACCTTAGATTGTCCTGAAGGTTTGCCCGTTATTTTAATGCCCAAAGGCACTGCATTTTCAGAAAATAGCACCGTACTTGCATTGAATACCTCATCTGATACTGCCAAAGGTGTCGGAGTTGAAACACAGTACAGCGTTAATGGCAGTAATTGGACGACATTAGAATTAAATAAACGTAATACTGTGGTTAGTGCGTCAAAAAATGAGGGTGAAGTCACTTTGAATTTTAGAGGTTATTACAAGCAAATGGAGAAGGACGTTTTCCCGGGAACAGCAAATGCCACGTTAGATCTTGAAATTGTTTATCAATAAAGCGTTTATTGAGCTAAGCCATTAAGTTGAGACAGCCATTCACAGTCCAACACCGTTATCGATTTATTCTTTAATTTAATCGCCTTAACACTGACTAAATGTGCTAAAGCGCGGTTTAATTGTCTGGTTGAGATCCCAAGCATTGCCGCTAACGGATCTCTTTTTTCTAATTGAAAAGAGAGTCCTTCTTGTTGTGCTTTAAAAAATAAATATCGACGTAATTTAAATTCCGAAGAATAGGGTGATTGAGCGTGTTTTAATGACGTTTGATAAAGTTTTTGGCTTAATTGCTGGCAAATAAAGGTGAGAAAATTAGCATCTTGTAATGCTTTTTGTCTGACAATAGAAAGAGGTAACGCTAACAAATAGGAAGGAACTAAGGCTTGTACGGTGCTAAACACCATTTCATTTTTAGCTGAAATCAGTTCTAAATCACCAATAACACAGAAAGCTTGTTCAAAAGAAAAAACTACATGCTCACCGTTTATTTCATAGCGTTCAATCTGTAATTTTCCTTCCACTAGACAGTATAAATGTGTTGCTTGGCTATTTTGCGTTATTAAATATTCTCCCGTTTTCACTTCCATTAATCGCATAGAAGACAACAATACATCAGATAAATAAGTATCAAGTTGATGCATTAAAATAAAAGCGTTACGTTTTTTTTCATCATTAATTATTTTCACTTTTATTTTCCTTTCGCAATTAAGCTTCAATTTATTATCGAAAATAGCATACTTTTCAAAAAAGGACATATGTCCTTTTTTAGGCTGGTGGAGGTTATTACTATCATGATATTCCTAATATTTAGAGACTATATTAATGACATTCAATCCCAGCTTATTACCTAAAGTCGAGCTTCATGTGCATTTAGATACCTGTTTAAGCTATTTTTATATTAAACAGCTAGATCCAACAATAAGCTTTGATAAGTTTAATCAGCAATTTGTTGCTCATAAACCCTGTTTTAATTTGGGCGATTTTTTAAGTAAAGTCACGCCACAAATTGATATTTTGCAGACTAAATCAGCAATTACATTAGCCGTTGACGATCTATTTTATCAGTTGAAAGCAGACAATGTTATTTATGCTGAAATCCGATTTGCCCCGTTATTACACACAAAACAGGGTTTAACAGATAAAGACGTTGTTGAGGTTGTTACTTCAGCAATGAATGAAGCATCTCAAAAATATGATATTAAAGCAGGATTGATCTTATGCACATTGCGTCATTTTAGTGCGTTAGAGAGTCTACAAACCGCCAAATTAGTTGTCGAATATCTGAATAAAGGTGTTGTCGCACTTGATTTAGCGGCTGATGAAGCGCGTTTTTCTTTAGATAATCATATTGCTGCTTTTGATTATGTTAAAAAATCAGGAGGGAATTTAATTGCTCATGCAGGGGAAGCAAAAGGCGCTGAAAGCGTTACTGAAACATTGGATAAACTGCATGTTACTCGAATTGGTCATGGTGTTAGAAGTATTGAAGATAATGAGGTCATTAACAGGCTTAAATCTCAAAATATATTATTAGAGGTTTGCCCAAGTTGTAATATTATCTGCAATATCTATGAGCAAATAGACCAACACCCCGTTAATCAGCTAAAAAAGCAGGGCATTAAATTAAATATTAATACTGATGCACGAACAGTTGCCAATACTTCGTTAAATAAAGAGTATCAGTTATTACATGATATTTTTGGTTGGAGCGAAAAAGATTTTCAGCAATGCAATATCGATGCTCTTAATGCCAGTTTTATTGCAAATGACATTCGTAAAAAACTAATGGATAAGCTCTGCTACGTTCACGCAAAATAGTGAATTACACATAATAATCATCAAAGAGGACATCTTTATTTTTAAGGTGTTTTCTTTACTTTTAAGCAGAAACACCCATTTGTCAGATTGCGATTATTCAATCTAGATAAAACAATGTGATATAAGACATAAGAATGGTGAAATCTAATCACATCCTTCCTGTTTTAAGAATAATTACATTCAATAAGTAAGAGTAATTGATGACTATGTTGATATGACCCTTATCAATGTAAGGATACAACATGTCAGAAGAACAGCATCATCCGATGGATAATTTAGTTAATCTCGCTCAACCTTATGCTGTTGATAGTTTTGATGATGCACTTTTTACCGCATCTATGAATGAAGCTGATAACTGGCATTGCCAAAATAATGCTACCTATCAATCATTATGGCAAAAAATGCCTCAACCGATTATTCCAGTTAATTTATTTAAAACTATGGATTTAGCCACTCCCACACATCGTAATGGTATTTGGCTAAACAGTTCGGGAACGGGGCAACAAGGAAAGACACAAGTTTTCTTTGATGATGTCAGCCTAAAGCGCATTGAAACTGCAATGACGCAAATTTTCTATCACAACGGTTTAATATCAACCACTCCCGCTCATTTTCTAATGTTGTCTCCCGATCCTCAATCTGGCGATCATGCTGGTTTTGCGACTGCTTTTTTAAAATTTACCCAATGTGCTCCCATTAAAGAGTTGGTTTTTACTGTATCAGAACACGGTCAGTTTGATACAAAACTAGCATGGTCAACATTGCAACGTTGGGCGAATGATCCTGCACCTATCTATATTCTTGGGCTAACTCTTTTCTTTGAACATTTATGCTTAAGTCGCCCTGATGCATTTACTCTATTATCGCCAATTAAAGGGCTAACAGGCGGTGGATGGAAAGGAATGACAAAACAGCTTGAACGCCCAGATATTATTCAAGGATTGAAAGAAACCTTACATGCTCCCAATGTTGATATTCGTGATATTTATGGCATGACAGAACATCCTTTACACTACATTAGTTGCAATGAAGGGCATTTTCACATTCCTGCTTACTCTCGTTTTGCCATTATTGATGAAACAGGTGATCGAGCACCAGAAGGAAAGACCGGCTTTATCCAACTTGAAAACCCTTTTTTTGATTCATTAGCTTCTCAGCGCCTATTAACTCAAGACTTAGGCTTATGGGGAACACAATGTGCTTGTGGCCATCCATTACCCTATATTCACTATATCGGTAGAGCGACTTCACCAGAGGGCACTTGTGCTGCACAAGTAAGATGACAGAAGCGATACACGTTCGTTTAGCAAACATTAAGCAGTGTTTAATACACTGCCTTAATGAGAATTGGCTATTCTCTGATGATCCCTTGACGCAAGCATTCTGCCTTAATCGTTTAACTCAGTGGGCTTATAGCGACATATTAGAGCAAAAAGTAGCTAATGAACTGGGGAATAAATGCTGGCGAGCACCAAATAAACTATTAATCGTGGTCTCAGAAAAAGATCCCCTAGGTACATTAGAAGCACTACTTGCGGGCTATTTAATTGGTAGTCCTATCCGAATAAAAGCGCGATTATCCACGCAATGGCTTTATCTATTACGTGCTTATTTAGGTTTAAATGAAAACGAGTGTGAAATTCTTGATTGGTCGAGTGAAAATCAAAATGATGAGCTTGTTCTTAACGGGATTGAAGCGATTTTATTGGCGGGTGGTGATGCGCTTATTCAGCATTATCGCAACGTAGTACCAGCACCGATTAAATTAATTGAGTTAGGGCCAAAAATAAGTGCAATGGCTATTTTAGGTCATTCATTACCTGATATTTCCCTTATTTTAAAAGACGTCTGTTTGTTTAGACAGCAAGTTTGTAGTTCACCACGTTTTATCTTATTAGAGAATGAAAACTGCGCTCAACAACTTTATCAGCAACTTTCTATTGCATTACCTTCATTATCCCCATTGCCAGAAACAATAAAACTTCAACAAATGGCACAAGTACACGAATATTCATTGTCTCGTGACTTACTCAATAATGAAAAACCCACACTTTATGATGCAAATTCAGGCTGGGGGATCACTTACCACACTCAATTTGCACCTCAATATTGGCTGGATCTTGGTTTTCAATTGATTGTAGGTCCCATAGCGCATCATTTGCAGTTAGCTCAAAAACAGTGGTTTGCACGCTTACAAACATTGGGTTATCACGGTTCATTGTCGTCAATTTCACCACAACAATATAGTTTCACTCGCTATTGTCCAATTGGCTCGATGCATTCTCGCCCGATGACCGCAACACATGATGGCTTTTTTATGTTAGCCACACTGGTGTTTTTTATTAATCAGGAAGGGTAATCACATTGAATAAACGGAAAATATTTATCACTGGTGCAAATGGATTTATAGGCTCTTATTTATTACCTAAGCTTGCAGAGCTTGGGGATGAATTAACGATATTGTGTCGTGACACTAATAAAACTCATCCTAATCGCCCTGTGTTACCAGCAGATATAAACGTGATAAAAGGGGATTTGCTTCAACCTGATACATATCGCGAAGCACTTATTGGGCAAGATATTATTATTCATTTAGCTGCTGATTATCGAGTAGGCATTGCACCTAGTCGTTCTGAACACCAAAAGATGTATCAAACCAATGTCACTGGCACATTGAATTTGCTTAATGAAGCCAAAAGAGCGCAAATTTCTCAGATTTTATATACCAGTACTACAGCGGCATTAGGCGAAACGCAAGGCGTATTGCTTGATGAAACTCATCGCCATAATGGCTATTTTCGTAGTTATTATGAAGAAACAAAGCAAATTGCCCATGTATTAGTTGAACGCCACCAGCAACAAGGAATGCCGATTAAAATCGCAATTTGTGGTGGTGTATTTGGTCAAGGTGACAATAGTGTTTTAGCACAGACGTTATCTGCTTTTTTCAATAAAAAAATTCCGTTTCAAGTCAGTACAAACAGTACTTTTCAACTCTGCCATGTCGAAAAATTATGTGATGGATTATTGCGCTTACTTGCCTTAGATAAATCCCAAGAAACGGTTCTGTTTACTGGTGATGTTTTCTCTATGCCTGAAATTTTCACACTACTTAGCGAAATACAAGAAACCGCGCCATTGCCTATAAAAAATCGCAGTAGTTTACGACCTTTAGCATGGTTGATGGATAAGTTCGCCTTGCTTGGTTTCTCCATGCCACTTTCCTGTGAAGCATTACGTATTATGGATGGAAGCACTTATACCTATTCATCTTCTAAAGCAGAACAACTATTAGGGTGGAGAGCAGGTGAGCCATTAAATGACTTTAAGGATTATGCTCAACGCATTGCTAATCAATACACATTGATGAATAAGGAGTCCAAATGAAGCCAAGGACACTCACTTCACAATGGGGTAACGTGACGTTGTCACTAGAAACAGAGCAATTGCTAAGCATCAAAGGTGATACGGATAATGCAGTTTTTTATGGACAAGGTTATGGCGCAGCCTATTTACGGTTATGGCAACTTGATTTATCACGTCGAGTCGCCAGCGGTCGCTTAAGTGAAGTGATGGGAAACGGTGCACTTAGAACAGATATTTTCCAACGCCGATTAGGATTGGTTGAACTCGCCAAAAAGGCTGAGCTTGACGATAAAAATGCTCCCTCTGATAGTTGGCAGGCAACTCAATTTCAACATATTACCGCGTATATCGCAGGCATTAACCAAGCCATAAAAGATCTAAAAATTCGACCAATAGAGTGTTTATTACTGCGTTACAAGCCTGAATTATTTACCACAACTGACAGTTATCTGTTAGGGCAACTGAAATATTTTATTAACTCAGCTTGGCAATATGAGTTATTTAATACTCGCTTAGCCAATAGGTTAACGCCATCTCAACATCAGCAACTTTTATCTACCTTTAGCCTTGAAGGCGATCAAATTCCGCCATTACCTTTAAATGAGAGCGGGGAATATTATCCTGAAGTGATTACCGCGTTTAAAGAAGGATTAAAAGGCTTACAACATTTAGGTTTAGCATCGCCAGATACTGGCTCTAACGTGATTGCTGTCAATGGCTCGCTTACCGCATCTGGCAAACCGATGTTAGCTGCCGATCCTCATATGGGGCATGTTAACCCAAATTTTAATCTGTTATGCCGTTTAGAGAGCGAAGAAGGCTTAAGTGTGATGGGTTCACATTTTCCCGGCTCGCCGGGCATTATTGTGGGACGCAATACCCATGCGGCTTGGGGAATGGTCGGCATTATGGCGGATAACCAAGATTTATTTTGGGGACGCATTGATTTAGAAAATGAGAAGGTCGAAACCACGCAAGGATGGGAGCCATTAACAAAAAGAACTCACACCATTGGCTTAACCTCAAAGCGTCAGCATACTTTTGTGACTTATGATTATTCACAAGGTCGATTAATGTCTGAAAAAGCGGGCTATGGTTTATTTTTACGCTGGCCTGCATTAGATAATCCAAGTGGCGATATTACTTTTTATCAGCTTGCAAAATGCCATAACTGGACATCATTTAGAGAAGCTTTAAGACATGTGAAAAGCTCCCCTATGATGGTGGGATACGCGGATATCCACGGTGATATTGGCTTACAAAGTATGGGATATATTCCTAAGCGCCATAGCGAATTAGGCAGTTTAGTGCTCAGTTTGACGGAACCATTGCATCAGTGGCAAGGCTATGTTCCTTTCGATGATTTGCCCGCCGAACACAATCCTGAACGCGGGTATGTCCTTTACGCCAATCAATATAGTACGTCTCTCTTTAATGGAAAGCCTGCACTGTCTAATCGTTGGCATCCACCGACACGGGCTTTACGTATTGAGCAGCTTATTCAACAAACTCAAAAACATACATTTGAGTCGTTTCGTCAGATACAAGATGATAAAAAAGATCTATTTGCCCAAAAAGCACTCGCTTTTTTATTGCCTTATATACCTGAAGATAAAATCCTTTCTCAATGGGATTGCGATACTCAGCAACTCAATGCATCACGACTTTTTGATGTATGGATACAACATCTTACAGATAAAGTGTTAGGGAAGGTGCTAAAAAGAGGATCACGCGCACTGTATACGGATTTCTGGCCAAGTTGTCGTTGGAGTATTCTCAATATTCTGCAACACCATCTTCAAGATTGGCAGTTTGAACAAGATGCGCTTTCTACCTTAATTCGTGAAACCTATGCCAGTGCATTAATTGCCAGTCAGAAAATGGAACGTCCTTACGTTGAATTTCAGCATAGTATCAAAAAACCATTGTGGCTTAATCGTCTATTAACTGGTCGTTACCTTTATCAAGGCGGTAATCGCGAAACCATTCACGCCACAAGGCAGAATGCTGATTTCTTAACGCAATCCCAGATAGGGAATAACGACACCATTAAAACCAAGCCTTACACCTTTGGCCCCGGTTTTAAATTGATCGCCCATTTAACCCCACAAGGCGAATTCCACTATTTAATCAACACTCCAGCAAAAGGAAATCCTTTTTACTGGAAATTGCGTCATGTATTGGAATGTTGGCAAACAGGAGCCAGACAAAAAACCGTTTTGCCTCTTTGTGAAAATAACCATCATTGTAATGATAAAAAGGAATAACTCATGGCAAGAATGAAGCAATGGCAACAAACAGGGCATCCTGCACGCTTATGGCATCCTATTTCAAATGATCGTATTCAATGTGAGCTTTGCCCGCGAGCATGTAAAATAAACTTAGGTCGTACAGGCACTTGCAAGTTAAGACGCAATGAAAATGGCAGTTTAGTGACGCTAAACTACGGTAAATCTGTACCCATGACACAAGAGTCGATAGAAACCGAAGCTGTTTATCATTATGCACCCGGTGAACGTATTTTATCGTTAGGTAATATTGGCTGTATGTTACGTTGTGATTTTTGCCAAAACTGGAGTACCAGCCAAGCGCGTTATGTGCAAGATAGTAATGTGGCGTATTACAGTCCTGAGGATGTGGTCAATTATGCGTTAAAACATAATATTCGTGTTTTGTCGTGGACTTATAACGATCCGATTGTTTGGCATGAGTTTGTTATGGATACGGCGAAACTCGCCCGTGAACATGGCTTAAAAAATCTCTATAAAAGTGCTTTTTATATCAGCGAAAAAGCCATTGATGAATTACTAGGTGTAATGGATATCTTTAGTATTTCATTAAAATCAATGCAAGATAGCTTTTATCGTAAACATACAGGAGGGCGATTACAGCCTGTTCTTGACGGTATTAAACAAGTTTATGATGCGCGTAAATCCACAAATAGTCCGCACCTTGAAGTCTCTAACTTATGTGTGACAGGGCGTAATGACTCTCTGGAAGAAGCGAAGAAAGTCACAGATTGGATGCTTAAGTATCTTGATGCAGATATTCCATTGCACTATGTTCGTTTCCATCCTGATTACCAATATCGCCACGTTGAACGTACCTCGATTCCTTTTCTTGAACAAGCTCGACAACAAGCCTTAAATGAAGGTATGCGCTATGTTTATGTGGGGAATGTGTTTGATACAGATAGCGCAAACTCTTATTGCCCAGAGTGTCACACCTTATTAGTGAAACGCAGTGGATTAATTGCACAATCTCACTTAGAGAATGGGCAATGTCCTCATTGTCATTTCCAGCCTTCTATTATTTTACCTTGGGCTGAATCTAACACCGACAAATTATCAGAGCGTATTCCTGATAATTTTATTTGTATTACACATCCTTTCCGTGGTCCTGTTCAGGCATGTCATATTGAACAAAAAAATGACTCGCCAATCTATTATCAATTTATCACTCGACAAGGAGAGCCGGTTGGTCCAATTAGCACCAACAGTTGTCATCGCTTTATGTTGTCGAAAAGTAGTCCTAAAGCAGAGGGGATACGCCTTTATCATCACCAAAATGAACCTTGCCAACTGTTTGAGGTTTACGATCGTGCTCATTTCCCTGTTACTGAAGCCGAAAAAACACATCTTGGCAGCGAAAATGTGCCGATCACTCTTATTCCACTAAAAGGACGCTAAAAATATGCCACTCAATAGAGGATGGTCATTAATACATGCTCAGCTTATTGCGGCTCAAATTCGTAAAGCGAAACTTGATGATAAAATACCGAATCTTCCTATTATTTATTTACCGGGAATTTTAGGGACTAAGCTTTTTGATAGACAAAAGCAGGCTTTTATTTGGGGTGATCATCGTAGTGTCTTTACAAAAAGTGATTATGAATATGAACATCCCAACGCTCAGCATTCACCTCGCGTATTAGCCACTGAGCAATTACACGCATTTTCGATTGTCCCTTATTTAGTCAGCACACTGGTCACTCAAGAGCTTAAAGATGTGCTTGAAACAGCATTAGGCTATCGCGAAGGGCAAGATCTGTTTTTTCTTGCCCATGATTGGCGAGCGGATCATCGATTGCTGGTGGATGCTATTGATAGAGAAGTTAATCGGCTGAAAACTATTTTTGGCGAAAGCCAACCTTTTATTTTTATTGCACAATCTGCATCTAATCTTGCAATACGCTATTGGTTACGCCATACCACACCAGAAAACAGAGCATTAGTGGCTAAATGGTACGCTTTTGGCCCACCTTGGCACGGTACATTTCAAGCATTATCCATGATGGAGACGGGTTATTACGCAGGAAGTCGCTATCTTTATGGATTCTCTCCTGATGATGTTTGCGGTTGTCCTTTTGTATACCAATTATTGCCACCTGATCCTGTGGTAATAGATAGCTACGGCAGAGCGTTAAATGATTTTGATATCTATGATGAGGCATGTTGGGAGCGCTATCGCTTAGGCCCTTATAAAACATCAATCAGTTCAGCACAGAATCAGCGAGTAAGAGAGGCGCTGGCACAGAATCTACAATGTGCTAAACGCTTTACTGATGCGGTTTCAGGAATTAACACAGATGAACAAGCTGTGCCACAAGTATGGTATTTGAGCGATAACAATATCACGTTAAAAGCTGCCATTTATGGTAGAGATCGCTGGTATTTACAAGCCAAAGATATTAAACGTGAATTTCCGCAATTAGTAGCTCAAACATTAACAGTCGGTGACGACCACCTTCCTTTAGAAGGGTTATTGCAATATTGGCGTGCGCCTATTGTACGTGATCGCTATCAACATCCTTGGGGCGAAAGCTTTGCCTTTATTAGCCAAGCATCAACGCATCGCGCATTAATCAATCATTCACCTAATTTGAGAAGCTTGGCATTTGATATTGCAACCGAAAGAAGAAAAGCGCGTTAATCCGCTTGTTTCTCTCAATCTAGCTTCTCTCACTATAACAAGGATTGCTTTCATCGTTTTGTGAATGTTTTGTAAAGAAATTAAGCATATTCCTAGGAAGTTGAGCATACAATTTAACCTAGAAGATGATAACCTCAAATAGGTTAACAATTTGATATATCATTAAATTTATCTTTTAATTTATGGAGTAAAAATGCAAAGAAAGATGCTGGCGTTACTACTGTTGAGCAGTTCTACACTGTTACTTTCAGGTTGTAACTCAACGTTTGAAGCATGGGATAAATTCACTACTATTTTAGAGAATACTGCGCCTTACATTAAAGAATCCCAAGAATGGGAAGCGTATAGTATAAAAACGACTCAACAAGGTGTTATTTATAGCGTAGCAAATGCCTCAGATAGGCAATTTGTAAGTAAAAAAATGGACGCGGAATATGTAGATGCGATCGCACGTCTTTCAAGCCCTTTTGCTATAGGGGAAGATGCTAAGGAAGACCTTGCTAGAGAAAATCAAGGTTACCGTTTCAAATATCATGACATCATGACGGTAAAGGATAAAAAGACCTCAACAACTCTCGGTTATTGCGTAAATTATGACTCTGATAGAGTGATTGACGGCAAATTAAGAGAAGTCAGCGAAGAAGATAAAATTCGAAAGTCTTTTATTTATATTGCTAAAGATCAACCTGTATCAATAGCTACTGTAAGTGCTGATTTTACCAAATTAATGTGTGGCGAAAAATTTTATAACAAAAACAAAATGTAGTTATTATAAATAATCACACTGTGGGTTATATTATACAAACCCTTTTAACTCAGATTGAATTAAAAGGGTTGGCCACATAAAAAATTATCATAAATCTCCCTCCGTCGTCGTTAGACTTTTAATTTATACATAAAAATATGACATCAAATATAAATGGAATTATCGATAATATTCGTAAAGCTATACAATGCTCAACACGAGGTATGATTGGACGCGAGCAACTTGCTGAACTAGTTATTTTAGCCGCAGTCGCTCATGAACATTTACTGGTTATTGGTCCTCCTGGTACAGCGAAAAGTGCGGTTGTACGCAGAGTTTCTCAAACATTGGGTGGACGTTATTTTGAATACCTTTTAGGGCGATTTACTGAACCTTCAGAGTTATTTGGTGCCGTAGATCTCAAAAAACTAAAAGAAGGTAAAGTTGAAACCGATATCACAGGGATGTTACCTGAAGCAGATATTGTTTTTCTTGATGAGGTTTTTCTAGGTTCGACAGCCATTCTAAATACTTTATTAGGTATTTTAAATGAGCGTCGATTTAAACGTGGTCATACCGATATTATTAGCCCATTAAAAGTATGTATTGGAGCAGCGAATAGTTTACCTGATGATCCGAACCTTGCTGCATTCTCAGATCGCTTTCTTATTCATCTTTTTATTGATTCTGTACCCGATCACCAACTAGAAGCCATGCTTGAAGGCGGATGGGCTTCAAGCCTGACTCAACTTTCAGCTCAACTCGATATTGCTCAATTAGATGAATTGCACCTTGCCGTTAAAAACGTCGATTTAACACAAGTTAGACCGTTGATTGCTAATGCCGTGCGTTCATTAAGAAATGCAGGGATCACGCTTTCAGATAGACGTATTGTTCGTGTTCAGCGTCTTATTGCTGCCGCAACCGTACTCAATAATCGAGAGATTGCGACAGAACAAGATCTCTGGCCTTTACTGTATGTACTTCCTACTGAAGATGCGCAGCAACAAGGACGTGAAATCTTACGACAAGAACTCTCACTTTCAATGAACTCTCGATTATTTAGTTCCGTAGAAGAGGCAACATTACAACCTCAATCTCGTATGAACCGTTTAATTGAAAGAGCAACCGATGTTCTCAATGCAGACCCTGTATCTAAAGCGGATATTGAACTAACGTTACGAGAAATAGATGCCAACTTCTCAACAGAGATGTTAAGTGAAGAGCTTGCTATATTACGTACACAATTAGCGATACAGTTTAGTCACTTATTATGAACCCAACATTTCCTCTCACTTGGCAACCTAATGCAACGCCCCCTAAATCACAAGGGGTGTATGCAACAGGTATAACGGCTAAACAGCTTATTGAACGCATTATTCATTTGCCTGATGTTCAGCAACAACGGTTAAAAGTGATCACCAGTCAACATCGGCTTATTGTGTTAGGGAAAC
Source organism: Proteus sp. ZN5 (assembly GCF_011046025.1). GTDB lineage: Bacteria > Pseudomonadota > Gammaproteobacteria > Enterobacterales > Enterobacteriaceae > Proteus. Next base: position 2,866,966 of record NZ_CP047639.1, read on the forward strand.
AGACTGATTTACCTTGGGCTGAAAATATAACGCTGATTGCACCGTCTACTCAAACAGCAAAATTATGGCTCCCTATACACCAACAGCTTTTATTACCTTATGGGCTGGTGGAACAAGCCTTAGTGCAGCATTTTAAACGCCAACCACTATTACTTTTACCATCACCTCAAACGGTGATCCCTTTAGATAATCAGTGGACGTTAACACCAACGCTACGGGATACACTCACCCAATTGTGTTTTGAGTGAAATATAATGTGATACAAGGATCGGTTTATCATCATGTCATTACCCACAACACAATCCACCTCGTTGCCCGAAGCGCTACAACCTTGGCAAACTTGGCTTAGCGGGTTAGATCCCGAATTAATTCCTGCATTTTCTGACCTATTACAACGTCTAAGTCGTGTATTAGGCCCTGTACAGGGAAAGCAACTCGGTGGCTTACCTGAACCAGATGGGATAGGGCAAATACAGCGTAAAGGAGATTATCAAAACCTGCTACTTAGTGAATGGTTAATATCTGATGAAGTACCTGATGAATTTATGAGACGTGCCATTAATGCAGAACATCTCTTTTTGGCGCCAAACTATAAATCTCAACAATCTTTAAATCAGATCACTGTGCTTTTTGATACTGGTATTTCGCAACTGGGTGAATGCCGCTTAGTGCATATTGCAATGCTTATTATATTGGCACAACGAGCAGAAAAAGCGGGTTGCACATTAATGTGGGGAACGTTGCAATCAATCATTCCATTAATGCCGTTAAACACCATAAATGATCTACGCGAATTATTGACACGCCGGACTTATTCACCTGTTTTAACAGAAAATATCGCGCATTGGCAAAACGTTATTGCCGAAGACACTGATGTAAAAAATGGCGAGATTTGGTTAGTGACAGGCGCTCATCAACAACCTATATTGAAACAAATTACCTCAACACATCATATCGAACTAACAGGAGATGATTGTTTCAATAAAACGATTGATGTCAATATTCGCACACCACATTTTCAACGCCATATTGTATTGCCAACGCCACCTAGAGCATTAAGTTCGCGATTATTAAAAGGACAATTAAGACCGCCTTCAGCGCAAAATACACATCAGCATGAATACAAAATATCACTGATGTTTTCACCTGTTATCTCATTTCATGGTAGCGCAGTGGGTGTCACTTTATTAGGTAAACCAGGGTTAGTGGTTATTAAAATTCCACCACTCAATAGATTAAATCAAAATAGTTCGCTTAAAAAACCGTTTGTATACCAAATGTATCCTGATGATCATGTTATTTTAGCGTTACAGTGTCACGGAAAAAAGATAGGTGCATTGCTTTCAAACAATAATGGCCTCTATTTTTGGCAATTACCCAAACTCTCTTATATACCTCGGCCTTCCGATGAGATGTTTTCAGCAGGTATTGGGCGAGGTAATACGCTTGCCAGTGCTTATTTATCAAATAAGGAATATTCCAGCTTATTTGTTCATGATAGGGCAAGACGGCTAGTCGCTTTCTCATCCAGTATTTATGCTGAAGAAAAAAACGCCTTTAAAATTGTTGAAGAGAAAGTCCTTGGTATAGAGAAAATAGCAGACAACCTACTTGTGTATATTTATCTCAATGACAGTAGTGAATTAGTCCAAATGGTCACGGGTGCAAACTTTTCTCAAAAGAAATACCAACATCGACTCTATTTTACTCAATTTATTTCCTATCAAAGAGCTGTCTTATTTGCCTATCACCATAAATATACCGATGGCTCTAAATCAATCTCTTGTGCCATTTCATTAGACACTAATCGACAAAGTTGGCATGTTTATAATATGGAAATTGATGAGGTTTATGGCTATCAAATAGACTTACCTCAAGGATGGCAAGGAATAGGACTTTTTTATCCAACACTTGAAGACTCTATAGAAAAAGATTTAACCACCTTAAATATTTTGATGATCAGCCCTAACAAACGAAATATTGCCAGTTATTCAAAAGGCGAGATAGCAATCTTATATCGTGCAGATAATCCGTTTACACGTTACTCATTTAGCCCATCTCAAGGCCTATTTGCTGCATTAACAGATCATGCTCAAGTCGTTGTTTATGACGTATACCAAAAACAATTACGCCTAAATCTGTATACCATTGAACAAGAAGGTGACGCTCAAAATGCATAACGATTATATTCGTCATCCAATGTTATTGGGATATCGTCAAATTGAAGGTTTATGGCTACCGAATGACTGGTTTAACGAGACTCAACGGCTGACTTATTTAATAAAACATTGGCAAGCTAATTGTCGTATTTATCGATTCGAACAAGGAGATGTTCTCTGTTTTACTGAAAATAAAACGGTGGATTGCTCATCCATTGAGGGATGGCCTTTAATTCGTTACGGTCGCCTTTATAGCACAGCACCTCTAGATAATGATGAGATAAAAAAACTGCCTTATGCAGATCTTGCTTTAGTTCGTAGTGGTGTTGTAACAACGCTTCTATTTTCGCAAGCTGAACCTCTCTCACTTGCTGATTATCTCGATATTAAAGGGATTCATTTTGAAGAGACTGATAACTACGCCAGTCTGTATGAGATAAAACCTCAAGCATTGTCAGAAGAGAAAAATATTAGAGCGATTATTGGTGACAATATTCCACCGGCAGCAGATCAACAAAAGCAATTTATAAAGACGATATTTGAAAACACTTCAACATCGCCATCTCAAACACCTCAAGCAAAAGCGTCATCCTCACTGACTCAGAAAATTATTAATAAATTTCTTGCGCCTCAAAATCGTGAAGCAATGCATTCTTCATCTAAAACGATATCTCAATTATCACCGTGGCAACGTTGGCTAAATAAGCTTTCAATTAAAAGTGGATTAGCCTCTATGATGAGTAAGCAACAAGCGGATTATATTAATAAAATGATGAAAATGTTTGAAGACGGCGATGTCGATCAAGCATTACGTCATGGTATTCCGCTTAGTCAATATCAAGAAAACCAAGAAACAACACCTTCACCTTATTTGGGGAGATTAAAAGGGCGAAATAAACTGGAGATATCAGCTGATCAACAAGGGCATAAAAGTCTTTATTTTGGAGATGAACTACAAAATTATTTAAAACAACTTTATCGTCAACAGTTTATAAAGCTAGATAAAGCTGGCTGTAATGAAGAAGCTCTGTTTGTTCTCGCTGAATTGTTACAAGAAAAAGAAGAAGCTCTGAGTTATTTGGAAAGCTTTCAACGCTATCAACACGCGGCAGAACTGGCGCGGATGTGGGAAATGCGGCCCGAGCGTATTATTCGTTTATACTGCTTAGCGGGTGATATTGATTCTGCTGTTATTTATGCTCGCCTGCATAATGCTTTTTCCTACGTCATATTACAGTTACAAGAAAAACATCCTGATATTGCAGATAAAATGCGTGAAGAATGGGCTGCATACCTAGTTGACTGTGAAGATTATTTACAAGCTATCGATATTATCTGGCAATTAAACAATGATATAAGCCGTGATAAAGCTAAGCATTGGTTAGAAATAGCCTATCAAGCTGGTGGAGAATTAAGCCTACGCAGTCTTGTGAAATCAATATTTTTATTACCTGACACTGTTCATTTATATCAAAATGAAATTAAAAAGATATGTAACGAGCCACTTGCAACTATTCAACGTGCCATTTTAGTAAGAGAACTATTAGCACTACCTAAGCAGACTAAATTAACAGAACAACTCATTAACCAACTTATTCGACCTATTATTGTTGATCAATATAGCGCGAATTCTGTACTAGAAAGAAAAGAAATTAGCCAACTTATTCATAAAAGTACCAATAAACTATTAAAAACAGATATGCCTCATAGTGATATTCCAGAGGCTAAACGTTATTCCTTAGATGCACAAAACCACTTTATTTCAGCGACTATTCCAGAACAAGGGCTTTACGCTATTTATGATGTGATTGCCTTAAATGATCATCAATATCTTATCGCGTTGGGTGAGTCTGGGGTGTTATTAACCGATAAAACAGGGAAAAAGCTTTGGCATAATTTAACGCCAACTTATCATATTGTTATCGCAGAAAACTACCAAAGCGCTTTATTATTAGCACCAAGAGGTAATTACTTCCAAATTCATTCATTAGCAATCACAACACAGTCGATCAAAGAGCTTGGCACACTGAAATGTACTGTTTTTACTCGTGTTTTTGATGGTATTTTTTGGACTATTGCCAATAACAATACAGTACAAGTTGTTGATACTAAAAATGACTTTAAAATCGTTTGGAATATTGATTCATTGAATGGTGATATTATTGAAATTCTTCGCCACAATGATACTGAATATTGGCTCATTAATAGTGATCCCAAAGAACGCTGGTCATATGATTTACCTGAACGTCGATTAACTCAACGAGAAAGCCTGCCTCATCATTTAAATGAGGGATTAAAATATGATCTCATGTCTAACTCATACTACGGCATAAAACATGATAAATGCGTGCTAACCTCAGCTAACTCACACTATACACAACGATTACAGTTGCCCAATACTCAATCTATTGAAGAACAACGTTCTTTTCATTTAATAAAAAGGACAGCCACGTTAATTTATTGGCAAGAAAATGAGTTAACTATATTTCGTTTATATAACAATCAAAATCACTGTAGCTTTGAGCTTAAATGGCCTACAAACCTAGCGCCACAATATCGAAGTGAATTTCACCAATGGTATTTTTTCGACAAAACAGGGCGTTTAGTGCATTTTAATTGGAACAATGGGCGAATAAATACATTGAGTTTGCTTTTAAAATAAAGATCAACTTAAAAGAAGAATATGATTTTTTATTCTTCTTTTAAAAGTGCCACAATGGTATTTCTTAACCAATTAAGCGCATTGTCATTATCACTACGTTGATGCCAGATCATCTGAAACTCTAATTCAGGAATATCAATAGGAGGGGGGAATATAGAAAATTTCTGGCGCATATTTTGAGGAATGGCTTTTTCAGCAATCGTCAAAATTAAATTAGTATTTTCTAATAATTGAGGGGCAATTTGCCAATAAGGCACAGTGACGGCAATACGGCGTTGTTGATGTATTAATTGAAGTTGATGGTCTATTTCATTGGCATCGAAAGGCTTCATACTCACTAAGATATGGGGTGCTAACAGCCACTCTGTTAAATTTATTATTTTTTCAGGATATACCGTTTTATCGATCATACTGACCATTTTATCGGTAAAAATTGATTTCGAACGCAATGTATTATCAAAAGTATTAAACACCCCAAACGCTAAATCTAAACTACCTTCATTTAGCTTACTTTGCATTTCTTCTCGGCTACTGTGCCAAATTTTCAAATCAACATCAGGTGCATAAGTATGTAAATAATGAATTAACTTAGTTGAAATTAGCGTTGCACCATAATCAGACATTGCAATGTTAAAGCGTCTTTTACAATCCCTCGGCTGAAAGTCTTGTTGTGCAATAAGATTATCGAGTTGTTCCAATGCTTGAGTCAGCGGTTGATAAAGTGATTCCGCTTTACTAGTTAATTGGTATTGACCATTTTTTCTCACTAAAAGCGGATCTTGGAACAACTCTCTTAAATTATTGAGAGTATGGCTTACTGTTGGCTGACTTTTATGTAATCGCTCTGCTGCGCGACTTACATGGCGTTCTCGCAATAGATAAAATAGAGTAACCAACTGATTTAAATCTAGTTTTCTTAAGTTATTCATATCACGAATAGTGCCTTATAAAATTGTTCATTTCCTCAAGATAACATCATTGATTAACATCCCCTTAATTTATTTTTAGCCGTAATTTATTAAGAGGTTACTATGTCAACACTATCATTATCTGGGCTTTTACTTGCGGTTTTGGCATTACTTGCCGGTGCAGTAGTGCCCATTCAAGCTGCCAGTAATGCTATATTAGCGCGCCAATTAGGCCATCCTTTATGGGCAAGTGCAATATCACTGTTAATCAGCATTGCGGTTTTAATTCCACTTTTATTTATCTTTAAAGTGCCTAAGCCTAACTTCAGCACTGAGCTTTTTAGTCAACCTATCTGGATCTGGTTTGGCGGTATTGCTGGTATGCTTTATCTAACTTCTGCTTTAATTTTAGTACCTAAAATTGGTAGTACGACCTTTTTTGTAATGGTGATTGCAGGGCAACTGGTTATTTCTGCTTTAATTGAACAGTTTGGTTGGTTTGGTATGAGCCAAAACTCTATTCCATTAAGTAAGATTTTGGGAATTGGTTTGGTTATTTTAGGCGTTTTATGTGTCCAGTTCTCACGAAAATAAGACTAAGCTATAGCGTAGCTCTCTATAAACGTTGTACGCTATTATCAATCATTTACTGTTAAATTTACTGAGAGCCTATATATGTTGCAAAAAGATCACCAATATCACCTAACAGATCTTATATTGGCAATGAAGCAAATTGAGTCAAGAGATGATAATTTTTGTTTATACGGTGAAGATGATATTGAAGATAAATTAAGAATAGGGCGTCAGTATTTTATTGCAGATTATCCTGACGTTGATGATAACGATAACGAAATCTATCCTAATATTGTGCAAATTAATCACCTCGTTTATTTATATTCTGGTCAGCAGTTTGCGGATGTTATTGATTTAGCATTAGAACAAAAACCAACTGCAACGTTAGATGATTTAGTTAATGCACTTAACTATTATTCAGAGCATGATGATTTTATGGATCTTTAATTATCTTAGCGTCTAGTCCACAGGGCAAATCCATTATGTACACCGTGGATCAGTGACCTAAGCTCATTTGCTATCTTAATGATGGTCACTTATCTATGTGGAGAGGATTGATAAAATGACTAAATTTCCCTTAAAAAATAGATTATGGTTTAACTATGTTATTTGTATAATTTTTTTTGCATTCACAAGATATATTTTACAGATTATAACTAACTCTATATTTAAAGATCCTCTACCAAGCGTAGAAATACTGTATCTTGTAAACATTATATTTTATGTTTTATTATTTCTTTGTGGTTTTTTAGCTGGTTATTTAATAAATAAACGAACCATACTACATGCTTTATTAGCTACTGCCATTGCTATTATGTTTACTATTCCTCTTATGGGTATAAAATTAAGTAATTATACAGGGCTTATCTATCTATTAATACTTGGCACTGTTATCGGTGGAGTTGGGGGTGCAACAGCATTATTAGTGAGAAAGTTTTGTCAATCGCATCAGAAAAAATAGCTATAGTAAAATCTGTTTAATATAAGAGAGACGAAGCCCAATGAAACGAAAATACCACTCTTAATTAAATCAAAATTAAGCAGACTAATACACTATTATTTTTAAAATAGATAATTGCGCTCATTTCAATGATTATCGAAGTGTTTTACCTTTTTTATCAATACACTCACTATCATCCAATTAAAGGAGAACACTAATGATTGCCGTGATATTTGAAGTCAAAATTAAACCAGGAAAACAGGATCGTTATCTATCTTTAGCCACTGATTTAAAGCCATTACTAACAGATATTGAGGGATTTATTTCAATAGAGCGGTTTCAAAGTTTATCATCCGAAGGAAAATTATTATCACTTTCTTGGTGGGAAAATGAAGAAGCTGTTTTGCAATGGAAGAAAAATATTTTACATAAAAGTGCGCAACAAGAAGGTCGAGAGTCTATTTTCGATTTTTACAAAATTAGCATTACCTCTTTAGCGCGTGAATATTCATTTGATGCAGAAAGTCTGTAATTAAATAGACTTGAGATCTTACTACAATCACGTTATTACACCATTAATAGCATGCAAAGGACTTAAATTTAAAATGACTAAATCAGAAATAAAATCGGAATATCAACACACCGTAGAGTCAGCAATCGCTGCTGTTGGTGCAGCGATATCTGATATTTCCAGAGTCAAAATATTGTGTGCATTAATGGATGGAAGGGCGTGGACAGCAACGGAACTAGGTATCGTAGCTGATATCTCTGCCTCTACAGCAAGCAGCCATTTATCCAAATTACTCAGTAGCGGGCTTATTTCTGTAATATCTCAAGGTAAATACCGTTATTTTCGATTAGCGAACGATGAGATTGCCAACGTTATTGAAAATTTAATGAGTTTTTCTACTGACCATATTTCACAAGCTAAAATTACAACCCCAAAAAACTTAAGGAAAGCGCGAACTTGTTATAATCATTTAGCCGGTGAAATTGCTGTCGATATTTATCATTCACTTTGTCAGCAAAAATGGATAACAGAGGACGGTCGCGCTATTACAACACTAGGTCTTGAGCGATTTAAAAATATGGGTCTTGAATTTCAAGCAAAGCATCCTCGTAATATTTGCTGCCCATGTTTAGATTGGAGCGAACGTCGTTTTCATTTAGGCGGACAAATTGGCACTGCTTTTCTTAATTATGCAGAAGCGCAAGCATGGTTAACACGACATCAAGGATATAGAGAAGTGACTATCAGCGAGAAAGGTTATAAAGCGTTGACTCAATACTTTAATATAGAAAAGAGATAAATCGTATTTGCAGAATAAAACAAAACCGGCTTTCATAAATAACAAAAAGCCGGTAATTCAAATCAGGTTATTTTAAGATTTTAACCTTACCATCTAACACTTGACCTTTATTAATCACTTTTCCATTTTCATCATATTGAGTTATTACACCAATAAGAGCTTTATTCTCTATATATCCCTGCAAATTAACATTATTTTTAGGTGTATTATGATAATACTTGAAAGCACCATGAGGTAAGCCATTACGCATAGCAATTTCACTGTATATATTGCCGTTAGTCTGGTAACTTTTTACCACACCGTTAACTTCACAATTCTTCAGTGGTATGATCATTTGTAATTTACCATTTTCATAATAAGCATTAACGTAACGGTCAAAACAACCTTTAGTTACCCATGATTTATATTTAATTTGTCCCCCAGGATAATAACGTAAATATTCACCATCTTTTGTTCCTGGTGGTATAGCTGGCACTTTTAGTTTAGTGGTGTTTTCCATCAATTTAATATTACTCAGTGTCATTTCTGGATTGCTGCCTAGGCTAAAAAGGAAGGCAGAACAACCAGAGAGCAATAGTGTTGAACTCAATATTAAAGAAAGTACAATTCTCATATTCATCCTCGCATAGTATAAATAAAAATACTTAATTTCCGTTTATAAATATTTTTTCACATTAAATATAATGCTAGCGTAAAGCAGGGTAATTAGAGCGAATATAGGAAAGAACTGACACTGGCGTGATTTTTGCGGTTTTTCGAGCATTTATAATAGAATTAAACGAATCCGACTAGTAAGGTGATAGTATGATCACACTTAAATAAATATTCTTTATTTCGGTATTTATAATACATGTTTGAAACTTATTCTTTTAATGATAGCTCATTATCGAGCATAGAAATCAGACCATAAAAAAGAAGGGTACATAACAAAACATGATTATAGGTTACTTAATAAATTCATTGTCGTTTTTATAAATTATAAGAGATTAATGTATGAGTAAATTCTTTGGCGTTCTTATTTTAATGCTATTTTTTTCATTAGCCGCTGAAGCTAAGCAAACTAATACGCCAAATCCGGCCATATTAATCATTAAAAGCAATTATTTTCAATGCGTTAAGCTCTTTTACAACCGTATTAAAATAATCAATGTTAGAGGTGTTCTGCGCTAGCAAAGGATTTTTGGATTAAAAGAGACGATGAGTATTAATAGGGCTTAAAGATATTAATGCTATATACTAGACAAAGGCAGCGTACTATCAAGTTATTGGTTATATTTAGTATTTAACTTCTACGGAATTTGATGAGGTTCATGTCTATTTTTCTTTAAATATTATATTCTTAGTGATCATGAAGTGAATTTTAGTTCATGAAATGTCAATTTATGCTTATTTTTAAGGCTATATAACAATCAATAGTTCATGAGTTTATTTTTCATATAATTTAATGATGGTGTGATATTTGTCACGTTTAATGCTCGGTTACTCAGATGCTGTACATAATATCTGTATATCTAATTGAATATGAAAAATAAAATGAAATTATTTTTCATAAGGAAATGATAGAGGTAGGTTGAATGAATAGGAGTTAATTATGGGAAGATACCTAATCTGGGCCTCTGTTATGCGGTAACATTCGCACACGGAGCTTATGGCTTAGTGTGCGAGATGCTACCATAGCAGAGCATGTGATGTGTCATGGAAATTTCGGCGATTCCGCTGTGCAACTCCGGTAACGAAATACCCTACTGATTAAAGAATATACTTAGCGTGCGTTTTAGTACGGTTGGGCTTCAGACATCTTAGTTTACCTCAAAATTTAGGAGCGCAAACAGCTTATCACGCTCATGTTCGTCAATACATTTCTCATTTTTATACAATTTCGGAAATAACTTTTCAGGCTGAATAAACTCACTGTGTAACACAGGAGTATTATCAGACCTGATAATTTCGGTGACTTTTATATACTGATGAAGATTTTCAAGCGATTGATCTTCTGTTCGAAATAATATATCAACTTCGGGTAAAACATCATGTATACGTCGTATTGCTGTTGCAACCCTATAAAACGACATAATATCACCTAAACAATTACTTGGATTAAATGGCTTTTTTTCTTTTCCTTTTTCTTCAATTTTCAACACTTTTCTTGCATCAATACACTCATAAATAGACGCAATACAAATCATTATTGTGGGATAGCCTCGGGTAAGACCTAACCGTTCACCTTCTATTGCGACCTGTTCTGCCAATTTAAATCGTTGTGAAGATGCCGGTGTGCTTGTTATCTTTAACCCTTCAAAAAACTTTAACAATTCTAAACTGCTTTTGATTGAAAGTTCGGCTCTTTCTTCTTTTTTATAGCGTTCATCCATCAATACAGGGATAAGTTTTTCAAGCACAAAAGGCGATTCGACGATATTTTCTTTTGGAATGAAACCAACCAGTTGTTCATAATCTTTAATGGTTCGTTCGAGCAGTTCTTTAGCATTCATTGGATTTGTATAATCCGTTGCTTTTTCAATAATGGACAGCAAAAGTGAAAATCGAAAATCATTTTTAATAAATTCAGTTAATTGCCATACCCGTTTTTTCTTTTTATCGTTCGTTCCTATTTCTATTAAATTTTTGTCCTTAATGTCAGTAATCGTACAAATATCCATTAAAATAATAGGCCGTGAGGTTGGAAAATAAGCACTGGGGATCACTAATCCATTTTTGTTAAACCTAACAATATGTGTTTTTAGAGAAATAGGTCCATAACGTTCAGTATCATAAGGTATTTTTTCCACTCGAATATATTCGTTAAGCCTTTGGTCTACTAGCGTAAATTGGTCTTCTATTTCCGCATTCAAGGGTAATAATGAGTTCCAATATTGTTGATACGCCACACAATATTGAATCAAATTTTGTGGGCAGAGCACATTTAAATGTTGGAAATTTTCTACAATAAAATGACGATTGAGATCAATATCATATCCCATTTTGATTAATGCATGATACCAATCTAAAATAACAGATAGAAAAATTTTTTTGGACTTTGTGGCAACATAAGGTAATGACAACGAATCCCCTGTGTACCAGCCTTGTTTATCTGCAGCTATTGTCGCTGAAAATGCCCCCTCAGTATTTTTCTGAAGCCTAAAACGAAGTTGTTTTTTCGTCAGTTCCTTCAAAAATTGACTATTATTCGGGTTAGAAAATGGCGTTTTTGATACGTGCGGCTCCATCGCTTCCGCATAATGCAGTGGAAACAACGTCAAAAAGTCGGGATGGTCGATAATCGGCCTAATCGATAGTGCTTGTTGCTGATGCTTTTTCGCCGTGGCCATCATAGTGCTAAATTGAGGATGACCTAACGATTTCGCTATGGCATTTAACGCCTGATTTTTTATTGCAGGATTATGCGAGTGAGCGCCATTGTCACCATCAAATGTTTGAGACAAAAGGAAATCACAAAATGCACTAATAATAATCTTTTGTGAAAGATGAAATGCATACGTTTCATCATTAATTGGGGGGCGTTCAGATACAATCATGTTATCACCTAAAATTTAATTAGATTGGCATTTACCTTCCCAAAACGGAGCAGACCTACGCGTTTTGAAAGCCAATCAATTAAAAAAGGGTGATGGTTCAAAACGAAAAAAGAGAAGCCGAGCACGATGTGCTGATCTGCGGTCATTTCTCTATTATTATAATAGCCACAAAATTTTGGATAAAGCAATCCCTATTTTTCAACCCTGAATTTTCCTCTGGTGATCGGTCAGATTAATTCGCTGTTTTTTTAACCACAGCCTCATGCCATAAATTCAGCTGCTGATCGCACATTTACCGTCAATAACGGGTAAAACACAATTTAATTTCATGTCTTGCGTATCGAGTTGATGCCGATAATCCCACATTTAGTGCCAATCAAAATAAAACACACCAACATGAGGTAATAAGATAGGGGTTAGTTTAGACGCTTTCGTTATGGGGCTAAAATTAGGATAACGGTCATTTCGGTGGTTCCGGCGTAGCCCCCCGAGCTAGCGACGTTTGCATTAAGCACAAAATGGCAATGGAATAGGGTTAGACTACTGCTGGGAAATGAACTCTTCGCGGCTTAAATAGTGTTTTCCCTGTCAGTACAAATCTGAACTGATACAATTTAAAACTCCTTAGGAATGATACCCCAGGGAGTCTTAATCTATTTGTTTGTTTTCTTTAATTCTCTTATAAGAAAAAGCGAAAGAAGGTCTTCGTCTTAATCGGGCATGTTCTCCATGAATCCTGTGCTATATGTGTTGCTGAGGACAGCCCTGTTTCACTAAACTCAAATAAAAGTATAGCCAAATAATTATTAAATTAAATTTAACAACGCATGAGCTAAGCTTGTTAAAAAAGCGGCAAATAGGCTCAATGTAACCGTTGAACAATTTATATTAGAAGCAGTGAAGAGCGAGGCCCAGCAAGTATACATGTAATGTAATAGAATTAAGCTCAGATTTGGCCTGATACAGCCATGCCACAGAGCTAAATATACTCAAATAGGCAGATCTATGTCAGAAGTGGATACCTGTTAAGTTACTGGTTGAATATACAGAATTGTTTGGTTTTATTAGAAATTAAACACGTTTTTGCAAACCAGTAGGCACATTATTTGTTATAGAATGTTAAAATCACCATAATTTCATTGCAATTGAGGCTTTTATGGATAAAAAATTTTATATTGATGAAAGTGGTAATACAGGTGACTTAGTCGTTACGGAAAAAGATGATAATTTTAGTTCACAAGAATACTTTACCCTTGCTTGTATTGGCTTGAATGATTCAAGCTTGTCTGATTTAGAAGATTTTATTAAAGAACTTAAGTTGAAATATAAGATACAAACGCCTGAGCTAAAATTCTCAAAAATGAAAGGGATTTTTGGTAAAAAAATTGGCTTCATTCTAGAGCTCTTAAAGTACATAGAGGAAAGTTGCAGTATCCTTATTGAGATTGTAGATAAGAAATATTTTCTTTCAACGACTATTGTTAACTGTCTCATAAATCCCCCTTATTTCCAACCGGACAGAAATCAACACATCAACAAGTTGGTTCATCAGGAATTAAGCCAATGGGTTTATGACCATGTCACAAAAGAATTCCTCATAAAATTCACTGATATATCTAGAAATCCATCTGAAGAAGGCTTAAAAGAATTATTTTATGACCTACTTACTTTGGCAAAAAAAACAAAAGATCCACTATCAGATTCTGTCTGTTTAGGTATTGAAGAATCTATCGACGATTTCAGATTAATGAAAATCAATAAAAAACAAAGTGATAGGGATGCTTATACATACTTTCTTCCATTGCCTGATACCAATAAAAGGGGTGAGCTAATAGGAGTTTTGCCGTATATAAGTTCTTTTTATAATTTACATGCCAGATTGAATCACTTGTTTAAAAGAAACTTATCTGAAGTAATAATAGTTCATGATAATCAGTCTCATTTTGATGAGATTCTAAAGTACTACCACAAGAGTGCTGTTGAAAATACTAATGAAACATCTGTAACTTTTGATACTGCAGACTTTATTTTTTTAAATTCCTCTAACTTACAATTCCAAGATGATAAAAATTCGATAGGGCTACAAGTAGCCGATCTGTTTGCTGGTCTTTTGAATAAAGCTATTCCATATTTAATTTATGAGGGTGAAACTTTAACAGATGCTGAAAATGCGGTCCTTCAAAGAATAGTAGCAAGCCTATATTATCAGCAAGCCGTTAATTTTGTGTTGCCAAAGAAACAAAATGAAAAATTATTTTTAATTTTGGATAAAGTGGTTCATTTTATAATCAATAGGTCACTGGCTGGAGTTTGCATAGACAAAGCTGATAACTCTCTGCTAGAAAATTTAACAAAGCAAACGACTCGGGCGGTGTAAAAGCTAGCAGTTCTCGGTGACGTTAATGTCCGAAATTCGCAGTCAGTACAAATCTGAACTGATGCAATTTAAAACTTCCAAGGACCGATCCCCTTGGGAGTCTTAATCTATTTGTTTGCTTTCTTTAGTTCTCTTATAAGAAAAGTTCTTCAACCTTGATAGGCCTTGTTAAATCAACAGCATTTATTATATCTAGTACTGCCATTGTGTTCAGCTCCAACTTTTTTGCCATTTCATCACGCTCGTTTCGCATTCGTAAAGCTTGTTTCCTATACGCTTCATTTGCTTTCCTACCATTAACTAGGCTTGCTGTCGATGCGTAGATGCTTAATTGAATAACCCATAAATCTCCAAGTTGATCCGAATATGAAGTTATTAAATTCGTAACACGTACTCGAGTCAATAGGGGCTAACAGTGCTATCTAGCTGATATTTTATCTTTCATGAAGTTATTCTACATTACGTCACATTTAACATAATATACATTATGCGAACCTTTGTATTAAATGAAGAAATCTAAGCGTTATATTGATACCAATGTTCTAACTCAAAACCAAGATGACGATTAACGTCAGGATTGCCAACATTTGTTTTTTTCAAAAAATCTTGGTTTACTAAGTCACTCATTAACGAAATAACATCATCAATATCAGCACCATTATTAATTTGAAAAAAACGGACGGCACCAATTGGAACCGATAAACCTAATTGATAACCAGAATGCTCCGTTAAAGTCGTTTTTAATTCTTCAATATCTAACATAGAGTCTCCTATGAGTGTTTAAGCTGCTTTAACTATCTTTTGTCTTCGACCATCATACTATCTCATCGCTGAACGTTATGCTAAAAAATGGCTTAACAGGAGGCGCAAGCGCAGTTTCTTGCTTCTCGACAAGTCCCCCCTTGTATCGGCGGATTGATGAACCGTTATCTTTAAAACTATCGAATGCCGCCTTACATGCCTAACGGCATAAAACGACTAAATCATACATCATGATTACCACTATAACGTTTTCTCATTTTCCAGCCATAAAAAATCTGCCTCCTCGCAAAGCTGCGGTGGCAGACTTTTTATGGCCAGAAACCTCAAATCACTTTAACTTGTAGTAATACAATTATGTCTGTTTTTGTATTTGATTCTGATTTTCCTGACAAAAATCCTTTAGGTAAAAAGCTAAATCCAGTTTCACCTTCTTCAATTTTATTTTCAGCTAAACCACCTAATACGATAATATCACCACTTTTTACAGTGACATCAGTCACTATATCTCGCTTAATTAAAGTTGGTGATTGATTGACTCCCGTATCTGTTTTGACAAAATTTGATAGTTGTTGTTGGATTTTCAAATCAATAGCCTGGCTTTTTATTGTCGGTTGAATATCAAATATCACCCCACTAGAACGATATTCAACAGATTGAACTGGGCGACCGTCCTGATATGTCACACTCGATAAAATAGGTACATCAGACCCAACACTAAAATTTCCTCTAGAACCTGATTTAACCCTCAATGTCGGACTGCTGACTACATGGAAGCGTTGATCTGTTCGGAATAACTCAATCATCGCATCTAAATTACCCGTATTAATGGTAATGAAATTTTCATAATTTTGCTTTGTCCCGATATTAATCCCTAATTTGCCTGATAATAATTTTGCCAATAGATTGATACCACTTCCTTCTTTTTCAATATCTTGGACTTCAAAAACATAACCAGTAACAACAACTTCACGCGATGGTGTATCAACTGCACTCAAGACACTCTGAACGCGAGAAATTTCATCTTTTGTACCGTAAAACACCAATTTATCTCCATTAGCTGCAACTTCACCTTCTGATTTTAAAAAGCCCTGTAAATAATCAACATCACGATGGATCGGATTATAGACAAAACTTTGTTTACTAATTTTAGGTTCTGGAGGTTTAACTTTTACTAGATAAACAACCCCTTTTTTCTCATAAATACGAATATTCATATTCTGAAAATAACGAATGATAAATTGATTAAAATCTTGTTTTTCAGTGGCATGAAAACTAATTAAGCTAGTGTCATTAGCTAAATTAGGATCAAGCATATAAGGTTTTTGCAGCACTTCATCATAAATCAAAGAAATTGCTTTTGGTAAAGGCACCGCTTCCAATTTGAAATCTACGTTTTTTGTCTGAGCTTGAATAGAAAAAGCGCAAAATATGAGTATCCATAATAATTTATTCACTGTGCCCCTCCTGAATAGTAATTAACAAGCTGACCATCAATTTCACCTTGCAAAAGCCTACCGTTAAATTGAAACTGACTACGAGGCTCAAGACGTAATTGTCCTTGTTTATCGGCTAGAATGACGTATGCCTTCCCTTCGCTAATGAGTTCACCTGTAATGCGCCATTTAGTCGATAAAACAGGTTTTGGTGGGCTGAAAGTTAAATTTGTAATCTGATTAGAATTAACAGATTGAAAATGCGTAGATTGAGCAGGTTCTGTTTTATCGGAAGTTAAATACTGATTGAAATACTGATAAACAAAATAAACAGAAACCAATATACCAATAGGCACAAGAATCATTAGCACAAGCACTTTATTTGATGAAAAAATAGACTGACGCTTGTCGGTTTTTAATGTATTAGGGTTGTTTCCCTCAACAGATTTATAGAGTTCAAAAATAGATTTATCGTATTTTTCCTGATAAAAATTCATTCGATTAGATTTAGTGATCTTGGCACCTTGAAAAATATCAACTCGATATCGATTATTTAAACCTAATGAAACATGTTTTTGCATACGATAAGTCGTTTCAATACGAGCCTTGATAAAACGAGGTATATCACTAACTGTTTGATTAATTACAACTAAATCAGACATAACGCCAGTGTCTTTATTCACGAAATGACCATGTTCAGCAATAAAAGAACGGTGATTTTTAGGGATATCCTTATCACTGCCCCAAACTCGCCAAACCTCATCAATAACAACTAAGTCACCCGCCTGACAAAAGGTATTTTGATTCTCCATAGACGGTAAAAAGTCTTCATCTAGACATTGACTATTTTCGACATGAACAATAGAGCCTAACTTATCTAAAGATAATTTCTTGTATTGCTTTAAACAGTATTCCTTTATTTTTTCTTCATTCAACCCATAAATATTTGAAATGACACGACGACCTGAAGCTATTGCAGGAACAATAACAGATTTTACAACTTCGTATGATTTACCTGAGCGAGGTACACCGACATAAGCAGTAATTGGCATAATATATCCCTCAACCAATAATCGGTAATCTACGAATAATAAACCGTGTTACCATTGCTGAAATAACTAAAGGAACACCGAATGGAAATTGTAATAAATTTAAGAAAAACCAAATTGCATCGGGTAAAGAATTAAAAAGATCAGATAAATTAGTTGATTTAGGTAAAAACCACTCAATAATTATGGGGATAAATTCAGTTGTTATATAAAAAAGAGAAAAAAACAAAAAGAATTTAGCGACAATACCTTTAAAAATAAAACCAAATGCCCCACTGAATAGTGTTGTTAACAAGCGCCCCATTATTTCACCTATGCACTTAATAATTTACGTAAAGCAATAAATGCCCATACTAAAGAAAATATAGATTCTATAATGCTTCTGTTTTGTTCAATTAGCGGGCAATGAGAATCAACTTTATAGTTTTCATTAAGAAATGGAATGTTCCATATTGGACATTGAGCATTTCGTGATGGTAAATCAAAATCTTGTAAGTAAGGAAAAAATGATTTATAAGGCAGTAATATTTGCTCTGCTGTTGGCATATCTAAATCAGGGTATTTAATATCGTTTTCATCGAAATCATCATCCTTATCTGTTGGCGTTGTAGGCTTTGTTTCCGTAGTGTTATTTATAATTATTAAATTGTTATTACTTCCTGTTTTAACGCTCTCAAATAAATCATGAAAATAAACTGTTTGAGATTCGTTATTTTCTTTAAGAAGATTTTTTATTTCATCTTTTGTTATGGCATTAGAACTATTAAAAGGAATACCTTTATAATCTGGTTGTAACGATGCATTCATTAAGATTGCATTCAATAAATTAGCAATTTCATCTAATGAAACTTCAGTATAAGATAATGATTTCAGTAAATCATCTAAGTCAATATTATCGGCTGGATATGGTATTCCATCATGAAAAACAACCTGTTTTTTCCCATGAAAAAAATATTGAGTATATGAACGATTTGGAATAAAGCTACCGGATGCATTAGTTAAGTCATAAGTTCCAGTGAAATAAACT
This sequence comes from Proteus sp. ZN5, assembly GCF_011046025.1. Lineage (GTDB taxonomy): Bacteria > Pseudomonadota > Gammaproteobacteria > Enterobacterales > Enterobacteriaceae > Proteus. The sequence continues at coordinate 2,885,702 of NZ_CP047639.1, forward strand.
GTATCACCTAAATCGGTTCTTAATCGAATATCTCGTAATGAAGAAAACTGACATGGTGCTTCACCGATACATGTAATTTTATTATGCTGAACATCATATTCAAATAGTTGTGTAAGTAGTGACTCAGGCGAAGAACCTAGAAATTTTTGATTGTCGTAATCAATAGAATAAACTTTATCATTCCCTGAAAATAAGTCATTCTGTAAAGCATTCAGCCCATAACCAAGCCCTATCCAATTTAACGCATTTCCCGTTCTAATCAATGGAGATGATGCTGTCAATGCAGGCAAAGTCATTCTATTTACAGACGTTGCTGTTAATGTTGCTACCTCAGTACTTACTGCTCTTTTGGCGACAACATTTCCAAATAAACGAGGTAATAAAGCTCTAGCAACAAGAACTGGAGAAGAATAAACATGCCCTATATACGAAAAAGAAAACATAAAACAAGATAAAATAAAAATGAATTTTCGGATTTTATTATTACTGAAAAAAAACATAAATAGCCTCAAAAATCATTTCTCAATAAGAATTAAATCCTTGAATTACAGCCCATCCACATAATACCCCTGTAAAAAAGCTCATTAATTCCCACATAAAATCCCCTAATAATCAGAAATGGGGCTGTAAAGCCCCAAACCATCAAAATGCATTAAGCATGCGAGCGACCTTTTTAATTCCCATTACCACTACAGCAACGCCCATAATAGTACCAGCTACGGCAACAATCCCTGTAATAATTGGACCCACATCAATTTGTTTAATGAGACCATCAAGATAATTACCATTTGTTACAGTATCATCAGCAGCAAAAGCAGATGAACTTAAAGCCATAGAAGCAACAACACCAGATTTTAAGTAAACATTAGAAATAATATTTTTGATATTCATATAGCACCTATAAATTTACCATTTTTATCATTCGCCCTAACCCATAACCTAATAAATAAAAGATTAAGACAAGCCCTAATCCTGCCCCAAAGATATTATTATTAAATTCTCCAAAGAAAGGATTATTTGAAATAACAGATGAATCATGAATAGCACTTGATTGTATTGATGAAATAACATTGTCAGGCAATTGCAATGCAATATCGCTACACTGTGAAATATTACCAGCCTCGCTAGTATTGCAAATTCTAGCTTTGGTAAATTGGTTGTTATTCATGATTGAAACCTATTATTTAAAATTCAATTATTTTTTGTCCAGTGGTATTAATTTTGCCTTTTTTATTTTCAAAGAACCAAAATCACCAACCGAATAAGATGAATTATCTAATGTATAAAATCCAACGGGATATGGAGCTTCTTCCTTGTCTAATTGGATAATAAATTTTTCAGGATAAACACCACCATTATAAATGTAGGCGTTTTGTTCTCTGAAAGTTAATACTTCACCTGTTTGTTTAGAGATAACTTGTTTACTATTTACTTTTCCATCAACTTCATTAATTTCAATTTTCAACATAAATAAACACCTTATATTTAAAAAGGACACTGGTTCGTTTTTAGTTTTTCATTTAATAACGTTTGATATATAGGAGGTATATCAAATCGTAAATTCATATCACTAATATGCTCTTCACGTATTATCATGGATAGAACTGTATTAATATCTCCATTAAAAAAATGAAATACTTTAGCAATATTGGCAGAAGCTTGTTTTCTCAACCATTTAACTTTAGCTTCTATTGAATCAATCGCTTTCCTACCAAATAATTTAGGAATTGATTGTGGTTTACTGGGATTTATTTGAGCGGAATAAGCACAAAGCCCTGTATAAATACCTGCAATATTAAGAAGCACATCAATAGATATTTCTTTTAATTCAACTTCTGAGCGATACCAGACACCAGAAATTTTTTGTTCTAATGCTTTATTATAAATACGCCAATAAACTCGTGATTGCCTAGAACCTACGTTTACTATTTCTTTAGTCGGGCAACCATTAGAATCAATAGCTTGAGAGGTTTCTAATTTCGGTTTTGGACCTTTACCACCATAAAATGCATCATCTTTGTACGCTTGTAATGCAGCAGTACAAGTATAAATACCATCATAATCATCAGTAGCTAAATCTAATCTTTTTAATCTAATAATATCCAAATGGATTAACCACTTATGGATTTTTTGCGGCGTTGTTCCACTAAAAACATGAGCACAACCTTTACCTGAAATCTGAACATAAAAAGTGTCTTTATTACCGCCCCAATAAACGACGCCAAAATGCTCAACACCGCCTTCATCACTATATAGTAACGCTGAATCTTGATAAGCGAATCCACCCTTTCCTCTTGGTGCTCCCATGACTAAACCAAATACTGATGAAAGCCATGATTTTAAGCGAGAGAAATAGCATGAAATCAAATCTGTTTCATAACGATTACGCTGTTCATCGGTCATACTAGAATGAATAATCTCAGGTATATCTTGATAGTTGTCATGAGTAAAAGTGATATCACGATGCTGATATTGTTTATATGAAGGTAAAAATTGAAATTTTCGCCATTCAAAACCTTTTTCTTGAAAGGTATGAACATCTTTCATAACAGAAATAGGTGCAGAAAACGCCAAAAAATCAATAAGTACAGATCTTTCCTGTTTATCAGACATTATGACTCTCCTGATACCCAGTAAAATCCCCTGATTCCGCTGTTGTTGGCGCTAAAATGAAGTTATCACTAAAGTAACAAGAACATTCTTTAATCAATTCATCAAAGGAACGATAAAAATCCCAGTCAATACCTACTTTGGCATTAACTCCGTATCCTTCAATAAAATCAAAATAAATAATGTGCATTCTTCACCGCCACAAGAAACATGTATACATGTAACAAATAACATTTAATGCAAAAGTATACATGTGACATGTTACATGTCAACAAATAACAGACAAGAATAGCGAAGAGAATTACAATAGGTGTTTACTTGCTGGGGAGATATTGGTTATGCCTGAAAATATTAAAACGACGATTAGGCTAAAAAAGCAGGAAGCAATAGAACTTAAAAGCCTTGCTTTTGAGCTTACGAAAGAAGCCATTATGATGGGAAAGCAGAAAATTTATACAGAATCTGATATTGCACACTTTGCTATCGAAAACCTAATTGATCTTATCGTGTTAGACGATAATGGTGATCTCTCTATGATTGATCTAAATACTTATAAAGATATCAAACAATTAGGACTACCCTATAAACGTAGAAAGAAACAGTCATAATGACCAAGAAAATAAAATTACTAATAGATGATGTATGCTTAGAGCTTGATATATTAGAAGAAATCTACGATTTAGCAAAGCTCGCATTGGCTCAAAAAGCATCTGAACTTAAAAATGATGAAGAATTAATCGAAAAATACCTTCTTAGAAAGATAAAACAAAGTTCATTTTGCGAGGAAAAGGCAACAAAAAGAGTCGTTGTTGTCAATAAAGACCCATTTGGGACGATGGCTGAAAGCCCGAAGTTATCCTGAGACTACCCCCGTAGTACAGCACGGGGGTTTTAGATTATCCGATTTAACATCGAAAAAAATTCATGAAAAGTTAGGAGTAAAATGTTCAAGTTTTTATCCAAAAAAGACACCCTGCTACTAGCGGTTATCTCTGCTGCTTCATATAGCGCAGCATATTTATATGAATTTAGTTATGCAAAATATTTCAATTATCCTAAAGAACTCATCAGCATAAGTTTAGTTAATTTATTAAGAATGGGATTCTCTTTTTTTATGCTTATGCTTTTTTCCATCTTCATAATAGACTTTTGCACAAAAGCAACTGAAGCATTAGGTAAGTATGGCTCAAATATACGAAAAGCATACGCACCGATTACAATGGGAATTATATTACTAATATTTCTATATCTTGCAGGAATTTCCATATTTAAATATTACTTAATTGGCATGGCGATATTTATAGTATTCCTAATATTATCTACTTTTTTTTGAAAAAAAGAAGATAAAAAATAATAATGAAAATCAAAGTGGTAGCAACAAACCAAAAGAGAGTGACGACTTATCAGCAACAACAAAGATTTTATCATTTTTTATGTTATTATTTTTTTCTTACGGATTTATTCTTGCATTAGGCACTTATAATGCGAGAACTACAACATCATTTTATTACTTTACTGTTGATAATAAGGACTACGCAATAATAAATAAATTTGATGATAATGTAATAACGAAAGTAATTAATAAAGATAAGAAACTAGAAGATAATGTATATATTTATAAAAGCGATTCACTTAATAGCAAAGAAATAAAATATATAAAAATGATTGAAGATAATAATTGATTCGCACAATGCACTCTATGTGTAAATACGAACCTTCCCGATTGCGGTAAACCTCAAGACCATTCTACCGCAATCGCTCAGAACCCTTTTGTAACATAGCGTCATACATTATGCGAACCTTTGTATTAAATGAAGAAATCTAAGCGTTATATTGATACCAATGTTCTAACTCAAAACCAAGATGACGATTAACGTCAGGATTGCCAACATTTGTTTTTTTCAAAAAATCTTGGTTTACTAAGTCACTCATTAACGAAATAACATCATCAATATCAGCACCATTATTAATTTGAAAAAAACGGACGGCACCAATTGGAACCGATAAACCTAATTGATAACCAGAATGCTCCGTTAAAGTCGTTTTTAATTCTTCAATATCTAACATAGAGTCTCCTATGAGTGTTTAAGCTGCTTTAACTATCTTTTGTCTTCGACCATCATACTATCTCATCGCTGAACGTTATGCTAAAAAATGGCTTAACAGGAGGCGCAAGCGCAGTTTCTTGCTTCTCGACAAGTCCCCCCTTGTATCGGCGGATTGATGAACCGTTATCTTTAAAACTATCGAATGCCGCCTTACATGCCTAACGGCATAAAACGACTAAATCATACATCATGATTACCACTATAACGTTTTCTCATTTTTCCAGCCATAAAAAAATCTGCCTCCTCGCAAAGCTGCGGTGGCAGACTTTTTTTATGGCCAGAAACCTCAAATCACTTTTAACTTGTAGTAATACAATTATGTCTGTTTTTTTGTATTTGATTCTGATTTTTCCTGACAAAAAAATCCTTTAGGTAAAAAGCTAAATCCAGTTTCACCTTCTTCAATTTTTATTTTTCAGCTAAACCACCTAATACGATAATATCACCACTTTTTTTACAGTGACATCAGTCACTATATCTCGCTTAATTAAAGTTGGTGATTGATTGACTCCCGTATCTGTTTTGACAAAATTTGATAGTTGTTGTTGGATTTTCAAATCAATAGCCTGGCTTTTTATTGTCGGTTGAATATCAAATATCACCCCACTAGAACGATATTCAACAGATTGAACTGGGCGACCGTCCTGATATGTCACACTCGATAAAATAGGTACATCAGACCCAACACTAAAATTTCCTCTAGAACCTGATTTAACCCTCAATGTCGGACTGCTGACTACATGGAAGCGTTGATCTGTTCGGAATAACTCAATCATCGCATCTAAATTACCCGTATTAATGGTAATGAAATTTTCATAATTTTGCTTTGTCCCGATATTAATCCCTAATTTGCCTGATAATAATTTTGCCAATAGATTGATACCACTTCCTTCTTTTTCAATATCTTGGACTTCAAAAACATAACCAGTAACAACAACTTCACGCGATGGTGTATCAACTGCACTCAAGACACTCTGAACGCGAGAAATTTCATCTTTTGTACCGTAAAACACCAATTTATCTCCATTAGCTGCAACTTCACCTTCTGATTTTAAAAAGCCCTGTAAATAATCAACATCACGATGGATCGGATTATAGACAAAACTTTGTTTACTAATTTTAGGTTCTGGAGGTTTAACTTTTACTAGATAAACAACCCCTTTTTTCTCATAAATACGAATATTCATATTCTGAAAATAACGAATGATAAATTGATTAAAATCTTGTTTTTCAGTGGCATGAAAACTAATTAAGCTAGTGTCATTAGCTAAATTAGGATCAAGCATATAAGGTTTTTGCAGCACTTCATCATAAATCAAAGAAATTGCTTTTGGTAAAGGCACCGCTTCCAATTTGAAATCTACGTTTTTTGTCTGAGCTTGAATAGAAAAAGCGCAAAATATGAGTATCCATAATAATTTATTCACTGTGCCCCTCCTGAATAGTAATTAACAAGCTGACCATCAATTTCACCTTGCAAAAGCCTACCGTTAAATTGAAACTGACTACGAGGCTCAAGACGTAATTGTCCTTGTTTATCGGCTAGAATGACGTATGCCTTCCCTTCGCTAATGAGTTCACCTGTAATGCGCCATTTAGTCGATAAAACAGGTTTTGGTGGGCTGAAAGTTAAATTTGTAATCTGATTAGAATTAACAGATTGAAAATGCGTAGATTGAGCAGGTTCTGTTTTATCGGAAGTTAAATACTGATTGAAATACTGATAAACAAAATAAACAGAAACCAATATACCAATAGGCACAAGAATCATTAGCACAAGCACTTTATTTGATGAAAAAATAGACTGACGCTTGTCGGTTTTTAATGTATTAGGGTTGTTTCCCTCAACAGATTTATAGAGTTCAAAAATAGATTTATCGTATTTTTCCTGATAAAAATTCATTCGATTAGATTTAGTGATCTTGGCACCTTGAAAAATATCAACTCGATATCGATTATTTAAACCTAATGAAACATGTTTTTGCATACGATAAGTCGTTTCAATACGAGCCTTGATAAAACGAGGTATATCACTAACTGTTTGATTAATTACAACTAAATCAGACATAACGCCAGTGTCTTTATTCACGAAATGACCATGTTCAGCAATAAAAGAACGGTGATTTTTAGGGATATCCTTATCACTGCCCCAAACTCGCCAAACCTCATCAATAACAACTAAGTCACCCGCCTGACAAAAGGTATTTTGATTCTCCATAGACGGTAAAAAGTCTTCATCTAGACATTGACTATTTTCGACATGAACAATAGAGCCTAACTTATCTAAAGATAATTTCTTGTATTGCTTTAAACAGTATTCCTTTATTTTTTCTTCATTCAACCCATAAATATTTGAAATGACACGACGACCTGAAGCTATTGCAGGAACAATAACAGATTTTACAACTTCGTATGATTTACCTGAGCGAGGTACACCGACATAAGCAGTAATTGGCATAATATATCCCTCAACCAATAATCGGTAATCTACGAATAATAAACCGTGTTACCATTGCTGAAATAACTAAAGGAACACCGAATGGAAATTGTAATAAATTTAAGAAAAACCAAATTGCATCGGGTAAAGAATTAAAAAGATCAGATAAATTAGTTGATTTAGGTAAAAACCACTCAATAATTATGGGGATAAATTCAGTTGTTATATAAAAAAGAGAAAAAAACAAAAAGAATTTAGCGACAATACCTTTAAAAATAAAACCAAATGCCCCACTGAATAGTGTTGTTAACAAGCGCCCCATTATTTCACCTATGCACTTAATAATTTACGTAAAGCAATAAATGCCCATACTAAAGAAAATATAGATTCTATAATGCTTCTGTTTTGTTCAATTAGCGGGCAATGAGAATCAACTTTATAGTTTTCATTAAGAAATGGAATGTTCCATATTGGACATTGAGCATTTCGTGATGGTAAATCAAAATCTTGTAAGTAAGGAAAAAATGATTTATAAGGCAGTAATATTTGCTCTGCTGTTGGCATATCTAAATCAGGGTATTTAATATCGTTTTCATCGAAATCATCATCCTTATCTGTTGGCGTTGTAGGCTTTGTTTCCGTAGTGTTATTTATAATTATTAAATTGTTATTACTTCCTGTTTTAACGCTCTCAAATAAATCATGAAAATAAACTGTTTGAGATTCGTTATTTTCTTTAAGAAGATTTTTTATTTCATCTTTTGTTATGGCATTAGAACTATTAAAAGGAATACCTTTATAATCTGGTTGTAACGATGCATTCATTAAGATTGCATTCAATAAATTAGCAATTTCATCTAATGAAACTTCAGTATAAGATAATGATTTCAGTAAATCATCTAAGTCAATATTATCGGCTGGATATGGTATTCCATCATGAAAAACAACCTGTTTTTTTCCCATGAAAAATATTGAGTATATGAACGATTTGGAATAAAGCTACCGGATGCATTAGTTAAGTCATAAGTTCCAGTGAAATAAACTGTATCACCTAAATCGGTTCTTAATCGAATATCTCGTAATGAAGAAAACTGACATGGTGCTTCACCGATACATGTAATTTTATTATGCTGAACATCATATTCAAATAGTTGTGTAAGTAGTGACTCAGGCGAAGAACCTAGAAATTTTTTTGATTGTCGTAATCAATAGAATAAACTTTATCATTCCCTGAAAAATAAGTCATTCTGTAAAGCATTCAGCCCATAACCAAGCCCTATCCAATTTAACGCATTTCCCGTTCTAATCAATGGAGATGATGCTGTCAATGCAGGCAAAGTCATTCTATTTACAGACGTTGCTGTTAATGTTGCTACCTCAGTACTTACTGCTCTTTTGGCGACAACATTTCCAAATAAACGAGGTAATAAAGCTCTAGCAACAAGAACTGGAGAAGAATAAACATGCCCTATATACGAAAAAAAGAAAACATAAAAACAAGATAAAATAAAAATGAATTTTCGGATTTTATTATTACTGAAAAAAAACATAAATAGCCTCAAAAATCATTTCTCAATAAGAATTAAATCCTTGAATTACAGCCCATCCACATAATACCCCTGTAAAAAAGCTCATTAATTCCCACATAAAATCCCCTAATAATCAGAAATGGGGCTGTAAAGCCCCAAACCATCAAAATGCATTAAGCATGCGAGCGACCTTTTAATTCCCATTACCACTACAGCAACGCCCATAATAGTACCAGCTACGGCAACAATCCCTGTAATAATTGGACCCACATCAATTTGTTTAATGAGACCATCAAGATAATTACCATTTGTTACAGTATCATCAGCAGCAAAAGCAGATGAACTTAAAGCCATAGAAGCAACAACACCAGATTTTAAGTAAACATTAGAAATAATATTTTTGATATTCATATAGCACCTATAAATTTACCATTTTTATCATTCGCCCTAACCCATAACCTAATAAATAAAAGATTAAGACAAGCCCTAATCCTGCCCCAAAGATATTATTATTAAATTCTCCAAAGAAAGGATTATTTGAAATAACAGATGAATCATGAATAGCACTTGATTGTATTGATGAAATAACATTGTCAGGCAATTGCAATGCAATATCGCTACACTGTGAAATATTACCAGCCTCGCTAGTATTGCAAATTCTAGCTTTGGTAAATTGGTTGTTATTCATGATTGAAACCTATTATTTAAAATTCAATTATTTTTTGTCCAGTGGTATTAATTTTGCCTTTTTTATTTTCAAAGAACCAAAATCACCAACCGAATAAGATGAATTATCTAATGTATAAAATCCAACGGGATATGGAGCTTCTTCCTTGTCTAATTGGATAATAAATTTTTCAGGATAAACACCACCATTATAAATGTAGGCGTTTTGTTCTCTGAAAGTTAATACTTCACCTGTTTGTTTAGAGATAACTTGTTTACTATTTACTTTTCCATCAACTTCATTAATTTCAATTTTCAACATAAATAAACACCTTATATTTAAAAAGGACACTGGTTCGTTTTTAGTTTTTCATTTAATAACGTTTGATATATAGGAGGTATATCAAATCGTAAATTCATATCACTAATATGCTCTTCACGTATTATCATGGATAGAACTGTATTAATATCTCCATTAAAAAAATGAAATACTTTAGCAATATTGGCAGAAGCTTGTTTTCTCAACCATTTAACTTTAGCTTCTATTGAATCAATCGCTTTCCTACCAAATAATTTAGGAATTGATTGTGGTTTACTGGGATTTATTTGAGCGGAATAAGCACAAAGCCCTGTATAAATACCTGCAATATTAAGAAGCACATCAATAGATATTTCTTTTAATTCAACTTCTGAGCGATACCAGACACCAGAAATTTTTTGTTCTAATGCTTTTATTATAAATACGCCAATAAACTCGTGATTGCCTAGAACCTACGTTTACTATTTCTTTAGTCGGGCAACCATTAGAATCAATAGCTTGAGAGGTTTCTAATTTCGGTTTTTGGACCTTTACCACCATAAAATGCATCATCTTTGTACGCTTGTAATGCAGCAGTACAAGTATAAATACCATCATAATCATCAGTAGCTAAATCTAATCTTTTTAATCTAATAATATCCAAATGGATTAACCACTTATGGATTTTTTGCGGCGTTGTTCCACTAAAAACATGAGCACAACCTTTACCTGAAATCTGAACATAAAAAGTGTCTTTATTACCGCCCCAATAAACGACGCCAAAATGCTCAACACCGCCTTCATCACTATATAGTAACGCTGAATCTTGATAAGCGAATCCACCCTTTCCTCTTGGTGCTCCCATGACTAAACCAAATACTGATGAAAGCCATGATTTTAAGCGAGAGAAATAGCATGAAATCAAATCTGTTTCATAACGATTACGCTGTTCATCGGTCATACTAGAATGAATAATCTCAGGTATATCTTGATAGTTGTCATGAGTAAAAGTGATATCACGATGCTGATATTGTTTATATGAAGGTAAAAATTGAAATTTTCGCCATTCAAAACCTTTTTCTTGAAAGGTATGAACATCTTTCATAACAGAAATAGGTGCAGAAAACGCCAAAAAATCAATAAGTACAGATCTTTCCTGTTTATCAGACATTATGACTCTCCTGATACCCAGTAAAATCCCCTGATTCCGCTGTTGTTGGCGCTAAAATGAAGTTATCACTAAAGTAACAAGAACATTCTTTAATCAATTCATCAAAGGAACGATAAAAATCCCAGTCAATACCTACTTTGGCATTAACTCCGTATCCTTCAATAAAATCAAAATAAATAATGTGCATTCTTCACCGCCACAAGAAACATGTATACATGTAACAAATAACATTTAATGCAAAAGTATACATGTGACATGTTACATGTCAACAAATAACAGACAAGAATAGCGAAGAGAATTACAATAGGTGTTTACTTGCTGGGGAGATATTGGTTATGCCTGAAAATATTAAAACGACGATTAGGCTAAAAAAGCAGGAAGCAATAGAACTTAAAAGCCTTGCTTTTGAGCTTACGAAAGAAGCCATTATGATGGGAAAGCAGAAAATTTATACAGAATCTGATATTGCACACTTTGCTATCGAAAACCTAATTGATCTTATCGTGTTAGACGATAATGGTGATCTCTCTATGATTGATCTAAATACTTATAAAGATATCAAACAATTAGGGACTACCCTATAAACGTAGAAAGAAACAGTCATAATGACCAAGAAAAATAAAAATTACTAATAGATGATGTATGCTTAGAGCTTGATATATTAGAAGAAATCTACGATTTAGCAAAGCTCGCATTGGCTCAAAAAAAGCATCTGAACTTAAAAAAATGATGAAGAATTAATCGAAAAATACCTTCTTAGAAAGATAAAACAAAGTTCATTTTGCGAGGAAAAGGCAACAAAAAGAGTCGTTGTTGTCAATAAAGACCCATTTGGGACGATGGCTGAAAGCCCGAAGTTATCCTGAGACTACCCCCGTAGTACAGCACGGGGGTTTTAGATTATCCGATTTAACATCGAAAAAAATTCATGAAAAGTTAGGAGTAAAATGTTCAAGTTTTTATCCAAAAAAGACACCCTGCTACTAGCGGTTATCTCTGCTGCTTCATATAGCGCAGCATATTTATATGAATTTAGTTATGCAAAATATTTCAATTATCCTAAAGAACTCATCAGCATAAGTTTAGTTAATTTATTAAGAATGGGATTCTCTTTTTTTATGCTTATGCTTTTTTCCATCTTCATAATAGACTTTTGCACAAAAGCAACTGAAGCATTAGGTAAGTATGGCTCAAATATACGAAAAGCATACGCACCGATTACAATGGGAATTATATTACTAATATTTCTATATCTTGCAGGAATTTCCATATTTAAATATTACTTAATTGGCATGGCGATATTTATAGTATTCCTAATATTATCTACTTTTTTTTGAAAAAAAGAAGATAAAAAATAATAATGAAAATCAAAGTGGTAGCAACAAACCAAAAGAGAGTGACGACTTATCAGCAACAACAAAGATTTTATCATTTTTTATGTTATTATTTTTTTCTTACGGATTTATTCTTGCATTAGGCACTTATAATGCGAGAACTACAACATCATTTTATTACTTTACTGTTGATAATAAGGACTACGCAATAATAAATAAATTTGATGATAATGTAATAACGAAAGTAATTAATAAAGATAAGAAACTAGAAGATAATGTATATATTTATAAAAGCGATTCACTTAATAGCAAAGAAATAAAATATATAAAAATGATTGAAGATAATAATTGATTCGCACAATGCACTCTATGTGTAAATACGAACCTTCCCGATTGCGGTAAACCTCAAGACCATTCTACCGCAATCGCTCAGAACCCTTTTGTAACATAGCGTCATACATTATGCGAACCTTGGTATCTAAATACGGATAGGCACTTAAATCTCTGTTTTGGTCTGGTTGATTATGTTGATTCATTCTTAACTTAAGGCTTATTCGCCAATGCTTTTTCTAGATCTTGAATATAGGTTTTCTGTCTTTTCTTCAGATACCACTTTACTAAGGGTTTTAATAAAATCTTTTTGGATATCACGACTTCCGTAAAGTCGATTTCAGTAATTCCATTACCAGAAGTAAAAACACCAATCCAATGACCTTTGATGTTTTCATTTTCCATATCAAACTCCCATCGTTGATATGGCACTTTGGCTGTTACCGTAAATATAGTCGAATAACCATCTTTGGTGTGTTCAATAAATTTATGATCGTTTATCACTTCAATACTGCGTAAATCACTTCGCCACAGATAATTTTCTGTTGATGTAATCACTCGCCACAATGTTTCAATATCACACTGAAACGTCGCTTTTATCTTTAGCGTTGCCATAAATTACCTCCGAGCCACCTTTTCTTCTTGTCTGGTATCAGTACTTACTCTTTATGTTCAGAAATTAGAAATACGCTACCTAACACTATCCAATATATAAGAATATGTTATATTAAATTTAATAAAGATTTTTGATGTGAATGATTAATGAATATAGCCCTTTTTTAGTCATTTATGCAGAAATCTTGGTATTCCCCTGACACTACCCCCGTAGTACCCCCGTAGTACTACCCCCGTAGTACAGGACGGGGGTTTGGCGTGGGCAAAAAGTTACTTTTTCATTTTCAGCACAAAACATGACAGTGTTTTCCCATAGAAGTAATGGAAAAATGGTATCAAGTTAAAAAAGTATTTTTCGGCAGTAAGGACGTCAAAACGTACTCATTTTTTTTATAACTAAAGGTAATCCAACAAATCAACATCCTTAGTACTTGTAATTCATTGATATCTCAAATTAAATTTGGATATCAATATACCTAACAATTATTCTGGAATAAAAAATGTTCAAGTTTTTATCTAAAAAAGACACTCTACTATTAGCGTTAATAACCGGCATATCATATTGCGCAGCCTATTTTTATGAATATGGTTATGCTAAATATTTTAATTATCCGGAAGAATTAATATCAATAAGTGTAATGACTTTTATAAAAACAGGTCTTACACTATTCATGTTCTTATTTGTACTAACTGCAATAATAAATTTAATATCAAAAAGATTTGATCCAAAAAGCCCAATTGGAAGCATAATAATTAACCTATTATCATTTTTTTCACTTGGACTTATAATTTGCTTTATCTTATATCTCGTAGGAGATCCAAGCTTAAAATATTATGCATCAATATTGATATTTTTTATTATTCTGATTCTATTTTTTTCATTTCCTTTTAAAAACAGAAAGAATGGAATATTAAAAGAAATGAACAAAAGAATAGAAAAAAGCATAAAAAACAATGAAGTGAGTGAGACCAAGAAAGGTGTGCTAACTGATTTTATATCTTCCTGTATAATTTTAATTGTATTGGCATTTATTATTACTGCGATGGGAACATATAAGGCAAGAACTCAAATATCATTTTACTCCTTTGAAAAGAATAATGTTAAATATGCAGTAGTAAATAAGTATGATGATTTTTTTATAACTAAAATAATAAATAAAGAAAACAAACTTGAAGATAGTGTTTTTATATTTAATATAAATGACACTTCAGAATTAGAGGTGAAAAAAATAAAAATAAAGGAATGAATATTTCTGAATTAATGATTAGCACAATGCACTCTATGCATAAAGACGAATCTGAGCCATTCCGGTAAACAGCAACTGCATTCTACCGGAATGGCACAGAACCCTTTTGTAACATAACGTAGGCACATTTTATGCGAACCTTGGTATCTAAATACAGATAGGCACTTAAATCTCTGTTTTAGGCTGATTGATTATGTTGATTCATTCTTAACTTAAGGGTTATTCGCCAATGCTTTTTCTAGGTCTTGAATATAGGTTTTCTGCTTTTTCTTCAGATACCACTTCACTAAGGGTTTTAATAAAATCTTTTTGGATATCACGACTTCCGTAAAAAAGATTCGCACAATGCACTCTATGTATAAAGAGGAACCTTCCCGATTGCGGTAAACCCCAAAACCATTCTACCGCAATCGCTCAGAACCCTTTTATTAGTTCTATTTCTTTACTTTAATATCAACAACCAAAAAACTCAGAGCTTGATGTGAATTTTTCAAATAGTTTAGCCACTTGATCTGGATATTTATCTTCTAGTTGTTGCCAAAGTAATTTGGGTAATGGCATAAAAACAAGTGTATCGCTGCCGTTAGATTCAACACAAAAACGGATCTCATAATCAGGCTGTAAAATCTCATTTAACGCTAATAATGTGGTATCACGATCAGCGCCATCACCTTGGTAAGGTACAATCAGCGATTTATCTTTATAATAAATCGTTAAAGCAAATCCTTGTTTATTATCACAATCATCTAATTCTACAGATAAGCTTTTTGTATTTATTATTTTTTCACAATAGCTAATGATGTCTTCATCCATCTCTCTCCAATCAACGACCATAATAATGTCGTAACGATTTGAAAATGTGTCATAGAAGTCATTATTTGATGGATCTTTAATGTAATTTTCAATTAGTTCTATTTTTTCTTCTAAGTATAAAGACATAATATGACTAGCGCTCCGTAGGAATATCGATTAAATATGGCAAGAGTTAATAAGAAATAAACTAGACTCTATTAACTTTATAATAAATAAGAAAAGGAAGAAAATCACAGAATTAAAAATAACAAGCCTTATTTTAATTAAATTAAATCAAATGGTTATATCTACTTGTTTTTATAAGGGCTTTCTCTGAATATTGAAAATAGATAAGCACTAAAACCTCTGCGAGAAAAGTAAAATCCCCTACCCAATCCTCCCAATTCCCCTTTCCCATATCAAACTCCCATCGTAGATATTATTCCTATTCGTGTTATTGACTGGCATTTGACGCCAAACAAAAATATTGCAGTGCATTACTTCTATAATTACCAGCTTATTCATTGATACAGATGTGGTCACATGGTTAATAAACTGAATCTTAACTGGCCTGAATTTTTAGAAAAATACTGGCAAAAAAAACCTGTTGTACTGAAAAATGCATTTCCTAATTTTGTCGATCCTATCACTCCCGATGAGCTGGCAGGTCTGGCAATGGAACCGGAAATCGACAGCCGCCTTGTCAGCTTAACTGACAACAAATGGCAGGCGAGTCACGGCCCGTTTGAAGACTTCAGCGAATTAGGCGAAGAAGGATGGTCACTACTGGTACAAGCTGTTAATCATTGGCATATGCCAGCAGCTGAACTGGTAAAACCTTTCCGTGTATTGCCTGAGTGGCGTCTTGATGACCTGATGATCTCCTATTCAGTACCCGGAGGTGGTGTCGGACCACATATTGATAACTATGATGTTTTTATCATTCAAGGAATGGGACGTCGTCGCTGGCGTGTAGGTGATGCCCTGCCAATGCGTCAATTCTGCCCGCATCCTGCATTACTGCATGTTGATCCGTTTGAGCCTATTATTGATGTGGAAATGGCACCGGGAGATATTCTGTATATTCCACCGGGATTCCCTCATGATGGTTTCACCTTTGAAGATACCATGAACTATTCTGTTGGCTTTCGCGGACCTAATGGCCGTGACTTGCTAAGCAGCTTTGCTGATTACGCACTGGAACAAGATCTAGGCGGAATAAATTATGGCGATCCTAACCTGACTGTACGCGACAACGCAGGAAGAATGGAAACTCACGAAGTTGAACGTCTGCGTGCCATGATGATTGAAATGATCAACAAGCCCGGTGATTTTGAACAATGGTTAGGTCGTTTTGCAACTACGCCGCGCCATGAACTGGATATCGCCCCCGCAGAACCGCCATATCAACCTGAAGAAGTATTGAGTGCACTGAACGATGGTGAAAAACTGATCCGATTGAGCGGACTGCGAGTCCTACGTATCGAAGATAATTTCTTTGTAAATACAGAAGCTTGGGCTACCAAAGAAACGAAGGGTGCAAATGTACTGTGCCAATTTACGGAAGTTGGAGCAGATGAACTTGGTGAAGCATTGATGGATCCAGCCTTTGTTGCAGAATTAACTGAATTTATCAATCAAGGGTATTGGTACTTCGAAGAATAAGCCTTATCTACGGAATATGATAAAACACCTGCTCGCGGGTGTTTTATTTTATCGTTTATGCCCTTCTTCTTTCTCAAATCAGATGATGTTGACGTAATTACAACAAAGAAAACCTCGCCTTAACGAGGTTTTTATTACAGTAAAAATAGAATTAATAGACTCTTTTATATCAGCCTATTTCCTTTTTCATCGACAACATTTTGCCCATCTTCTTTTGAAAAAGCCCCTTTTTGCTTTTCTGGTAAAATATCTAAAACAACTTCAGATGGTCGACATAATCGCGTTCCCAATGGTGTCACAACAATAGGTCTATTGATTAATATTGGATATTGCAGCATATAATCAATAAGTTGCTCATCAGTCGCATTAATATTATCAAGTTCTAGTTTTTCATAGGGTTCAACATTCTTTCGTAATAATGCCCTAACTGAAATCCCCATATCAGTGATGAGTTTCTCTAAAACATGCTTAGAGGGTGGCGTATCAAGATAAAGGATAATTTCAGGCTCTACGCCACTGTTGCGTATCATTTCAAGCGTATTTCGTGAAGTACCACAATGGGGATTGTGATAAATTACAATGTGATTCATATTGTCACCACTAATTCATTAATGTCAGTCTAAGTGCTAATGCAACCAATGTTACTGTTAGCACTGGGATGGTCATAACAATGCCCGTTTTAAAATAATATCCCCATGTAATGGTCATATTTTTTTGCGACAAAACATGTAACCACAATAATGTCGCTAAACTTCCTATTGGCGTAATTTTGGGGCCTAAATCTGCACCAATTACATTGGCATAAATCATTGCCTCTTTAATTAACCCCGTAGCATTACTGCCTTCAATGGATAAGGCACCAACAAGAACTGTTGGCATATTGTTCATAATTGATGATAGAAATGCGGTGATATATCCCGTTCCTAAAGTTGCAACCCATACACCTTTGCTTGATAGAAAATCGAGAATTTCTGACAGATATTGAGTCAAACCTGCATTACGTAATCCATAAACAACAAGGTACATGCCAAGGGAAAAAATCACGATTTGCCAAGGTGCTCCTCGTAAAACCTTTCGAGTATTTATCGTCTTTCCTTGTGCTGCGATAAACCACAGAATTACGGCACCAACCGCAGCAATGGCACTAATTGGAATTCCCAAAGGTTCCAATATAAAAAAGCCAAATAATAAAAGAAGTAATACCAACCAACCTGCTTTAAATGTTTTTGCATCTTTAATTACTGTCGCAGGTACCGCTAATTTAGAGATGTCATATTGCTGAGGAATATCTTTACGGAAAAACCAATGCAACATAATTAATGTCGCGATAATAGCGGCAATATCAACGGGGATCATCACTGAAGCATATTCTGTAAACCCGATATTAAAGAAATCAGCAGAAACGATATTGACTAAATTTGAAACAATTAAAGGTAAGCTTGCTGTATCTGCAATAAATCCTGCTGCCATAACAAAAGCTAATGTTGTACCTTTACTAAACCCAAGCGCTAACAACATTGCGATCACAATAGGCGTTAAAATAAGTGCAGCACCATCATTGGCAAAAAGTGCCGCAACAGATGCCCCTAGTAGGATAATATAGCTAAATAAAAGACGACCTTTTCCACCGCCCCATTTTGCGACATGAAGCGCAGCCCATTCAAAGAAGCCACTTTCATCAAGAATAAGGCTAATGATAATAACAGCAACAAATGTCGCGGTTGCATTCCAGACAATATTCCAAACCACAGGAATATCTTGGAGATTAATGACACCGAGTAATAGTGCGATTAATGCTCCTATTGTTGCACTCCAACCGATCCCTAATCCTTTAGGCTGCCAAATAACAAAAGTAATTGTTAGAACAAATATTAATACTGCAATAAACATAAAAACCTCTTTTAGAAGGCTCATTGAGAGCCTTCTACCAGAAAATAAAATTAATCAGCCAGTTTACTCAATGCATCAACACCAATAGGTTCATGTTCTTGTAATGGAACAATCGCTACTCGTTTTGCCAATGAAGTGGTGACTTTTTTAATCTGAGGTATTTCCTGTTCAGCTCGAGAAAGTAACAGTGGGGACGTTGTTTTTGTCGCAGATAAACTGTTATTAATGATCCAAGCCCATGGATGAATATCTGCTCTTATCAAATCATTCTGTAAGTTCTCAGCCTCAAGAACAGGGGTTGTTTCAGCGAGTGTAGTGATAATCACTTTTGTACGTTTTGGATCTTGTAATTGCATCATTGGTGTGAGGAAATGCCCTTTTTCCCCCATTTTTTTAGCAATTTCTTTGTGATAAGCCCCTGTCGCATCCAATAAAAGTAATGTATGACCAGTAGGTGCAGTGTCCATAATGACAAATCGTTTTCCCGCCTCTCGAATTATTCGAGAAAAAGCTTGGAATACTGCAATTTCTTCAGTACATGGTGATCGTAAATCTTCCTCTAACAGTGCACGCCCTTGTGCATCAAGATCTTTACCTTTTGTTTCTAATACATAATTGCGGTAACGCTCTGTTTCTACAACGGGATCTATGCGGCTGATTTGTAAATTTGGCAAATCCCCATTTAATGTATTTTCTAGATGAGCCGCCGGATCTGACGTGGTTAAATGAACGTCGGCGCCTGATTCTGCTAGCTTAACCGCAATAGCTGCCGCTATTGTTGTTTTTCCTACCCCTCCCTTGCCCATCAGCATAACCAAACCCTGTTTTTGTACAGCAATTTCGTTTACTAATGATGACAATGTGGGCAATGTTAAATCACTCTCTAACTGTTCAGTTGTCGATAACACTTGCTCTTTATTAGATAAAAGCTGATTTAATGCTTCAATACCCACCATATTACGTACACGAAGCATAAGCATATCGGTTGGTAATGTACGAAGAACCTCAGGCATCTTTTGTATTGCGGTTTGTTCTCTTAAATAAAGGGCTTTAGACAATTTATCATCGTTAGAAATAGCTGATTTAGGAAAAATACCATTAATGATTAATTGTTGATTTTTTATACCAAGATTGGAAAGTTCATTATAGGTACGAGCAACTTCTCGAAGAGCGGCTGATTGAGGTCGAGCAACGAGTATTAAACGCGTGAGCTGTTTGTTACTAAGTGCATCGACAGCCATACTATATTGCTCACATTGTTTTTCCAGCCCAGACATAGGACCAAGGCAAGACGCGCCATCAGGGTTATCACTAATAAAATCATTCCAAGCTCCAGGCAATTGTAATAACCTAATTGTGTGGCCAGTTGGTGCAGTATCAAAGATGATGTGATCGAATTTATCCGTAATCTCTTTATTTGTTAGCAGCCCTGTAAATTCATCAAATGCAGCTATTTCCGTGGTACAAGCGCCTGATAATTGCTCTGTAATACTTTGAATAACCGCTTCAGGTAAACTGCCTTTAATTGGCGTAATAATTTTATTTCGATACTCTTCTGCAGCAGCTTGCGGGTCTATTTCTATAGCTGAAAGATTGGGTACTAGCGTAATTTGTTTAATGCTATTACCAATATTTTGTGAAAATACCTGTCCAACATTTGAAGCAGGATCTGTACTGACTAATAAGACTTTTTTTCCTTCCCCTGCTAATTTTATGGCTGTTGCACACGAAATAGATGTCTTACCTACACCACCTTTTCCAGTAAAAAAAAGATAATTTGGTGTGTTTTCTAGAAATTTCACAGTCTCTCTCCTTTAGCAACAACCGTCATTGTTTCCACAACAATGGCTTTTGATAGTGGGTTTATTGTCATTTGTATAATTAATACCAAACCATCTAGCTAATTCATTACGTTTTGGGTAGCGCCCTGTTAAGACAACTTCACCATTAAATAAAATAAGAGGTAATGATCCTGCACCTGCGGTTTCAAGAAAGGCTTTTGCTTTTGAATTATTAACAAACTCCATAGGCTCTTGCCCTAAATTAAAACGTCGAATATTGGCTCCTTGCTTTTTTAACCAATCAACATCGGTTGCAAAATCAACTAATGCTTGATCGATATCGGTGCCACACACACCAGTGCTACAACATAATGCGGGATCAAAGACTTCTAGCTTTTTCATATCGACACCTCATATCTGTTTTTTCATATATGTTTAATTAAAAAATTTATTCAGAACAGCAGATAACCGTTTCTTTCTTTTCAATAGATTGAAGCAAACCTGCTATTTTATTTTTCTCTGTCTCATAGGTGACTTCAATAATATTTTTCACCCAAGGTAATAATGTCGGAGACAAACGATAGTGAACCCATTTCCCATGCTTAGAATCAAGTAATAGCCCGCTTTCCCGCAACATAGCTAGGTGGCGAGACGTTTTTGGTTGGGATAAATTTAGGGCAGTATAGATGTCACAAACACACAACTCGCCAGATGCTTTTAGTAGCAACACAATATCTAGCCTTGTTTGATCACTTAATACCTTAAATAATTGCAACGGTTCCATATTTGCTCCTTTCTTTGATAAGCTCCAACGTACACCTGAAAAACACATCTGTCAAATCGAATATGTTTTAATCGTTGTTTTTACTTAACCTCCCCCCCTTAAAGGAGTACATCATGTTGACTTATATCAAATGAACCAAAGTTAAACGAATCGATTCACCTTATTGATTAGTTACCTCCTTGACTTAATAACCAATGAGGTGAAAATGCACTAATACTTTAATTTATCTAAATAATAATCTGATATTGGAAGGTTTATCATGAGCTATCGTATGTTTGATTACTTGGTACCGAATGTTAACTTTTTTGGCCCAGGTGCTATCTCTGTTGTTGGCGAACGCTGCAAATTATTGGGTGGTAAAAAAGCCCTGCTGGTAACGGATAAAGGTCTACGAGCAATAAAAGATGGCGCCGTAGATAAAACTATTGGTTATCTAAAAGAAGCGGGTATTGATGTTGCCATATTTGATGGCACTGAACCAAACCCAAAAGACACTAATGTGCTTGAAGGTCTTGCAATGTTCCGCAAAGAACAATGCGACATGATAATTACAGTGGGAGGCGGTAGCCCACATGACTGCGGTAAAGGCATTGGTATTGCAGCCACTCATGAAGGTGATCTTTACAATTATGCAGGTATTGAAACACTAACAAATCCACTTCCACCAATTATTGCAGTGAATACAACTGCAGGTACTGCCAGTGAAGTCACTCGCCACTGTGTTCTGACCAATACCAAAACTAAAGTTAAATTTGTTATTGTGAGCTGGCGTAACCTCCCTTCTGTTTCTATTAACGACCCACTGTTAATGATCGGCAAACCCGCTGGACTGACTGCCGCAACCGGTATGGATGCATTAACTCACGCAGTAGAAGCTTATATTTCTAAAGATGCAAACCCCGTCACTGATGCTTCAGCGATCCAAGCAATCCGTTTAATTTCTCGTAACTTGCGTCAAGCCGTTGCCTTGGGGACAAACCTCAAAGCCCGTGAAAATATGGCTTATGCTTCACTTTTAGCCGGAATGGCATTTAATAACGCTAACCTTGGTTACGTTCATGCAATGGCTCACCAATTAGGTGGTTTATACGATATGCCACATGGCGTCGCTAATGCGGTGCTATTACCACATGTACTGCGTTATAACCTGATTGCTAACCCAGAAAAATTTGCAGATATTGCTGAATTTATGGGTGAAAATATCACAGGGTTATCAGTGATGGATGCGGCGGAACGCGCTATTGCAGCTATCGCTCGTCTATCTGCGGATATTGGTATTCCACAACATTTAAGTGAATTGGGCGTGAAAGAAGCCGATTTCCCTTATATGGCAGAAATGGCACTTAAAGACGGTAATGCATTCTCTAATCCTCGTAAAGGTAATGAAAAAGAGATTATTGAAATTTTCCGTCAAGCATTCTAAATCCCTCGAAAATATCCGTCAGCTATGTTTTTGCTGGCGGTTTTATCTTTTCTATTAATCAGAAAATTTAACCCTCTAATATATAACCATAAATTGCATATTATGTTTTATCATTTATTATAATAAGAAATAGACTAGCGACTATTTTTTTACTTCCTTTAATTGGAAAAACAATAAGATGAACAACAAACAACCTGATCTCTGGTTTTCTTTTGTTAAGGCCCATAAGCTTATTATTAGAAAAATTGAAGCCAAACTGGCCGAAGCAAAGTTACCTGTTTATGCGTGGTATGATATTCTTTGGGGTTTAGAAAGTGGTGTCGATGGCACCCGACGTATGCATGAGCTTGCTGATGTCGTCGTTATTGAGCGTTATAATTTGACGCGAATGATCGATAGGCTAGAAAAAGAACAACTAGTTATACGCACACGTTCTGATGATGATCGCCGTGCAGCATTTGCAACCATCACCGAAAAAGGTAAAGCATTAAGAAAAGAGATGTGGACCATCTATCAAGGCGTTATTAAAGACTACTTTATTAGCCAATTTAGCGAAGATGAAATCGCACGTTTCGCACAAGCACTAAATGCGGCTTCCGATAAAGTTAGAGAATAAAAAATTATTCAGCCTTATCAAAATTCAGAATATTTAATGCATCTTCGAGGGTGGAAGCAGGAATTTTGTGATCATCTACCAGTAATTTTAATGCACATAAAGTAATCCACTCTGCTTGTGGGTAATAAGTTTCCCCTTTGATTTGTGAGTCGTTACCAATTGCTGTTTCCCCTCAACATAAAGGGTTTGAATAGCATGTTCAATAATCGCCTCAACTTCTTGAATATTCGCCAGATCATAAGGAAGCCAACTGTCCACTCCTGTTAAAACTAAAGGAAACCAAGCTTGTACACCTTTAGGCAAAAGTGCGACTTGTACATCTGCACTATTAATAAAAATACCTTTACGATTAGTCTCTGTTTGCAGTGTTCCCAACATGGCAACTGATGGATCGCTAAAAAAATAAAACAGTGGTTTTTCATATTCATTATTATTAAGAAACCAGATTGGCCACGCAGTAGGGGATTGTTTTTGAGTGGATAAAACTTCTCTCGCTAATCCTTCTTGATTGAGCTTACGGCTCAATTTTTCTCTCCAATGATAAATAGATGAAGGATCTGACACACTGGTTTGTATCACATTGAAATAAATGATTTGTTTTAGATAAAACAGATGATATGAGGTAAGCAAGAAGAAAAGAAATACTACAGATATTTTTAGTTTTCAGGAATAGATTTTCCAATCTAAGGAACAAAAACCTTCGACAAAATCGAGTAATTCTAAAATAGTGTCTTCATTTTCGATGGCTTGTAATTGATTTAAACAATCTCGCATTACATCTTGAGTCATTCCATTGTATTTATAGGATAAAAGTAACTCCCTTAATACCAATAAATCTCGATTTAAAGCAATACCCTTTTGTAAATCATTAAGGAGTGCTTGCTGTTGCTGGTGGCATTGCTGTTTTATTTTATTCATATTTAACCTAAACCTACCTTTTCACCCTTTTCTAAGCCATTAATAGTTTGTAATAAATTAGCTTTATTCTGACTCTAGCTGACTTTGTAGATTTCAAGATGCTTTCCATTGATCTTGGTATTCTAATGGCACTAATTCTTTGTTAAAAACTCGCTCGTGATAAATAACGCGCCCATCAAATCTCCGTTGAGGCACCGTTACAACACCAGTATCAAAAATGGCGTGACTCCAATCTTCTTTAATTAAACCTCTTCGCCATAAGCGGTAATATCGATTTGCTTGTGACTCTAATTTAGCCTCTTTTAAAATAACCGATAATGGTGCAAATAGTTGTTGTGAAAGGTGATATTTTTCCATCAGCCAGCGTTTATTTCTTTTAATTAACTTTCTTTTCATCGTTATTAGCTCTGTTTCCCTTTATACTATTCTTATCTTAAAGCAACTTATTGAAAAAGAAATGAAAATTTGCATTATGGGCCCTTCTGGAGCAGGAAAAACAACATTATCTAAGCAACTCGCAACGGTGTTGTCTTTACCTGTATATCCGTTTGATGCCATTTATTGGGATATGACTGGAGATGAATTCCAGAAAAATAGTGAGGATTTTATAACATCTCAAGTAAATGCTATTAAAAAAACAGATAAATGGATCGTTGAAGGTGCTTACGACAAACGTTTATTACCATTTCTTAATGACTGTACTGTTATTTTTAGAATAGACATTCCTTATTGGAAACGTGTTAATTACTTAATAAAGCGTTTATTTATTAATAGAATTAAGCACCAATTACCTAAAGAAACGTTAGTGAATACGTGGGAACTTCTTCGTTTTTCAAAGCAATATGATAAACGTTTAGATACCTTTTTTAATAACCACCTTGAATTATCTTCAAAAGTGATTGTTATTAACGATATTACCTTGTGTGTGGATATATGTAATAAACATAGAAAAAAAAGAGCCTAAACATTTTGTTTAAGCTCCCTTTTTTCTATGTTTATTAAAGTGCTTTAGATGGACAACATAACTGTTTTAGTCCTCTAAAAAACCATAATAATGAATGCCAAGCTAGCAATAAGATAATTAAATTTGCGAAGATAAATAGTGCTGTTGAGAGTAACTGCATAAAATGACTATTAGATGTCATACTCATATTTAATGAAGCTTTTGCCAATGCAGATACACCGAAAGAGAAACTCCAAAAAGGTAATGAAAAAGGCTGTTTAACAAACCAAGGAATTAATCTCACCATAAATAAAAGTTGTAAAAGACCATAGCCTAATAACATTTTAGCGAAGAAATCGATGTGATTGTCATTGATAGCCAAATAAGCGCTACACGCAACTAAAGCGGGTGCTAATTGAATGCCAAATGATAGTCGTGATTTTTCATCCATTAATCCTTCACTACGTATCCTTTTTAAAATCGCGGGTTCTAAACTTAACCAAGAAAATACACCGGCACCAAAAAATAAAATACCCAGATCATTAAAACCTAATGCACCACACGCCATGGTACAAATGAAATTATTCGCAACTGTGGGTAAATATAAGACCGGTGTCGTCGCCATTTTGGGGTATTCCCCTTTCCACTGATAACCAATCAACCAACTGGAATACCCAAGTTGAGCAATCGCTCCAATGCTAAATAGTATCAGAGAAAATAAAGGTAAATATGGGCTTAATCCTATAGAGACTAAGACTGTCGTTGCGGGGAATAAACTAGTAAACCCACTGGCAACAGGATGTTTAATTTCATCAAGAATAGCTTGTCGATGAAATAACCATTTGCTCAGTAAAAATAGCGTAAGCGTTAACCAAACCAAGCAACCTACACCAATAAATATTTCACCAATATAAGACGGATAGTTGTGCTCTTTTGCTGCATAGCGCCATGCCATTCCCGTACCAATCATCCCTAATACAACACCAAAATAACCCGATGCGAATTGTGAAGAGAGTGTTTTTAATTTATTTATCAATATCATATTGTTACGTTAACTCATATAAATGACATAATACATTGATGCTTTTCTTCTGAGCATCAAATAATAATATAGATAATAAAATTTATTTTGATTAAATGCATTTAAAATATATGTTATGAGTATTCACTCATTTTAAGAGTTTTCTCCCCATTGTTCCCGAATATTCCGATCCTAGTATAAATACGATAGGTTTATTTTTATATTGTCCTTTATATCGGAGTTTATAAAAATGAATATCACGTTAAAAAAGATTGGAACAATGTGTGTCGCTTCTGTTCTGCTTTTTTCACTTGCGGGCTGTTCTAGCATGACAAAACGCGACCGCAATACAGCAATTGGTGCCGGTGCAGGTGCTATCGGTGGCGCTATTTTAACTGATGGTAGCGCATTGGGCACCATTGGTGGCGGTGTCTTAGGTGGCGTTATTGGCCATCAAGTTGGTAAAAAATAACCGTTCTTTTCTTATTCTGCTAGACTAAGTTTATATTTTTTTGACTTAGTCTAGCAGCAAGTCGCAATAAGATAATCTGCATTTATTTTGGTGTGACATGGTAAAATCGTTTCTCTCTCAATTAAAAAAAACCATCGTGGTTTTATATAAGTCGTTTAGCGATTTAGTCCATATCGTAGTGACCTTTATTTTGTGTTACTTCTGTTTTCTTTTATCACCCACACTAGCGATTGCTGTAATTGGTAGCATCATTATTATTATCACTATGTTCTTACTGAGTTTATTTGTTTTACCGTGATATCAAGCATAATCTTTGTTTTCCTTATTTTTAATAAAAAAGTCGACTAAATAACCACCTCTTGTTCTATCAGTTAAAAACAAAAATACAGGTTACTATTAAAGATAAAAATCTTTCATATAGGAAAAGCATCTTGTTTTTAGCCTGATTTATCACAAAGCCGATTTTTAAACTTGACTCTTTTTAGTGATAGCCTTTTACTTTCAATTATTATAACTATCGAGGGTAATTACATGATTATTTTTATCACGGGTGCTTCCGCTGGTTTTGGTGAAGCCATTGCTCGTCACTTTATCAGCCACGGACACAAAGTTATTGGTACTGCTCGTCGTTTGGATAAACTTAATAACTTACATAAAGAGCTGGGTGAGCAATTTTATCCATTACAGTTAGATGTTACAGATAAAAAAGCAGTCAGTGAGATTTACACTCAATTACCGGAGAAGTGGCGTGAAATTGATGTGTTAGTCAATAATGCAGGCTTAGCCTTAGGCTTAAATACTGCCGATAAGGCTAACCTTGATGACTGGGATACGATGATCGAAACAAATAATAAAGGTCTAGTTCATGTCACCCGCGCTATTCTTCCTTTTATGGTCGAAAGAAATAAAGGTCATGTTATTAATATCAGCTCAACAGCTGCCTCTTGGCCTTATATGGGCGGTAATGTTTATGGCGCCACTAAAGCGTTTGTTAAACAATTTAGTTTAGGATTGCGTGCCGACCTTCAGGGTAAAAAAGTTCGTGTGACCGATATTGAACCAGGCCTTGTTGGTGGTACAGAGTTTTCATTAGTTCGTTTTAAAGGTGATAGTGATAAAGTTGAGCAAACTTATGCCAATGCAAATGCATTAACGCCTGAAGATGTGGCCGAAGCGGTATATTGGACAGCGACATTACCTGCTCATGTGAATATCAATACGTTAGAAATGATGCCAGTGAGTCAGTCATTTGCAGGGTTAAGTGTTCATCGTCAAAACTAAACGCACTGAAAACTCATTTTTTATTAAGGCATCAACTATAATTATTAAGATATAATAGTCATTGAGAGCAATAGCTACATAACTTTAGAGGATAGCAACCATGATAAACACATTAACTAAGAAACAAGTCATCAGAACCATGGTGTTCTCCTTATTTCTTGGTTTATCCGTGTCTTCTTTTTCTTCTGTTGCCGCTTCAACTAATGTAACCATTAATGGCGATGGCTATGACAATGTCTTAGATAAAGAACAAGCTCGACAAATGAAAGAAGACTGGGATCAAAAGCGCGAGCTTCGTACCCAAGTTAATCAGCGAGAAAAAATCGAATTTAATAAAATAGATAAAGCCATTGATGAGCGAGATGCTTGTCTGAAAAGCGCGAATGTCTATGCATATTGGGAGCCTGAAACGCGTCGTTGTTTAGACAGTAATACTGGCCGCCCTGTTAACCCGTAAGAAAGTCGTGTAAAACAGTGATGTTTTACTCCATAAACAAGGAGAGAATGATATGAAAAAATATGTATTTGCAGTAATGGCCACTCTGGTTGCGTTTGCACCTTTAGCCGCGAATGCGGGATGTGATGAAGTCGTTGAGTCTATTCAACAAAAAATCGTTAATAATGGTGTGCCAGCCGCTAACTTTACTTTAACTGTCGTTGAAAACGACCAAGTTGCACAAGCAGATGGTAAAGTTGTCGGAACTTGCGAAAATGATAGCAAGAAAATCATCTATACTCGTCATTAATCTATAGTTGATAAAATCTAGTGATTAAAAAAGGGCGCAATATGAGTGCCCTTTTTCTTTGCTTCTGTTTATCAATGCCTACTTATCTGATTTATCTGCATTTTATCTGATTCGTTTTATCTTATTTAGCTTCAATTTTGTGTGCTATTTTTATCATTAGTAATACTTGAGGCAAAATCAGAAAAAACAAAAACACCCAATGAATTTACTCATCAGGCGTTTAAAAGTAACAAGTTTGGTATCGTTTGAAAACAGATAGCAATCCACTTCGTTACTTATTTATATTCTCTCTTAAGCAGGTACAGCGATTTCCAACTGACTTAAATCGAGGTAACAAGAGAGATCACGTTCTTCAGGACGTAACAAATACGGGATTTCACCAATCAGCGGTGCAGGAATATGCTGAGACAGCCTTTCCACAATTTTCGCGTAATAAGGTAATCCTGGATTTATTCTGTTCGCAACCCAACCTACTAATTTTACACCATCGTTGATAATAGATTGTGCTGTTAATATCGAGTGATTAACACAGCCTGGTTGAATACCGACAACCAAAACAACTGGAATTTGTTCTTTTACCACCCAATCAGAATAAAAGGTATTATCATCAAGCAGATAACGCCAACCGCCATTACCTTCGATAACAACACACTCTGCTTTTTTACTTAAACTGTCGAGCTCATTTGAAATCTTATTAAAATCAATTTCATTTTCGCTAACATAACAATTATCAAGCAAAATAGGATTAATTTCGTCGTAGCGAACTTCAACTGGCGATGAATTATGAATAATCATAGCGTCACGATTACGTTCACCATCAGCCGTTTCATGTAATTCTGTTGCAATAGGCTTGTAACCCACTGCCGTTGACCCGCCACGATTTAATGACTGAAGAAGTGCTCGGGTTACAACAGTTTTACCCACGTTGGTATCTGTCCCCGTAACAAAAAAGCGTGTTAACATATAATTTACTTCCGTTATGACAGATAAATCAGGTTCATAAAAAATGACAGAGATTAGAGTTTAGGGTAACACTGTTTCTGGTGGCTTGAGATAGCTCAATTTTTTAGTTAATTGGTCGAAAATAGAGAATTTGTTAATGATCAATTGCCACATTTACGCTCGCAAAACACTTTTGTTACGATTTTTTCACTTAATTTAGCAGCAGTTGACCTTTAATAGTCCAATTTTATTCGCATTAAAATCATTTTAAGCAAGGTTAAAGTCTCTTGATCTAGCCTTGCATCAATTCAATTAACAATGAGCCATTATAGAGTGCTTCTTTTACGAGCGAAGCCGCTGGCAATGTTCCTTTGTTTCTTAACTCTGTTTCTTCGATAATTAAAGACTGTGCATAACGTGGCATGACATAATGTTGAACTTGGTTCAAGATCAAAGGAAAAAGAATGGATTTGGCTCGACAAAGCGGTGAACCAATTAATATTTTTTGCGGATTAAAGGTATTAATCATCACAGCTAAAATAAAACCTAATCGCTGAGCGACTAAATTAACAATTTCAAGCGCGATTTTATCGCCAACTAATATCGCATCACACAATGTTTCTACAGTAATAGGATATTTGTTCAGCAACGAAGTCGGATCTTCTTGAGCTAATAATTGAGCTTTCTTAATTAATTGAGGAATAGCAATTTCTGTTTCTAAACACCCTTTTGCCCCGCAATAACAGCTATTTTGAGAGTCGATAACTTTAGTATGTCCAATTTCAACGGCGCTATGACTGTTAGAGTGTAATGTTTTTCTATTGCTTATCACCCCAGCACCAACAATATCATCAATAACGATTTGCAGAACGTCTGAATTGTTTTTTGCCGCACCATATAACGATTCGGCCATTGTCCATGCCGTTACGCTATGTTGTAAAAATACAGAAACACCTGTTTTATCATGAATTTTATCGGCAAGTGGAATGTCTTTAATATCATAATAAGGTGAGCTATAAATAACGCCACTAATGGGATCAACAATGGCATTCATTGTAATGCTAATTGCCGTCAATCTTTCAACACGAGATTGATAACGTTCGAAAAATTTATCAATTGCTACTAAAAAGTGATTAAGAAAATCATCGCTATATTCTTTGGGGAAATCGAATGTATCCTCAGTAACCAACTTGCTATCTAATTCTCTTAAACTAAAAAGCAAGCTACCTTTATTGACACGGATACAAAGAAATTGCCAGCCTTGGCTTTCTAATTTTAATCCGACCGCAGGTCTGCCACGAAATCCCACATCTGGGAACTCTGTTTCATGAATAAGGTGTGCTTCAACTAATTCTCGTGTGATCTTAGTAATACTTGCTGGCGCAAGCTCTGCCTTTTTTGACAGTGAAATACGAGAAATGGGACCATGTTCATCAATCAAGCGAAAGACTGTGCCAAGATTAAATTGTTTTACGTGATCGATGTGGCTAGGTTGGTTCCCCATTGAATGCATCCTTAATTAAGGAGCCATAATTAATTCGAGGCTCCAAATAATTCATTACCGATTATGTCGTCAATTTGTGATAATTGTACAATACTTACATAAAAAGCGTGATCAAAAACACAGATAAATCAAGATTTTTGGTGATCTAATATATTTTTTAATAGTAATTGCGTTAATCGATTCGCCGCCGCTGGAATGGCTCGCTTATTATGAGAGACTAACCAAACTTCAGAGAACGCTTGAGAATTCGCAAAGTGTAGATAATGCACACCATCGACTTTCATTCGAGTAAATGATTTTGTCACAATAGAAATACCAAGCCCAGCTGCAACTAGCCCTAAAATCGTCATGGCTTCGCCCGCTTCTTGTGCGATAGTTGGCGTAATTCCTGACAAGCTAAGCAGTTGAATAATCTCATCATAAAGTGCCGTACCAACATCTCTTTCAAAGAAAACAAAAGGATATTGCCCGATATCTTGAATATTGACGCCAGTCTCTTTATAAGCAAGCAAAGGATGTCCTTCATAAACAGCTAAAATAAAAGGCTCACGAAACAATAGCTGGTGGTGCAAATTTTCGGGTAACGTCGTGTTTCTCATGATCCCCAGATCAATACGTCCTGTCAGTAACGGCGATATCTGTTGTTTTGTATTCATTTGATGCATATGAATACCGACTTCAGGATAGTTCTCTCTAAACTGTCGTAAACTCAAAGTGACTAAATGCATAAAAGGTGTCGTTGAAGTAAAACCAATTGAAATTTCACCTAACTCACCTTTTTCCATTCTAGCGGCACGTGTTGCGGCTGCGTTGACCTGTGCCATAATTTGATACGACTCTTTTAAAAACATTTGTCCTGCGGGTGTTAACGAAACAGAACGGTTAGTTCGTTCTAATAACCTAGCACCTATTTCACCTTCAAGCGCTTGTATTTGTTGGCTTAAAGGAGGTTGAGAAATACTTAATCTTTCTGCGGCTTTACCAAAGTGAAGCTCTTCTGCCACAGCAATAAAGTAACGTAAATGCCTAAGTTCAATATTCATATTTCTCTCATATCGTGATTGATACTTTAAAAGTCTTATTTCTAATGATTAATATATTAGACAAAAAAATCAAATATTTCTAACATTGACATAAATCAAATTTAAGTAACGGAAGTTTAATCAATATGGATACTCACGAAATAGACAGTAAAAGTATGAGCTTAGGCACTGATATTTCAGACAATACATCAAGTATAGAAAAGCCTGCTCATCGCCAATCTAACCCTAAACACTATATTCAGCGTGATGATGCACTGTATATAAAAGTGACAGTGTCATTTTTTATGGTCGGTTTAGCGACATTTGCCTTACTCTATTTTGTGCAACCCATATTACCGGTGTTATCTAACGAGTTTTCTGTCAGCCCTGCAACCAGTAGTCTAGCGCTCTCACTTTCAACCGCTTTAATGGCATGTGGATTATTAATCAC
Organism: Proteus sp. ZN5; assembly: GCF_011046025.1. Lineage (GTDB taxonomy): Bacteria > Pseudomonadota > Gammaproteobacteria > Enterobacterales > Enterobacteriaceae > Proteus. Next base: position 2,918,298 of record NZ_CP047639.1, read on the forward strand.
AGGCCCACTGTCAGACGCCTTTGGTCGTAAAAATGTCATGGTTATCGCGCTGTTTTGTGCTGCATTTTTTACATTATTAAGTGCAACTATGAATAGCTGGGCGGGTATTTTAATTACACGTGCTTTAGTGGGACTTTCATTAAGCGGTGTAGCTGCAGTAGCAATGACGTATTTAAGTGAAGAGATTCATCCTGCTTATCTTGCGTTATCAATGGGTTTATATATTAGTGGGAACTCTATTGGAGGAATGAGCGGACGCGTTATTACAGGGGTATTAAGTGATTATTATTCTTGGCGCTTATCCGTTGTTATTCTCGGTATTTTTGCCCTTTTTGCTGCGATTACTTTCTGGAAGATATTACCAGCTTCACAGCACTTTAGACCAACAGCATTAAAGCCTCGTAATCTTCTTATTACCACTAAATTACATTTTAGAGATAAAGGACTGCCTTTATTATTTATTGAAGGTGGTTTATTAATGGGCGGGTTTGTCACCTTATTTAACTATATCGGTTATCGTTTACTAGATGCACCCTATTCATTAAGTCAAACGACTGTTGGTTTGATTTCTATAGTCTATTTAAGTGGTACTTATAGCGCATCTAAAGCGGGTTTATTAACGACTAAATATGGATTAGGCAAAGTCTTTATTGCTGGGATTTCAATGATGTTAATCGGTATATTGATTACCTTGATTGAATCACTTCCCGTTATTTTTATTGGGATGCTTATCTTAACAACAGGTTTCTTTGCTGCACATGCTGTTGCAAGTAGTTGGGTTGGTCGTCGCGCTAAACGAGGACGCGCCCAAGCCTCTTCACTTTATCTTTTTACTTATTATGCTGGCTCTAGCCTTGCAGGTACAGTGGGTGGATTATTCTGGGTGAGTTTCGGTTGGCTTGGTGTAGGATTATTTATTGCCCTTTTAATGTTAACTGCCTTATTAATCGCATTACACTTAAACAAAGTTGCTCAGTAAAATTGATAAAGTGCAAAAGCAGATTAACACGGTTTAATGTTGTCGATTTTGCACTCCTTTCTTAAGGTATAGACTTATTCTTTAAGAAGGAACAACAATTATGCCCATCATAAAATTATCTATTACTCTGCTGTTTCTCTTTTTTACATCTCTTACGAGTGCGTTTACAGAAAACTGCCCACCAACAAAGCCAGATTGTGATGTTATTTATGGTTCGCTAATACAATCGAATGAAAAACAAACCAATTTTGATTCAAAAACTATCAGATAATCCCTTTTTAGGAAAAACATCATCCCAATATGCCCTTTTCACGGTATACTGTATAAATAAACAGTATACCGTGTTTTTGGCATTTATTGCTGTGAAGCGATGTACTTTGCACTGAAGCTAATGTATTGTTTTAAATAAAAGCTAGTTGTATGTTGTAACTAAATAAGGATATTAAAATGAATCGATATGATTTAATTGAGCAATTCAATCTCTGTTTTCAGCAATTAGAAACTGAGATTAAAACGCTAACTGATGTGTTGAAAAATCTAACCTTATTGCCATCAGCCGTATTTGAATTACCTGAAGTGAGCAAAGAAGAAGAACATGATGAGGTTGTTCGCGTTACAGTGTCACCCCGTTATAATGAAGAAGCTAGAGATCTCACTTTAAAGCTAATAGCGAATCTCTTTATTTATGACAATGCTCCACACATCAGTAGTAAACGTGCTATTCGTTTACCCGGCGTACTCTGTTTTAGTACAGATAATCAAACTTTTAAATCTGTAAAAGAATATGTTGAGAAAATTAATTTATTAAAAAAACAACTTTCAGATATTGTCACTAAAGAGTCTGGCATATCGAAGGAAGAACGTTTTGATTTTGTCCATAATCAGTTAAAAGGTTTAATTACGCTGAATGCTTATCGTACCCTCACCCTTTTGTCTGATCCGGATACTGTACGTTTTGGTTGGGCGAATAAGAATATTATTAAGAATTTAACGCGTAATGATGTTTTGGCTCAATTAGAAAAAAGTCGCGAAGCCAATCGCGCTGTGCCACCTTATACTAGTGAACAATGGGCTGAGCGTATTGATAAAGAGATCATTACCCTTTCACAATTACCTGAAAATGCAAAACTAAAAATAAAGCGTCCTGTTAAAGTGCAACCTATTGCTCGTGTTTGGTATTCAGAACATCAAAAGCAAGTGCAATATGCATGTCCCTTGCCTTTATTAGCTTTCTATATTGATAAAGAGAGCGACTTTAAACCTGTTATTGGCGAACTTCCTGATTATGATGCCGATAATATTCAAATTCGCCATCGCCCTAAAGCTAAAAAGCTACAATTAATTATTCCAAGAATGCATTTGTATCTTGAGAAATAAATAATATCTTATTTTTCAATAAGTTTAATTGAGCTTCCTTGAAGGATTAGGAGAAGATAATCATTAAGCTGAACAAAGTGATTGTCTTCAATATCTAAATGAATTGTTATCACCACATTGTTTTTTAATGCAAAGATAATATTTTTTCGATCAAACGTAATTTTTTCGAGCTTATTAATGGCTTCGACATCAGATAAATGGGTCATTAAACCAATCGAATTATTGATATCCTCATCTTCTTCATCAAATCTTGAAAGAATAATGAAATGATCAGGAGAAACAGCATCATCCCCTATTCCTATAATGGTGACATCATCTTCGACATAACAATTAATTTCTGTCGCAGTAAACGTAATTTCTTCAGTCATTATTTTTCCTATCAGATCTAAAAATCCCGCCATTATAGCGGGATTTAATATCGGCTAAATAAGTGTTAGATACACTTATTTTTTCATGCTGCCAACCATATCTTCTGGACGTACCCAGCTATCAAATTCTTCCGATGTCAGGTAGTTCAGTTTTAGTGCAGATTCTTTTAACGTTAAGCCTTCTTTATGCGCTTTTTTCGCAATTTCAGCGGCTTTATCGTAACCGATATGAGTATTTAACGCAGTAACTAGCATTAATGATTCATGCAGTAGTTTATTGATACGCTCACGGTTTGGTTCAATACCAATTGCACAATGCTCATTGAAACTACGCATACCATCAGCCAGTAAACGAACTGATTGTAAGAAGTTATCGATGATCATTGGACGATAAACGTTCAGCTCAAAGTTACCTGATGCACCACCAATATTAATAGCAACATCGTTACCCATTACTTGAGCACATAACATCGTTAATGCTTCACATTGTGTTGGGTTAACTTTACCTGGCATGATTGAACTACCTGGTTCGTTTTCTGGGATAGCGATTTCGCCAATACCACAACGAGGACCAGAAGCTAACCAACGCACATCGTTAGCAATCTTCATTAATGAAGAAGCTAAACCTTTTAATGCACCATGTGAATGAACTAATGCATCACAAGTTGCTAATGCTTCAAATTTATTAGGAGCCGTTACAAAAGGCTGACCTGACAACTCAGCGATACGCTTAGCAACACGAACTGCATATTCTGGATGGGTATTTAACCCCGTACCCACAGCTGTACCACCTAGCGCTAATTCACAAACATGGGGAACAGAATCATCGATATGTTTGATGCTGTGCTCAAGCATAGCAGCCCAACCGGAGATTTCTTGACCTAATGTCAGTGGTGTCGCATCTTGCAGGTGAGTACGACCAATTTTAACGATATCATGGAAAGCTTCTGCTTTCTCTTTGAATACTTTCAGCAGTGATTTTAATTCTGGCAGTAAATCCTGACGTAATGCAATAACAGCAGCGACATGCATGGCAGTTGGGAACACATCATTTGAACTCTGACTTTTGTTAACATCATCGTTCGGATGGATTTTACGTTCCATGCCACGGATACCACCAAGTATCTCACTACCACGGTTAGCCAACACTTCATTCATATTCATGTTTGATTGAGTGCCAGAACCGGTCTGCCAGATTGCTAATGGGAATTCAGTTGGGTGTTTACCTGCAAGCACTTCATCTGCAGCTGCGATAATTGCATCAGCGCGCTCTTTTGGTAATAAGCCTAAATCCATATTAACACCAGCGGCTGCTTTCTTTGTGATAGCAAGCGCATGGATAAGTGCAACAGGCATTTTTTCAACTGAAATACGGAAGTGTTCAAGAGAACGCTGCGTTTGAGCTCCCCATAACTGGTCAGCTGGTACTTCGATTTGTCCCATTGAGTCTTTTTCAATGCGAGTGGCTGCCATTTCAATCTCCTTAAGTACACAGAATAATTGATTAATTCCGAATCACTTTCTAGTAAATAACTCGGATACCAGTATCATGCCATAAACAGAATAATAAATATGAGAGCTAAAGCGAGCTTATGAAATTTATAACAGAATGAAATCTGTTGATTTTTTTGGGAAAATACGGTTGGCAATCTTATTTTGTTGCCAATGTTATTATTTAAGCTTTCATATTTATATCCACACTTATTATGAGCCTTTATTATTCATCATAAATAGAATCACATCACAATTAAATATTGTCTAAATCTAAAAAAGAGTAAAAAAAGCGTGTTTTAATGGTTATTTGAATTATCTTATAAATCATATTCATTTTGCTTTAAACTCATTATGTTAGCGATTAACTAAGTAAGTTCTGATTGCGATTTTATTCCACTAAATCTATATTTACAGTTAATATAGATAGCGATGTATATATGTGGATTATCTATATTTAAATTTAGTAAAATTTATCACCAATTTATCGGGTTGTTTAAGGGTTACAAAACAGCCTTTATAACGTACATCGCCAGATGTACACAGAGGATGGACTAGAATTATGAAGAAATCGCTTGTCGCTGTTGGTGTTATCGTCGCACTAGGTGTTGTTTGGACTGGTGCCTCGTGGTACATGGGCAGCAAAATTGAAAGTCGCTTACAGGAAGAAACGAAACTAGCTAATGTCCAATTGGCGCAACTTGCTAAAAATGCACAGTTTGGTGCTGATGTTAAACTTGAAATTCGTGACTATAAGAAAGGGGTTTTCACCTCTAATGCAGACTTTGCTGTCGTGATTTCACAAGATGCTAGTGATGCAGACCAAGAGAAAAAAGTAGAAGAAGTTGTCTTCTCTACTGATATTGACCACGGTCCATTCCCTCTTTCTGATCTGGCTAAATTTAATTTGGCACCAAAATTAGCAGCAATGAATAATACGTTGGTTAATAACAACACAACAAAAGATTTATTTAAGCTAACTAAAGAAAAATCTATTTTTAACGTTCACACCTCTTTAGCTTTCGATGGCTCTGTATCTGGTGATGCAACATTAAATCCTATCGATTTTGCTGAAAATGGTGGCACAGTTAAAACAACACCATTAACTGTTGAGTTCTCATCAGATAAAAATGCAACAAACTTCTCAACCAAAATTAAAGGTGATCAAGTTGTTGTGACTAAAGATGGTGAAGAAAGCTTCACAATCAAAAATATTTCTGGTTCCGTTGTAGGTACAAAAGTTAATAACGATCAATACCTATTTAATGAACAGTTATTAAGTTTTGCTGAAATTGCGCATACCAGCAAAGACAAAGCATCAGATTTCTCACTGAAAGATTTTTCTCTTACAACAAAAAGTGATATCAAAGATAAGCTCTTTAATATCTCTCAAACTTATTACTTTAAGTCACTGAATGTTGGGGGTCTCGAATTTGGTGCAGGTAAATTCGGCTATTCGATTGATAAAGCTGATCCTGATGCAATGTTGTTATTAACCAAAGTTTATAACAACTCATTGTTACCATGGAATAAAAACCATTTTGATAATTCAGAAATGGTTGAACAAGCCGTTCGTGATGTTCTGGAGAAAGGCTTAGTTTTCCGTATCGATGAAGCTTCTTTAACCAATAAAAGCGGTGCAAGTAAGTTAGCCTTTAACTTAGATTTAAATGCTTTTAACGTTAAAGTTTTAGAAAACCAAGAGAAATCACCAGCAGAGTTATTTAACTATCTGTTTAAAAACATTGATTTCAATGTTGATTTATCTCTTCCAATGTTAGCTGAATTCCGTAATACCACTCAATATCTTGACGCGGCTCGTTACCAAGAAACCGCATTAACCGATGCAGAGAAAAAAGAGATCGAAGTAGCAACGGCTGCTGACGTTGAGCAGTTAAAAACTGAGTTACAACAAAATATCAATCAAATCTCTCAAGATGAGAAAGATGCATTACCACTGATGTTACTTGCACAAGACGGTAAAGCATTAAGCATGAAACTAAACTATGCTGCTGATAAATTTACCATGAATGGTAAAACCTATACTTTTGATGAGTTTATGGATGTCACTCAAGCTCCTCAAATGTTAGGTTTAGCGGCTATGTTATTCGGTATGGGTGCATCATCTTACGATTACGATGATTCTGATTATTCAGAAGAAGGTTATCAAGAAGAGATGACTGAAGATCCTGCTATCATCGAAGAACAAGAAATCTTAATTCCTGAGCAACAACCAGAATAAGCTCACAATTAAATTTCTATTAGAGCCGTAAATAGAACACCCCATTGTAAATAGCACTGGGGTGTTTTTTTATATTACCGTTTAATTAACAATCACAATCTTTAGCGGGAGTATGGTGATTTTTCCATTCATCTTTACAACATGAATCAATGGTTTTGTTAATTATTCCAGCAAGCGTATTTACTGTTGAAATAATCGAGGTTAATTGCTCACAGACATGGCTGCAATTGGTCTCTTTCTCATGGGGTTTAGGAATATTAGGCGGAGTTAAACTATCACAGAGGATCTCTTGCAATACTAACGAAAACTTAGCAATACCTGTTGTATAGATATAAGAACGCCCTCCTGTTTGCTTCGCTAAGCGTACATACTCTTTTGTAATATTGTCTCTATCAGCAACACTTGGGAAACGATCTAAATTAGTCATTCTATCGTCTGGCGTGCCTTGATAGGTATACACTTTTACTTTCTCGTGCTGAGCAACCACAATTGCTTCATTATTTTTTATCACCGCTGCATTGGTAAGAACACCACCGCCACCTTCCATACCTTCATCGCCTAATACAAAAATGGCACGACGTGCACCATCACGCCAATCGAAGTGCTTACTTAAATCAATCACAGCACGACATAAATCCTCTTTATTACCTGCATGGTCACGACCGTCAGCCTCTTTAAACGGCTTTCTTGCCTGTAAACGATTTTCAGGAACACCCAATGCTTTTAAATAATCACTCGCTGATTGATCAAATTTAGTGTCATCCCATGTGCCTTCTATACCTAAAAATGTTACCCGAAGTTTTGATGGACACTTTTCTGATGCCTCTTGTATTGCTGCATCAACTTCTTTGCTCAAATCCGAGGACTCATCAGACATTGAACCACTTGTATCAATAACAACAACCAAATCCAACGCAATCGCACCATCGCCAGTAACGACTTGAGAACCATAAGTAAGATTATTTTCTGAGGAAGGAGGAAGTAAGGTTGAAGCCAACAGATTTTTAATTTTATTATTTCTTTTTTCAATATTTAAATCAGAATTACCATTCATAATTATTAGCCTTAATTTTAAATAATAAATTAACATTAAAAAGTCATAATGAAATGACTCCATTTAATTAAATGTTTTCATTTAACGAGAAAGTATTATGGCTTTAATTCCCTTTCCTTTATCACTTATTTAATAACATGGGTATTTTATTATTTATTTTAATTTTATTTAATTAAAGCCAAATAAATTTAAATATAAATAAATTTTAATATCATGCTTTTATGAAAAACATCTAAAATATTTCAGCCAATAAAAAAGAAACATACAAAATGGGTAATTTATTGAATAACCAAGTGAAAAAATTAATATCTTAACTATTTTTTCTGTTCATTTATCCTTGGTCAATCTATCAAAACAATTGATAGAACACTTCAATTATAATGACACCCCTATTTTTAGATCAAAAATCAATGTATCAGTTAGTTTGATAATACACGTCAATTGCATTGAATATTGTAGTTAATAAATAGACAGTCCTATTTTTTATTTTTTACTTTTTAACTTAAAACTGAGAAAAATAGTCATTTTTAGCTTCAGAAATAACCAATTCCTGTTTATTTGTTAGTGAATAAAATAAAAATCAGTCATAATAATCCGCAACTATTTTATAACTTACCGATTATAAGAAAATCACTATAAACGATAGATTTTCATTATTTCTATTAAAAGGAAAATAACACGTGATTGACACACAGTTGCCTTTAACCGATTTACATCGCCATTTAGATGGTAATATCCGTCCTCAAACAATTTTAGAGTTAGCAAAACAGCATAATATCGCACTGCCGGCTTATGAATTAGAAGCATTGCGCCCTCATGTGCAAATCACAAAGAATGAGCCAAGTCTTGTTAGCTTTTTACAAAAACTGGATTGGGGGGTGGCGGTTTTAGCCGACTTAGATGCATGTCGTCGTGTTGCTTATGAAAATGTAGTGGATGTGGTTAATGCGGGTATTGATTACGCTGAACTGCGTTTTTCTCCTTACTATATGGCAATGAAACATCAACTCCCTGTCGAAGGTGTAGTGGAAGCTATTGTTGATGGCGTACAGAGTGCATTGCAATCTCACGATGTAGACATTCGTTTAATCGGTATTTTAAGCCGTACCTTTGGTGAAAATGCATGCCAACAAGAACTCAATGGCTTGCTAAAACATCAAGATAAAATTACTGCGCTTGATTTAGCGGGTGATGAATTAGGTTTCCCAGGTCATTTATTCCAACCTCATTTTAATCGTGCTCGTGACACTGGCTGGAATATTACTGTTCACGCAGGCGAAGCTGCTGGCGCAGAAAGCATTTGGCATGCGATTAAAGAATTAGGTGCGAGTCGTATTGGTCATGGTGTTAAAGCTATTGAAGATCCACGCTTGATGGACTACCTCGCAGAGCATCAAATTGGTATTGAGTCTTGCTTAACATCGAATATTCAAACCAGTACTATCAATTCGTTAGCAGAGCATCCTTTAAAAACATTTTTAGAGCATGGCATTCTTGCCTCTCTTAATACCGATGATCCTGCGGTTGAAGGTATTGAGCTGAAACACGAATATAATGTTGCAGCGCCGGCTGCGGGGTTAACCCCAGAACAAATTCGTCAGACTCAAATCAATGGTTTAAAAATGGCATTTATTAGCCAAACAGAACGTGACGCATTAATTAAGAAAGTCAGTTCACGTTAATATTTAATCATTTTCTAAAAAAACCATCTGCTTATCAGGTGGTTTTTTTATTTATTGAAAATAGATGGAATTATTAACAGCGCTTAGGCTAAACTTAATTTTCAAGATCTTAATTATCATTAAGGAAAAGCGATGTGGAACATTCACCCGACAAGGGGACAATATAAATTATTAGCGCAATATCTATCACCCATTGATGCTTCTATTGAAGTGGGTTTTCTTCAATCAGAAGGTATTGATGCCATTCTTTTAGATGAAAATATTGTTTGGAATAACCAAGTATATGCTCAAGCAACTGGAGGCGTAAAACTACTGGTTAACTATAAAGAATTTGAACAAGCGCAAACAATGCTTAATGAGCTTTACCAAGGCAAATATAATATTAATGATCAGCTAGAACCCAACGATTGTGAATTAAAGGTTGATGCGAAAAATAATAAATCTGACTATTTAAATATGGGTTTTGTTTTCTTAATTTATCTTGTATTCGGCTTACCACTTCCCTTTAAATCTCAACAATCTTCATTAGCCGATGAAAAAGAAAATAACGGCCATAACAAGAATGATGACCTTTATAACAAATAAAAAAGCACCGATAAAAAATTAAATCGATGCTTTTTCTCACTTATCTAATTATCAATATTTTATTAATATTATTAATTATCCACCAGCTTAAATACGTTATTTCTTTTCCGCTTGATTAGCATAGCGCTGTGCTAACACAGCACAAACCATTAATTGGATCTGATGGAATATCATTAATGGTAATAACATTACCCCAACAGTCGCCGCAGGAAATAGCACATTCGCCATAGGCACACCATTTGCTAAGCTCTTTTTAGAGCCACAAAAAACAATAGTGATTTCATCTTCTTTATTAAAACCAAGCAATCTTGCACTATACACGTTCACAAAAATGACAATCGCTAACAAAATACAACTCACTATGGCAATCGTTAATAGCGACCAACCGTCAATTTTATGCCAGATCCCTTCAACAACTGCCTCACTAAACGCGACATAAACCACCAGCAAAATAGAAGAACGATCCGTTCTATTCACTAATTTTTTATGTTTATCAACCCAACGTCCAATTAAAGGTCGTGATAAGTGGCCAATAATAAAAGGTACCATCAGTTGCAGTAAGATTGATTGAATAGCCCCTGCCGTGTCGAAATCATCCGCAGAGCCTTGTGTTTGCATTAAAAAACCGACTAATACTGGTGAAAGGAAAACACCAAGAATACTAGACGCAGATGCACTACAAATAGCAGCCGCTACATTTCCCCCAGCCACAGAAGTAAAGGCAATGGCAGATTGAACTGTTGCAGGTAACGCACAAAGGTATAAAAAACCCATATAGACAGTCGGTGACATCCATTCAGGCACAATAACTTGTAATCCTAGCCCCAAAATAGGGAAAAGAATAAAGGTACTCGCAAATACCGTAAGATGTAAACGCCAATGCCCAAGCCCTGCCAGTATCGCCTCTCTAGAAAGCTTGGCTCCATGCAAGAAGAACAGCAGAGCTATCGCACCGGTCGTAAGATATTGGAACAGGACTTTAATATCGCCTTGTGCGGGTAGTAGCGTTGCTAGCGTCACCACACAAATCATAATCATGAGAAAAGGATCAAGTTTTAGTTTTTGCCACCAAGACATTAGATTTAACGCTCCCTTTTGCTTATAGCGTAATAGTTTGTTTTAAACGATTAGAAATTTCGCCAGCTTCAATCAAACGCATAATGGCTGTTGCTTGTATTGGCGTAACAGGGTTTTCTTCACCCAATGTAATTGCACGATAAATTTGTTGATAGTAAGCGGGATAATCACCAGAAAGTGTAGTAAGTGTGGTTGTCTCTAACTCACCAGACTCTGATAGCGTTGTTAACTCACCATCTTGACTATCCATTCCCCAGTTATAAGTTTGATTAGGGAGATAACCTGCTTTTAAGGCGTCTTCTTGAGTATCTAGGCCATATTTAACATAACTGCCTTTTGTTCCATGAATAGCAAAAATAGGCGTTGGAGACGCAACTAGCATAGAGGCATGAAGAACGACTCTAAGATTGTCATATTCTAGTAATGCATGAAAATAATCGGCATTCTTTGCATTAGGACGTAATTGAGCAATATCCGCAGTAATTGCTTTAGGTTCACCAAATAGGCAAACCGCTTGATCAAGAACATGAGGTGCGAGATCGTACCAAAGCCCACCACCAATTCCTGCATCTTCTCGCCAACGTTGACGTACCGTTGGACGAAAACGATCAAAATGCGCTTCATATGCACTGATATCACCCAGAGTTTTATCAGCTAAAAGTTTTTTAACGGTTAAGAAACCGGAATCCCAACGACGATTATGAAAAACAGAAAGAAGTTTGCCGGCATCTGTTGCTTGCTGAGTTAATTTTTCAGCTTCTTCCAGTGTCAGTGTAAACGGTTTATCAACAATAACATGTTTACCTTTTTCTAAAGCCTGTGAAGCCAGTGAATAGTGAGTATTATTCGGTGTTGGAATAATGATTAGGTCTATTGAGGGATCATTAATAAGTGCTTGAGGGTCTGCATAAACCGTAATATGAGGAAAATCTTGTTTAACTTTATTTTCATCAGAGCTTGAGATTGCACTAAGATTTAAACCTTCGGTTGTTGTTATTAGCGGTGCATGAAAGGTTTTACTTGCATAACCATACCCGATAATTCCAACATTGAGTTTAATTGCCATAACCCTATCCTATTTTTATATACTTTTTTATTAACAAAAATCACTTTCACTTTTGTAGCTAAATAAATAATAACAAAGTTTGTGATAATATCCCGTTTAGTTCTATACATACGAGTAGGAATAATTAATTAATGAAATTTGATCTCAAAGCAAACACGCAGAATAACCTTTCAGGAAAAGCGCCTATTACAGGGTGGTTGCTTGCGCCATTGGCTTATATGATCTTGTCAGTTATTGGTTCTGGGTTGATGTCTGTTCTGTATGTTATTAAATATTTTTCAGACTTTTCAATCCTCCACCAGCTTCCTTTTCATTTGATCTCAAGTTGGTATCTCTCTGCGTTAACAACATGGGTGATGTTTAGTTTTACGCTTTATCTACTAAGGCAATTTTTTTATCGCGCTAAAAACTTTCCGCGTCTGTTTATTTTTTGGTTGCTTATCAACTTGCTATTAGCAATTAAGAGCTTTGGCTTTGCGCCTGTTGACGATCAAACAGCATTACAATCCCTTCTATGGTCTGTTTTCTCTACCGTCTGCTTTGTGCCTTATATCAAGTACTCTAAACGTGTTCGTGAAACTTTCACACAAGTTCGATAACTTCACACCTTTACCCTTGATATTATATACGCTTGTTTAGCCTCTTTATTTCAGGAGGCTTTTTGTTTCTCTGTTTAACAATTTTGGCATAACAATGACTGATTACTTGCTTCTATTCGTCGGCACCGTATTGGTGAATAACTTTGTACTCGTCAAATTCCTTGGTTTATGCCCATTTATGGGTGTATCAAAAAAATTAGAAACCGCGATTGGTATGGGATTTGCGACAACCTTTGTTATGACTCTCGCCTCGATTAGTTCTTGGCTGATGGATAATTTTATTTTAGTTCCTTTGGACTTACTTTATTTACGCACACTGAGCTTTATTTTAGTTATTGCAGTAGTTGTACAATTCACTGAAATGGTCGTAAGAAAAACAAGCCCGACACTCTATCGTTTATTAGGGATCTTCTTACCTTTAATTACCACAAACTGCGCTGTATTAGGTGTGGCATTATTAAATATCAATCAAGCCCACACATTTATGCAATCTGCCGTTTATGGTTTTGGTGCAGCCGTTGGTTTTTCTCTTGTAATGGTATTATTTGCTGCAATTAGAGAACGCTTAGCCGTTGCCAATGTACCTGCACCATTTAAAGGTGCTTCAATTGGTTTAATTACCGCAGGTTTAATGTCTCTCGCCTTTATGGGTTTTAGTGGTTTGGTGAAACTGTAATGAATTCTTTATGGATAGCAATTGGCGTACTTGGTGCGCTAGGTCTTATCTTTGGGCTAATTTTGGGATATTCCGCACGTCGTTTTAAAGTGGAAGAAGATCCTATTGTCGAAAGAATTGACGCAATATTACCGCAAAGCCAATGCGGACAATGTGGCCATCCTGGGTGTCGTCCTTATGCGGATGCGGTTGCAAACAATGGTGAGATGATTAATCGTTGTGCACCGGGTGGCGAACAGGTGATGTTAAAAATAGCTGAATTGATGGGGGTTGATCCTCAACCGCTTGATGGTGACGAAGAGGCATTAAATCCAATTAGAAAAGTCGCCTTAATTGATGAAGATAATTGCATAGGATGTACTAAGTGTATTCAAGCGTGCCCTGTTGATGCCATTGTAGGGGCCACACGTGCTATGCACACCGTTATTGAAGACTTATGTACTGGATGTGACTTATGTGTACCTCCTTGCCCTACTGATTGTATCACCTTGGTCCCTGTCAAAGTCACAACCTCAAACTGGAAATGGGATTTAAATACAATCCCTGTAAAAAACATTCCAGCAGAGCCAGAAGAAACACCTGAAGATGAACCGTCATTAAAGGCGGAGGATAACGCTCATGTTTAATCTCTTTTCGTTATTTAAAAAAGATAAAATCTGGGATTTTAAAGGCGGTATTCATCCCCCTGAAATGAAATTACAGTCAAGTCGTACACCAATGCGTATCGCGCAATTACCTGATGAAGTGATTATTCCTATACATCAGCACTTAGGTGTACCGGGGCAACTTTGTGTCAGCGTAGGTGAGCATGTTTTAAAAGGACAACCGTTAACAAAAGGAGTTGGCAGAACATTACCTGTTCATGCATCTATCTCTGGTACGGTTACTGCAATAGAACCTTTTCCAAGTGCTCACCCTTCTGGATTACCTGAAGTTGCGGTAAGAATTCAATCTGATGGTAAAGATGAATGGCGAGAGAAATCACCTATCATCGATTACCAATCAGAAAGTAGAGATACGTTACTTAACCGTATCCATGAAGCAGGTATTGCAGGATTAGGGGGCGCGGGATTCCCAACTGCATCAAAATTAAAAGGTGGTGGCGACCTCGTTAAGACGCTCATCATCAATGCAGCAGAGTGTGAGCCTTATATCACAGCAGACGATCGCTTAATGCAAGAACATGCTGATGAAGTGATTGCTGGATGTCAGGTCTTAATTCACCTACTCTCTCCAGATGAAGTGTTAATTGGTATTGAAGACAATAAGCCTGAAGCCATCGAGTCATTAAAAAATGCCTTAAGTGCTGTACCTGATGAGAAACGTATTTTCATTCGAGTCATCCCAACTAAATACCCATCAGGTGGTGCTAAACAACTAACCAAGATCTTAACCGGTAAAGAAGTTCCATCAGGAGGACGTTCATCTGATATTGGCGTTTTGATGCAAAACGTAGGTACGGTTGTTGCCATCAAACGTGCCATTATTGATGATGAGCCATTAATTGAACGTGTTGTCACAGTCACAGGTAATGGCGCTAAAACACCGGGTAACTTTTGGGCTCGTTTAGGTACGCCAATTTACTCATTACTAAAACAAGCGGGTTTTGTTGCAGGCTCTGAACAGATGGTGATTATGGGTGGGCCATTAATGGGCTTTACCTTACCAGACTTAAATGCCCCTGTTATTAAGATAACCAACTGCTTACTTATCCCTTCTGCCGAAGAAATGGATACAGATAACCTTGAAGAAGCCTGTATCCGTTGTGGTCATTGTGTTGATGCTTGCCCTAGTGGTTTATTACCTCAACAACTTTACTGGTTTAGTAAAGGTAAAGAGCATGAGAAAGCACAACAACATAATTTATTTGATTGTATTGAATGTGGTGCTTGTGCGTTTGTTTGCCCAAGTAATATTCCGCTAGTTCAATACTATCGCCAAGAAAAAGCAGAAATACGTGAAATTGATGCGGAAGCAAAACGCGCGGCTGAGGCTAAAGCACGTTTTGAAGCGAAAAAAATACGTATGGAACGCGAAAAACTGGAGCGTGAAGCTAGACATCAACGTGCTGCAGTTAAACTTGATGATGAAGATCACAGTGAAGTTCAATCTGCACTTTCTCGCGTAAAAGCCAAACAAAGTATTGGCAAAATTATTTCTGTTAAAGCGGGTGAAGAGCCAGATAATGCAGCCGCGATTGCTGCACGTAAAAAACGTAAAGAGGAAGTCAGAGCAAAACAAGCCGCTAAATTAGCACAGCAAAAAGCACTAGAAACCTCAAGTGAGAATATAACAAGTGAGAGTGAAGATGCTGATCCACGTAAAGCTGCTGTCGCTGCCGCATTAGCGCGTGTTAAAGCCAAAAAAGCACAGCAAGCTTCTGAAGCATCATCAACCACAGAAGCCCCTATTCAAAATGCTGAAGTGGAAGAAGTTGATCCGCGTAAAGCTGCTGTCGCTGCCGCTATTGCCAGAGTAAAAGCAAAAAAAGAAGCTCAACAAGCTCCAGTAGAAACAACAATTGATGAAGCCTCTGCTCAAAATGCTGAAACGGAAGAAGTTGATCCACGTAAAGCTGCTGTTGCTGCCGCTATTGCCAGAGTAAAAGCAAAAAAAGAAGCTCAACAAGCTCCAGTAGAAACAACAATTGATAATGCCTCTGCTCAAAATGCTGAAATGGAAGAAGTTGATCCACGCAAAGCTGCTGTTGCTGCTGCATTAGCGCGTGTTAAAGCTAAAAAAGCACAGCAAGCTTCTGAAGCATCATCAACCGCAGAAGCCCCAGTTCAAAATGCCGAAGTGGAAGAAGTCGATCCACGTAAAGCTGCTGTTGCTGCCGCTATTGCCAGAGTAAAAGCAAAAAAAGAAGCTCAACAAGCTCCAGTAGAAACAACAATTGATAATGCCTCTGCTCAAAATGCTGAAATGGAAGAAGTTGATCCACGCAAAGCTGCCGTTGCTGCCGCTATTGCCAGAGTAAAAGCAAAAAAAGAAGCTCAACAAGCTCAAGCAGAAATAACCATTGATAATGCCTCTGCTCAAAATGCTGAAACGGAAGAAGTTGATCCACGCAAAGCTGCCGTTGCTGCCGCCATTGCCAGAGTAAAAGCGAAAAAAGAAGCCGAAAAACGTCGAGCTAAAGAAGAAGTTACCTTGGATTAATCACAGATGAAATTCAGACCAATACAAAATAACAATAGTAAATTAAAAATTGCGAGTTCACCTTTTACGCATAATCAGCAGTCCACCAGCCAAGTTATGCTATGGGTAACATTAGCAGCACTGCCGGGGATCTTAAGCCAGATCTATTTTTTTGGCCTAGGAACCATTTACCAAATTGTGTTAGCGATTATCGTAGCGCTTGTCACTGAAACACTCTGCGTAAAGCTCAAAAAAGAAGATCCTTTACTGTATCTGAAAGACAATTCAGCGTTGCTAACTGGCGTATTACTCGCCATTAGTATTCCACCTTTAGCACCGTGGTGGATCATTGTGTTAGGTACTTTTGTTGCCATTGTTATCGCAAAACATATTTATGGTGGCTTAGGACAAAATCCATTTAATCCAGCAATGGTGGGTTATGTGGTTTTACTGATCTCATTCCCAGTACAAATGACATCATGGATGCCTCCGGTTGAATTACAAGCTGTCTCTTACAATGTAATGGATAGTTTAAGTATCTTCTTTACGGGACATACATCATCTGGTTTAACGCTTGAAGATTTAAGACGCTCTGTTGATGGCATTACACAAGCAACACCTCTTGATAGCTTTAAAACAGGCTTATTAACTCACTCTATTGATGAAGTGTTAGCGACACCTATTTTACAAGGTGAATTTGCGGGCATTGGCTGGCAATGGGTGAATGTAGCTTATTTAGTGGGTGGATTAATTCTGCTTTATAAACGCATTATTAGCTGGCATATCCCTGTTGCGATGATTTCTGTATTAGCACTATGCTCGGTTATTAGCTGGGGCATTGATCCTACACGTTACTCACAACCGCTATTACAAATTTTCTCTGGAGCAACCATGTTAGGGGCATTTTTTATTGCCACTGATCCAGTTAGCGCCTCTACAACGCCTAAAGGTCGTTTAATTTATGCAGGAATGATTGGTTTATTAGTTTGGGTTATCCGTGTTTATGGCGGATATCCAGATGCCGTTGCTTTCTCTGTATTACTTGCCAATATCGCTGTACCTCTTATTGATAGCTATACACGCCCTCGTGTTTACGGGCATTAATGCTAAGGAGAAAATGATGATCGAAATCTTAAAACGCCATGGACTCACATTAGCTATCTTTGCTGCTTGTACTACGGGCTTAACCGCCGTGGTCTATCACCTCACAGCAGATACCATTGCAGAGCAAGTTGCCTTAGAGAAACAAAAATTATTGGATCAAGTGATCCCCAAAGCGATATATAACAATTCGCTTTCTAAAGATTGCTATCTTCTTACCGCACCAGAGTTAGGTAATACCAAGCCCCATAAAGTTTATGTTGCCCGTTTAGACGGTAAACCTGTTGCTGCCGCATTAGAATCTACTGCACCCGATGGATATTCAGGTGCCATTGAGCTTCTTGTGGGTGCCGACTTTAAAGGAAATGTCCTTGGTGTGCGTGTTACTGCTCATAATGAAACTCCGGGGCTGGGTGATAAAATTGAAACACGTATTTCGGATTGGATCACGACACTGAGTAATAGATTCATTTCTAGTGAAAACGATCCGCACTGGGCAGTAAAAAAAGATGGCGGAGATTTTGATCAATTTACGGGTGCGACGATCACCCCTCGCGCTGTCGTCAACTCATCAAAGCGTACTGCGTGGTTAATACAATCTTTACCAGAGAAATTGGATACACTCTCTGTCTGTGAGGCAAATTAATATGAACTCAATTAAAGAGCTCTTTTCTCAAGGGTTATGGAAAAACAACTCAGCTTTAGTGCAATTACTTGGGTTGTGCCCTTTACTGGCGGTTTCCTCAACAGCAACAAACGCCTTAGGCTTAGGTATTGCGACAACATTAGTCCTACTTTGCACAAATGTGGCCGTTTCTAGCTTACGTCGTTGGGTTCCTTCTGAAATTCGTATCCCAATTTATGTTATGATAATTGCGTCAGTCGTCAGTGCTGTGCAATTACTGATCAACGCATACGCCTATGGCTTATATCAATCTTTAGGGATCTTCATTCCATTGATCGTCACTAACTGTATTGTTATTGGTCGTGCTGAAGCTTTTGCGGCTAAGAATGAAGTTTTTCCTTCAGCTATTGATGGTCTAGCGATGGGATTAGGCGCAACTGCCGCACTCTTTGTTTTAGGTGCTATACGTGAAGTATTAGGTAACGGTACATTATTTGACGGGGCTGATTTACTATTAGGTGAATGGGCGCAAGTATTAAGAGTTGAGATAGTACATTTAGACTCACCCTTCTTACTCGCTATTTTGCCACCGGGTGCTTTTATCGGCTTAGGCTTTATGTTAGCAGCAAAATACCTAATTGATGAAAGACAGAAAAAGCGCAGCACTTCGACAACTAAAACTTACGAAAAAGAACAAGGCTGTGGTAGTCATATCGCTAAAAATTAATTTGTGAGCATAATGAATCAAGCAAAACGTATTGAAATTCTAACTCGGTTGCGCGATGACAATCCGCAACCAACGACAGAGCTAAAATTTGACTCTCCGTTTGAACTATTGATCTCCGTATTACTCTCTGCACAAGCCACCGATGTGAGTGTTAATAAGGCAACAGCTAAGCTTTACCCTGTTGCCAATACGCCACAGGCGATACTGACTTTAGGTGTCGATGGTCTTAAGAAATACATTAAAACCATCGGTCTATATAATACTAAAGCTGAAAATGTGATTAAGACGTGTCAAATCTTAGTCGATAAACATAACAGTGAAGTTCCTGAAAACAGAGAAGCCCTAGAAGCCTTACCCGGCGTCGGTCGCAAAACAGCCAATGTCGTTTTAAACACCGCATTTGGCTGGCCAACAATCGCTGTCGATACACATATCTTTAGAGTGAGTAATCGCACAGGTTTCGCCCCAGGTAAAAATGTCAATGAAGTTGAACAAAAACTGTTAAAGGTTGTTCCGGCAGAATTTAAAGTTGACTGTCACCATTGGCTTATTCTTCATGGTCGTTATACCTGTATTGCACGAAAACCACGGTGTGGCTCTTGTATTATTGAAGATCTTTGTGAATTTAAAGAAAAAACAGATCCTGAATAATTTTTTGCCGATTTGTCTGTTTTTCTGATGCAATATTACTTGCGTCACTACACACAATCGAATAAAACTATTGCCCACTTTTATTATTAAAACTGCCGACTTTCCGGAAAAATATGTTTCAAGACAATCCGCTGCTTGCACAGCTAAAACAGCAACTCCATGCCCAGACACCGCGCGTGGAAGGCCTTGTAAAGGGAACAGATAAAGGCTTTGGCTTCCTTGAAGTTGATGGTCAGAAAAGCTATTTTATTCCCCCTCCGCAAATGAAAAAAGTGATGCACGGCGACAAAGTTATTGCTGCCGTTCATACAAACGGCGATAAAGAGTCGGTTGAACCCGAAGAGTTAGTCGAACCTTTCTTAACACGTTTTGTCGGCCGTATTCAGAAAAAAGAAGGTGATAACCGTCTGTGGATAATTCCAGACCACCCTCTTTTAAAAGACGCTATTCCTTGTCGCCCAGCTCAAGGCTTAACACATAGCTTTGTTGATCAAGATTGGGTTGTTGCTGTAATGCGTCGTCACCCTCTTAATAAAGGTGATAAAGGTTTTCAGGCAGAAATAACCGACTATATCACGGATAAAGATGATCACTTTGCGCCTTGGTGGGTGACCTTAATGCGTCATCAACTTGAACGTAATGCGCCTGAAATGGGTAACGAAGTGCTGACATTACATGATACTTTGCCTCGTGAAGACCTGACTTCTCTCTCCTTTGTCACTATTGATAGTGCATCAACAGAAGATATGGATGATGCGCTCTTTATTCGTAAAGAAGAGAATGGTCAATTAACGCTATTTATCGCAATCGCCGATCCAACGGCTTATATTCTGCCAAATAGTGAATTAGATAAAGTTGCGGCACAACGTGCGCTGACTAATTATCTACCAGGCTTTAATATCCCAATGTTGCCTCGTGAGCTATCAGATAACATTTGCTCATTACGCCCTAATGAAAAACGCCCTGCATTAGTTTGCCAAGTCAGCATCACTGAAGATGGCGCTCTGCTTGAAGATATTCATTTTTACTCTGCATGGGTAGAATCAAAAGCTAAGCTGGTTTATGACAACATTTCAGATTGGTTAGAAGGTGAAAGTTCACAATGGCAACCTGAAAATGAAATAGTTCATGAGCAAGTAATGTTATTAAAAGAGATGTGTGAAAAACGTCATGAATGGCGTGAAAAACATGCTCTGGTCTTTAAAGAACGCCCAGATTACCGTTTTATTCTTGATGAAGGCGGTAATGTTTTAGATATCGTGGCAGAAAAACGCCGTATCGCAAACCGCATTGTTGAAGAAGCGATGATCACCGCCAATATCTGTGCGGCAAAGGTGCTGGCGAAAAACTTAGGCTTTGGCGTTTACAACGTTCATACAGGCTTTGATCCACTTTATATCGATCAAGTCGTACAAACCTTAAAAGATAACGGTATTGAAACGACATCTGAAAGTTTGTTAACGCTTGAAGGCTTCTGCCAATTGCGTCGTGAACTTGATAATCAGCCAAATCAATTCCTTGATAGCCGTATTCGTCGCTTCCAGAACTTTGCTGAAATCAAAGCAGAGCCAGGCCCTCACTTTGGCTTGGGGTTAGAAGCTTATGCAACATGGACTTCACCAATTCGTAAATACAGTGATATTTTAAATCACCGTTTACTCAAAGCGATTATCAGCAAAGAAAGCGCTGAAAAACCGCAAGAAGAAGATGGCATTCGTATTGCAGAGCGTCGCCGTGCTAACCGTATGGCTGAACGTGATGTGGGCGATTGGTTATATGCTCGTTTCTTAAAACCTTTTGCTGGCACTGAAACACCATTTAATGCAGAAATTATCGATATTACTCGTGGTGGTGTACGTGTTCGCCTAGTTGAAAATGGTGCTGTAGCCTTTATTCCTGCACCATTCTTACATGCTGTACGTGACGAAATCCAATGTAGCCAAGAGACAGGTACTGTTATTGTGAAAGGCGAAACCGCGTATAAACTCAATGATGTCATTCCTGTTCGCATTGAAGATGTAAAACTGGAAACTCGTAATATTGTCGCTCGTCCTATCTAATAGGACTTAAATCGGTATACAATAAGGCTGATAGTTCGTTTTGAGCTATCAGCTTTTTTATACCTATAATTTTTAAACTAGCGATAAAAAAGAGCATTAAAAAGAAAGGAAATGTTTTTATGTTGCATGGGAATTTTCTCTTGCATCATAAATTGAATAGTTAATAAATGGATTAAATCAATGAAAGACAAAGTACAAATTAGTCGTTTTTTAAGTTATATCTTACGTCACGCCCCTGAAAGCATCGGTTTAACGTTAGATGACCAAGGATGGGGAGAAATATCAAAATTAATCCCTTTAGCACAGAAAAATGGAACAGCGCTAACCCTTGAATTAATTAAAGACGTTGTAGAAACCAATGATAAAAAGCGTTTTGCTATTTCAGAAAACGGACTTTTTATTCGTGCAGTTCAAGGCCATTCACTTAAAACCACAATTGATTACCAAGCTATTACTCCCCCTAAAATGCTTTTTCACGGTACAGCAACTCGCTTTATCGACAGTATTTTTGAGCAAGGTTTAATTCCTAATGGTCGTCAATATGTTCACCTTTCACAAGATTATAAAACAGCCGTGAATGTTGGTGATCGTCATGGAAAAGCCATTGTTTTAACGGTGGATAGTGAAAAAATGTTTAATGAAGGTTTTGAGTTTTATCAGGCTGATAATGGTGTTTGGCTAACACTTTCAGTGCCAGTGAAATATCTAAAAATAGATGAGAAAGTATAAAATGAAATGCAAAAAAATAGGTGACATTGTCACCTATAATCTTACTTATAAACTTCGCTGTTTTACTAACAATTAATCAGGATATCCCGTAATTGTGATTTTCGTGCCTTTCTTATCTTCTTCTAGCAAAAACTCCGTAAAACCACCTGAAAACTGTTGTTCTATCATTAATTTCTTCGCACTTTCCCACTTATAATCAACAGAAACACCATCTTTTGTATACTCTTTTTGGATGTCATTGTTCACCTTAATGGTTTTTACAAGATAATCTTCATCATGCTCACTGACATATTTTTTATAAGCATCTGCAATTGAAAGATCTGCATAAACACAATAGGTTAATGCCCCATTCTCAAAGACTTCATCCATTGTTTGCTCTGGCGAAGAGCAATATTTATCATGAACAACTATATTCTCAGTCTTGTTTTCTGCAAAAAGCGCAGAAGAATATAACAGTGCAACAATCATCAAATGCGCTTTCATAAAATACCTTTAAAAAGACATTTCTTATATGACAATAAAAATGCGCTAATCTCAATGGAAAATCAGCGCACTATGATTAATTTCGTTGCTATCTAGCTAAATAAATCAGCCACCAGCAAGTTTAACTTTCATTCCTTTGGCTTCTAACAGCGATTTAATTAAATCACGCTTATCGCCTTGGATCTCAATTAAGCCGTCTTTTACACTACCACCACAACCACATTTTTTCTTCAGTTCGGCCGCCAGTTTGGCTAACTCTGTATCATCCAGATCGATACCTGAAACAACGCAAACACCTTTACCTTTGCGTCCACTAGTTTGGCGTTGAATACGCACAATACCATCACCGGCAGGACGAACAGGCTTTTGCTCTTCTTCTTTTATGCGACCCGCATCGGTGGAATAAACCAAACGAGAGTTATTATCCATGTTAAATTACATACCTTGTATAGAACGATTAATTTGTTGCAGTGTTTCAAGAGGATTATCGCTACGCGTGATAGGACGACCAATCACCATATAATCAACACCAGCTGCAATAGCTTGCTCTGGTGTCATTACGCGACGCTGATCGCCAACATCACTTCCTGCTGGGCGAATACCTGGAGTGACTAATAAGAAATCATCACCACAAACTTGTTTAAAGCGCGTTGCTTCATGCGCAGAGCAGACAACACCATCAAGACCACAAGATTTTGTCAGTAACGCTAAACGTTCAGCTTGTTCTGCAGGCGTCAATGTTATTCCCAATTCAATTAAATCAGATTGGTCCATACTGGTAAGTACAGTCACTGCCGTTAAAAGTGGTGCATCTTTACCAAAGGCGGTAAGGCTCTCTTTGGCAGCACGCATCATACGACTTCCACCACTTGCATGTACATTGACCATCCATACACCTAAATCAGCAGCGGCGGCGACAGCTCTTGCAACGGTATTGGGAATATCATGGAATTTCAAATCTAAGAAAATATCAAACCCTTCTTTTTGTAACTGAGTGACAAATTGAGGTCCAAAACGGGTAAACATCTCTTTACCAATTTTTAAACGACAAGATGAGGGATCGATACGCTGTGCAAAATCTAATGCACTTTTTTGATCTTCATAGTCTAGTGCCACAATAACGGGCGCGCAGGTAAGCTCGGGCGATTTTTTATCACAATGAAATGACATTTTAGGGCCTTTATTTATAAAGAGACTATTAAAAAAGTGACATCGTCACTGACCATCTAAACCGCGAATAGGTTTAACGGTATCCCATGAACGACAGGATGGACAATGCCAATATAATGCATGAGAGGTAAAACCACATTTATGGCAACGATAATCTGGTTTTGTGCGAATTTGTTCACCAACCATATAGCGCAATAAGATAAGGCTCTCTTTGGCGCGTCCTTCTTCCGCTTCTGCTAAGTGGTAACGCATTAAACGATAGAACAGGCGCATGGTTGGATGACGCTCTAATTGGCGATTAATGTATAACTGAGCCGCTTCAATACCTTCTTTAGCTTCAATAATGTCAGCAAGATAAAGTTCAGCAATCGCACCACAATTACTGTCTACACATTGACGTAAATAAGTTTCCCAACGAGAAGTATCGCCTTGAGATTGGAAACATTCAAAAAGCATCGGCAGGGTTTCACTGACCATCTCTTTGTCTTGCTCAATGACTTTCATTAAAACATCAATAGCTTTTTGTTTATCATCACGAGCAATATAGATACGACCATACATAATTGAAACACGGGCACAAAGTGGATCCATTTGCCCTGCTTTTTGTAACAAATTCAGTGCATTATCAAGATTATCACTGCTCATTTCTTGAAGTGCTAATTCACAATAAAAATGTGAAATTTGTTCTTTTAATTCATGCTGACCTAGCTTCACCAATTTTTCAGCCGTTTCTATGGCTTTACCCCAATCGCTGGTTAACTGGTAAATGGCAAGCAAAGATTGTAGCGCACTTTGACGAAATTCTTGTTCATCAATAAGTTGCTGAAACATATTTTCAGCACGATCGTAAACGCCCGCCGCCACATAGTCACGACCTAACTGTTGAACAGCAAGTAGACGCTGTTCAAAGGAAAGTGCAGCACTCTCCATTAACGATTGGTGGATACGAATAGCTCGTTCAACTTCGCCACGAGAGCGGAAAAGATTACCTAAAGTAAGATGGGCCTCAAAAGCGGAGCTATCTTCTTTAAGCATTTCGAGGAAAAGATCAACAGCTTTATCTTGTTGATCAGAAAGTAAAAAGTTAACACCCGCCACATACTCACGTGACAGGCGATCGGCGTTCTGCTGTTTGTCCTGTTGAGCGCCACGACGCCCCATATACCAGCCGTAAGCCGCAGCGACAGGTAATAACAGAAACAGCAATTCTAGCATCAGCTATCGTCCTTATTTCGTAGCAGAAGCAACCGTTGGGCGACTTTCTTGGTTTTCTTGTTTTGTTTGGGCGCTTTCAAGACGTTTAATTTTACGTTTTGCACGGCCTAGTGATAAGCGTACACGTAGATAAAAAACACCACTTACAATCCAGCCAAGTACAAAGCCCACACCAAACAGGGTAGCTAACAAGGTAGAAATACGATATTCACCTTGAGCAATAAGGTAATTAAATGTGACTACCTGATCGTTATTTGTGCCTAAAGTCATGGCAATCACCACGATGGCAAGAACAAGAATAACCAAAATAAAAAGTAGGACTTTTTTCACATTATTTCCTTTTTTATTCTCTTTTCTTTAGTAGACAGATAAAGGTAGCATTTTCACTGCGCACAAAGAAAGTGATTTCTTAGAATCATCTGATTTTCGTATATTTTTTCACATAAATATCGAAAAAGACATTCTGTATCTCAAAAATAAGGGCTATTGTCAGGATTTGAGCAATAAACGTCGCTCAATCACCTTAAATGCACACCAAACCAGCACTGTACTGATAAGAATACCGACAATCACATCAGATGCCCAGTGCATTCCTAATACAATACGCCCTACCGTGACATCAATTCCCCATAATAACCCGAGTGACGCTAAAAAATAATGACGACGCAACATAAAAAGGACAAAAACAAATAATGCGAGTGTAGCAGAAAATAAGCTATGACCCGACGGAAAAGCATAACCTGTTTCAGCTTTCCAATGTTTAAGTTGCCATTCAGGGATCACTGGTGAATTGGCTAATCCATTTTGAAGCAATTGTTCTCGTTCTGGTCTTGAAACTTGATAAAAAGTTTCAGAGCTGATGTGCAAATTTTCACTAACCCAAACAACATAAGGACGAGGCTCTTTTGCTGTGTTTTTAACCGCAACTTTTATTAATTGCCCAATAGCCAGTGTAGCAATAATTATTACCGCTAATTGAATGAAATGGTTACGCTTTAATTTTAAAACCATAAAAAGCAGTACTAGAAAAGCAATAATAGTCACTGCCCCCCAAGGTTTTGCTGCACTATCTGCTATCCATAATGTACTTATACCGCCTAAAGGGTGGTCGGTAGGTTGCCATTTCCAATCCAATACCAACACAACACTCGGTATGATTAAGAGCAATATACTGCCTAATAAAATTAATTTAGTTATCTGCTTATTCAATATATTGCCCCTTGTTAAATACAAACATTGTCTTTCGCTCATGCTTAAAGGTAATTAGTATAATCGATGCTAGTTTAGCAATAAATCATTATGCAAGAAGGCGCAAAATCTGATAATTTGTAGTGGTGTGAATTTATAAGTGTGTGTTACCCCATTTCCTTGCCTATCAGACATGGAAGCATTTCAGTGTTTTATTTCTCTTTGTTCTCGTTATAAAGTGTATAATCTTGAACGAGAGTTTCACCTGAAATTATGAGTCAAAAATAATGAAATTAAGACGTATCGCAGAAGCAAAACTACCTACTCCTTTTGGTGAGTTTTTAATGGTTGGTTTTGAAGAAATCGCAACAGGAAAAGATCATGTCGCCCTTGTTTATGGCGATATTTCAGGCTCAGAGCCTGTATTATCTCGTATTCATTCAGAGTGCTTAACGGGTGATGCTTTATTTAGCCTACGTTGTGATTGTGGTTTCCAACTTGAAGCTGCGCTTTCACAAATCAGCAAAGCGGGTCGTGGCGTATTACTTTATCATCGCCAAGAAGGCCGAAATATTGGATTACTAAATAAAATACGCGCTTATGCATTACAAGATAAAGGATTAGATACCGTTGAAGCGAACCTCGAGTTAGGTTTTAAAGCTGACGAACGCGATTTTACCCTTTGTGCTGACATGTATAACCTATTGGATGTTCATGAAGTTCGGTTATTAACCAATAATCCGAAGAAAATTGAAATCATGAAAGCCGCAGGCATTAATGTTATCGAGCGAGTGCCATTGATCGTCGGACGTAATCCAAGCAATGCGCATTATCTTGATACTAAAGCCGATAAAATGGGCCATCTTTTATTTAAGAAAGCGCAATAATAAAGTAACAACACAGCATTAATTATTTTCAAATCCGAGCCTAAATAGCTCGGATTTTTTATTGATTACTTTTACTCTATTACCTTGTGAATTCATTCTTTATCTATTTTTCTTTACTTATATATTGTTCTTTTTACCGCTCTTTCATCATTAAATTATATCATGTGAAAAATTGTCATATGCGATTTCATTGACTATCTATCTTATTCTAATTTATTTATTAATAAATAAATTTTAATAGGAATGCATTATGCCATTACATTTTTCTGGTAGGATTTTCGGCGCGCTATTATTAGCAGGAACGTTATTAACGGGCTGTGATAATAGCGATAAAACCAGCTATTCAATCAAGGTTGGTGTGATTAATGGTGCTGAACAAGATGTGGCTGAAGTTGCCAAAAAAGTTGCCAAAGAAAAATATGGCTTAGAGGTTGAATTGGTAAGTTTCAGTGGTTCTTTATTACCTAACGATCCCACAGCAAATAAAGAGCTTGATGCCAATGTTTTTCAACATCGCCCTTTTCTTGCCCAAGATAATCAATCTCGTGGTTACAATTTAGTGGCTGTTGGTAATACCTTTGTTTTTCCTATGGCGGGCTATTCAACAAAAATTAAGCATCCTTCAGAGTTAAAATCAGGCGATACCATTGCTGTTCCTAACGATCCCACCAATTTAGGTCGAGCATTACTATTATTAGATAAAGAAAAGCTGATTACGTTAAAACCAAACAGTGGTTTATTGCCTACGGCTATCGATATTATTGATAATCCACTTAAACTTAAAATTATGGAGCTAGAAGGCGCACAATTACCGCGAGTTTTAAACGATCCTAAGGTGACTGTCGCTATTATCAGTACAACTTACATCCAACAAATTAATTTATCTCCAACCAAAGACAGTATTTTTATTGAAGATAAAAACTCGCCTTACACCAATATTATTGTGACAAGAGAAGATAATAAAGACGCTGATAATGTGCGGGATTTTATTAAGGCTTACCAATCACCCGAAGTTGCCACCGCTGCCGAAACCATTTTTAACGGCGGTGCGGTTCAGGGTTGGTGATAGAAGCTCTATTTAGCATCAGATCTTCTTTCAAAATACCAAGCATCATCTAAAACGATATCTATACGAGGAATATAACGCCCCATTATTTTTATAATGAGGCGTTATATTTATTACAACTAAACCTAATTAAAGCATATTACGAATAACATAATGCAATATGCCACCATGTTGGAAATAGGCTAATTCAGTTTGAGTATCAATACGGCAACGCGCCATAATGGTTTCAGTGTGATTATCTGCGAAAGTAATATTAACTGCTATATCTTGGCTCGGTGTTAATTCATTAAGCCCTGTGATCTCAATTTTCTCATCACCTTTTAAGCCCAATGTTTGGCGAGTTACCCCTTTAGGAAACTCTAAAGGTAGAACTCCCATACCGATTAAGTTAGAACGATGAATACGTTCAAAAGAGCCTGCAATAACGACTCGCACACCTAATAAACGCGTCCCCTTCGCTGCCCAGTCTCGGCTAGAGCCTGAACCATATTCACTACCTGCAATAATCGCCAATGGCGTATTTTCTTGTTGATAACGCATTGAGGCATCATAAATAGCCAGTGTTTCACCCGTTGGAATATGTTTGGTAAAACCACCTTCTACTCCCGGTACCATTTCGTTACGAATGCGAATATTAGCAAATGTACCTCGCATCATGACTTCATGATTACCGCGTCTTGAGCCATAAGAGTTAAAATCTTTCGGCTCGACACCGTGTTCACGCAAATAACGCCCCGCTGGACTATCCGCCTTAATATTACCCGCAGGTGAGATGTGATCAGTTGTCACCGAATCACCTAAAATAGCCAAAATACTGGCTTGATGAATATCTTTAATTGGTACTGGCGTTTTTGACATTCCTTCAAAGAAAGGAGGATGTCGAATATAGGTAGAATCAGGTTGCCAATCATAGACAGGAGTATCTTGTGTTTTCAGTGATTTCCATGTCTCATCACCTTCAAACACAGCGGAGTACTCTTTATGGAACATTTCTGTTTTAACTTTCTCAACAGCATCAGCAATCGCTTTACTATCAGGCCAAATATCTTTTAAATAAACGGGATTACCCTGTTTATCTTTACCTAATGGCTCTTTAGTGAGATCAATATTCATATTTCCAGATAAAGCATAAGCAACCACTAAAGGTGGTGATGCTAGCCAGTTGGTTTTCACTAAGGGATGAATTCGACCTTCAAAGTTACGGTTACCGGATAATACCGCCGCAATAGTTAAATCATTATCCTTAATTGCACGTTCAATCGGTGCCAATAAAGGCCCAGAGTTACCAATACATGTTGTGCAACCATATCCCACAAGGTTAAATCCTAACTCATCAAGATAAGGGGTTAATCCTGCAAGATTAAGATAATCCGTGACCACTTTAGAGCCTGGAGCCAAAGAAGACTTAACCCAAGGTTTACGCTGCAATCCTTTTTCGACCGCATTTTTAGCCAGTAATCCGGCTGCCATTAAAACATTAGGGTTTGATGTATTAGTACATGATGTGATCGCCGCAATAACGACAGCACCATCAGTTAATTCAAACGCAGGATAATCATCAATTTTTACTTGAGGAAAGTGTGACAGTGGTTTCTTATTAGTTTCAAGCTCTACTGCCGCTTTAAATGCTTTTGGTACACTCAGTAGATTAACTCTATCTTGAGGACGTTTAGGCCCAGCAAGGCTTGCTTCAACAGTTCCCATATCTAGCGATAATGTTGACGTAAAGATAGGTTCATCGCCTGTATGTCGCCATAAACCCTGCTCTTTGCTATAAGCTTCAACTAGTGCAATCTCTTGTTCTTCACGACCTGTTAAACGTAAATAATCAAGAGTGATATCATCTATTGGGAAGAATCCACAGGTCGCACCATACTCTGGCGACATATTCGCTATTGTTGCACGATCGGCTAAAGGTAATGACGCTAGGCCATCTCCGTAGAATTCTACAAATTTACCCACCACACCATGAGCACGTAACATCTGTGTAACGGTTAAAACCAGATCAGTTGCGGTGATCCCTTCACGCAATTTTCCTGTTAGTTTAAAGCCAACAACATCAGGAATTAACATGGAGATAGGTTGACCTAACATTGCGGCTTCCGCTTCAATGCCACCTACCCCCCAACCTAGAACACCAAGACCGTTGATCATTGTGGTATGAGAATCTGTGCCAACTAAGGTATCGGGATAAGCCACATGGCGTCCATTTTGGGCTTCAGACCAAATAGCTTTGCCTAAGTATTCAAGGTTTACCTGATGACAAATTCCTGTACCTGGTGGTACGACACGAAAGCGTTCAAAGGATTGCTGTCCCCAACGTAAAAAAAGGTAACGTTCATAGTTACGCTCCATTTCAATTTCCACGTTTTCAGCAAACGCATTTTTACTGGCATATTCATCAACCATAACAGAGTGGTCAATAACTAAATCAACAGGTGATAGTGGATTGACTTTATCCACTTTCCCACCCAAAGATTTCACTGCTTCACGCATAGCTGCTAAATCAACGACCGCAGGCACACCGGTAAAATCTTGCATAAGAACCCTTGCAGGTCGATAAGCAATTTCACGTGATGCATGCGCTGTTTTTTGCCACTCAACTAACGCCTTAATGTCCTCTTCAACAACAGTATCATTGTCGAGATAACGCACTAAGTTTTCTAGTAACACCTTCAGAGATTTAGGAAGACGGGTAATATCGCCTAATTGGCGAGCAACTTCTGAAAGACGGTAATACTCATATTCTTGAGATCCGACTAAGAGCGTGGAATGACTCTCTTTTTTCAAACGTAACGACATAGCTCCTCCTTCTTATTTTTATACTGACAGCATGTTTAAACTATCAAAATAGGTAAGGTTATTTATTAAACATATCATATAACATTGAATTTCGCTTAAAGACCACACAATTTGTTAACGCAATGTTATGGCTGTCATGATGTTAATAAATTTTAGTCTCTAGATTTTCACTTAATTAGACTTTAATGGGAGAGGTATAACTGTGTAAGGATATTATTTATGAATAACAAACAATCTGATTTACTAAAAAATATTATGAATGCCGATCGCTATTTCGCGGAGCCTGTTACACCACCGTTTCCGCAAGCCTTATCGATGAATGCATTACATTCTCAAAATATAAAAGATGCCGAAGGTTTAGTGCAGTTTATCATCGCATCACCAAAACCTTTTGAGCCTTCCGAAATAGAAAAAATGTCACAACTTAAAAATATTCAAATTGGACTTATTTCTATTATGGCAAACCATCTTGCTGCATTAAAAAAAGAAGATAATGAAGCCTATTATCGCCCTGAACATTGGTTAGATACCCTTAATCATTTACCACTGCTAGGGCACAATAAAATCGAAACAAAAAAACTTCATAAACAAACCTTTGATTTTTCCGTTGCTCAAGCATTTATTCAGTTACTGCTAGGCGCAGCAATCAATGCCACATCACCCGCACTTGGAGAATTTATTGATTTTTTACGTACTCAAGGACAAAAAATAGAAGTCGGCTTACGAAAGTCATTAGACAGCTATCAAACGATAACTATTGCGGGGATCACGGAGATACTCAATCATAATAATCACCTTATTTTTGTTCCCAAATTGAAAATTTTGAGCCTACGTTTTTCTTATCAATCAGCAAAAATGCTACTCGCCAGTTGTATAGGTCGTAAATTTATCCTCTCTTTAGAGTACACGACTATTACCTCTGTATTTGATGCTAGCGCACTTGATGATCCACTGATTAATCAGCAATTTTATGATTTTTTAAATAAGTATCGTCAACTAAGTATTGCAAAATCAGATGCTTTTTTTAGTGGGGATTTTTATTTGAAATGAGTAATAGCAGAAATTAGGTCTATGAACACGCTTGAAGGCGGGGATCACCCGCCTTTCAGTATTACACTAAGGGTAATTCGATATCTTTAAATAACTCTTCAATCTCTTCATTAGTTCGCAATGCAACCGCTTGTTCAATCAAATTACGCGTAAGATGTGGAGCAAAGCGCCACATAAAATCATACATATAGCCACGTAAGAAACCACTGCGACGGAATGCAATTTTAGTGGTGCTATAACTAAACTTATCACGCATATCAATCGCGACTAAATCGCTATCAAGCACAGGATCAAATGCCATACTGGCAATCACACCAATACCTAAATGCAATCTCACATAAGTTTTAATGACGTCCGCATCGGTTGCAGTGAAAACAATTTTAGGTTTTAACCCTACTTTACCGAAAGCATCATCAAGATCAGAACGCCCAGTAAAACCTTGGGTATAGGTGACAATATCGTAGCTCGCAAGCTCTTTTAACGTCACTTCTCGTTTTTGTGCCAGAGGATGATCTTTTGAAACCACCACAATACGGTTCCAACGATAGCAAGGTAACATCACTAAATCGTTATAAAGATGCAGTGATTCTGTCGCAATCGCAAAATCACTTTTACCCCTGCATACATCCTCAGCAATTTGTGTTGGCGAACCTTGGTTCATATGCAATGAAACATCAGGATAGCGCTCAATAAAACCTTTTATTACTGGAGGTAATACATAACGAGCTTGCGTATGTGTTGTTGCAATCGATAATGAGCCTCTATCTGGATAAGTGTGTTCACCCGCAGCAGATCGGATAGCTTCTGTTTTTGATAAGATTTCTCTAGACAGCCTTACAACTTCTTCACCCGCAGGTGTCACATGCGTTAGATGCTTACCACTACGAGAAAATATTTGTATACCTAACTCATCTTCTAACATGCGAATTTGTTTACTTATTCCCGGTTGAGATGTATACAAACGCTCTGCCGTGGTCGAAACATTTAAGTCGTTATTCACCACTTCAACGATATAACGCAACTGTTGTAATTTCATGGAGAGGCTATCCCTTCAACAAAAGACTTATTATTCCGTTATTCTATTTATATTCATATAACTAAAAAGAATAATAAAGATGTAATATATAACCACTATATCACTTATTTCATTTCGGTCTAACGTAATTAATAGCGTTATTTAGATTCTGTTATATCGAATAGTTATAAGCTATAAACAAGCATAAAAAAGCCGACATTCTCTGTCAGCTTTTATTTCATAATATTGGCACTAAATTATTTAATCACACCACACGCCATTCTTGCACCACCACCGCCAAGAGCCTCGGGATCATCAGAATAGTTGTCGCCCCCCACATGCACCATAATTGCTTTGTCTTTCACTTGCTCAAGCTTAGTGAGTTTTGGCGCTAATACTGCGTAATCAGCAACACCTTTATCATTTACAACTAATCCTGGTAAATCACCTAAATGCCCATCTTTATTATAAGGCCCCAAGTGAACACCAACTTTTTCAGGATCTAAATGACCGCCTGCTTTTAAAGCAGGCACAGGTTTGCCATCTTTCATATCAGGCTCACAAAAACCATTAGCATGAATATGAAAACCATGAATACCTGGTGTTAATCCAGTGAGTTGTGGCGTAAATAACAGCCCATAATCTGTTTCAGTAATAGTGACAACGCCAATATCGTTGCCAGCACCTGTTGGTAACGCTTCTTTTAACGTGACATCTAATGTTGCAGCGCTTGCTACAGAAGTGAAGAGTAAGCCAGATAGTAACAAAGGCATCAGTTTCATAGTATCTCCGTCTTATTATTAGAAAAGTAAAATATCAGACAAATAGAAATTAACCATTAATACTGTTTCAGTGTATTTAATTAGCATACCTTCTTAATACAAAAAAGCGACTAACTCTCATTAGTCGCTTTTTTATTTATCGCACAATGCCAATGTTATTTGGTCTTTTCAACCCATTTTCCATCGAC
Organism: Proteus sp. ZN5; assembly: GCF_011046025.1. Classification (GTDB taxonomy): domain Bacteria; phylum Pseudomonadota; class Gammaproteobacteria; order Enterobacterales; family Enterobacteriaceae; genus Proteus. Next base: position 2,952,374 of record NZ_CP047639.1, read on the forward strand.
ATAAAACGCAGACCAACCTGTTGCTTTGCCATCTTTCTCTGAAGAAACATATTGCTGTTTTGTCTTACGACTAAAACGCACAATCGTTGGGTTTCCTTCAGGATCAGCTACTGGAGCCTCTGCTAAATAGCGCATTTTCTCTGCTAAACGGTCTTTAAAGCGAACCAGCTCTTCTACTTTTGGTGCACGCGTTTCTCTTGATTTAGGGAACGTATTTGCAGCCAAGAAGACACCAGCAGCACCGTCTCGTAAGACAAAGTATGCATCTGATTTTTCACATGGCAATTCAGGAAGTGGAACTGGATCTTCCTTCGGTGGTGCAATTTCACCGCTTTTTAAGATCTTACGGGTATTTTTACAGTCATCATTAGTACAACCCATGTATTTACCAAAACGCCCCATTTTCAGGTGCATTTCAGAACCACATTTATCGCACTCAATAACTGGCCCTTCATAACCTTTTAAGCGGAATTCACCTTCTTCAACTTCATAACCATCACATGCAGGATTATTACCACAAACATGTAATTTGCGATGAGTGTCAATCAGGTAGCTATCCATTGCAGTACCACATTTTGGGCAACGACGACGTGCACGTAATGCGTTAGTTTCTGCATCTTCCCCTTCAAGAATATTTAATAATTCATCTTCAGGGATAAGGTTAATGGTTTGCTTACAGCGCTCTTTAGGCGGTAATGCATAACCAGAACATCCTAAGAATACGCCTGTTGTCGCCGTTCTAATTCCCATATGACGAGAACACGTTGGGCACTCAATCGACGTGATAACCATTGGATTTGGTCGCATTCCGCCTTCTTCAGGATCTTTCTCAGCAACTTCTAATTGCTGACTAAAATCGCTGAAGAAGGCATCTAATACCGCTTTCCAGTTTTCTTCATTATTGGCAACATGGTCGAGGTGATCTTCCATTTGCGCAGTAAAATCGTAATTCATTAAATCGCTAAAATTCTCTTCTAAGCGATCGGTTACAATTTCACCCATTTTTTCTGCATAAAAACGACGGTTTTCAACTTTCACATAACCACGATCTTGAATAGTGGAGATGATAGACGCATATGTTGAAGGGCGACCAATACCGCGTTTTTCTAATTCTTTAACTAACGTCGCTTCGCTAAAACGTGCTGGTGGCTTAGTAAAGTGCTGAGTAGGTTCTAATTCAGCTAAAGCCAGTTTTGCCCCTACATCAACGGCTGGTAAGGTTTTATCTTCATCTTTATTACGCATCGCTGGCATAACTTTCGTCCAACCTGCAAAACGTAAAGTACGACCTTTAGCACGTAGTTTATAATCACCTGATTCGACTGTTAATGTGGTTGAATCGTATTTTGCTGGTGTCATTTGACAAGCAACAAATTGATTCCAAATCAGTTGATATAAACGTTTAGCATCGTTATCCATATCTTTTAAAGATTCTGCGATAACGTTGATATCAGAAGGACGGATAGCTTCGTGCGCTTCTTGAGAATTTTCTTTGCTCGAATAAACGTTTGGCTCTTTCGGCAAATACTTGGCACCAAAATTCTCATTGATATAATCACGCGCCATTTGAATCGCATCCTGACTTAAGTTAGTTGAGTCAGTACGCATATAGGTTATATAACCTGCTTCATAAAGGCGCTGAGCTAGCATCATCGTCTTTTTCACACCAAAGCTTAAACGCGTACTTGCCGCTTGCTGTAAGGTTGATGTGATAAGCGGTGCGCTTGGCTTGCTAGACGTTGGTCTATCTTCACGATCTTTTACCGTGAAGGTCGCATTTTGTAATGCTTTAACCGCAACCTGTGTTTCATCAGATGAAACAGGGTTGAAAGCTTTATCATTATAATGCGTGACTTCCATACGCAATGGCTGTTCGTCAGGCGTTAACAGCGATGCGTGTAATTGCCAATATTCTTCAGGAACAAAGGCTTTAATTTCACGCTCACGTTCTACTAAAAGACGCACAGCAACTGATTGCACCCGACCCGCAGATAAACCACGAGCAACTTTTTTCCAAAGTAAAGGTGAAACCATATAGCCCACAACACGATCCATAAAACGACGTGCTTGTTGCGCGTTAACGCGATCTATATTTAACTCACCCGGAGTTTGGAAAGCTTGTGTAATGGCATTTTTAGTGATTTCGTTAAAAACCACTCGACTAAACCGTTCATCATCACCGCCGATAACTTCGCGTAAATGCCACGCAATAGCTTCTCCTTCGCGGTCAAGGTCCGTTGCGAGATAGACATGATCTGCTTTCTCAGCCAATGCTTTTAGTTCAGCCACGACTTTTTCTTTACCGGGTAGAATTTGATAATTCGCATTCCATCCATTATAGGGATCAACTCCCATACGGCTGACTAAGGCTGATTTCTCATCCTTTTTAACTTTTTTCACGCCTTTCGTGGCGGATGAGTTTTCGCTCTTCTGGCTGCCAGAACCACTCTTTGGCAAATCACGAATGTGACCCACGCTAGATTTAACTACGTAGTCATTGCCAAGATATTTATTGATCGTTTTGGCTTTAGCCGGGGACTCCACGATAACAAGAGCTTTACCCATAATTACCTTTACCTAATTAAACTTTGTTATGACGGTATCGTTTAATACCCTCAACTAAAAAAATGTTTAAAATCTCTTTTTTATATTGCGTTAGTTTTGCAATATATCAACCTGTTTTTATTCAAAGCTTTTGCTCAAGCTCAAAACTCGTGGTTTTTTTTGAGGTATTTTAATCACCTCACCGCTTTGATCAGAGTACAGGCAAATCATTGTTTGCTACATATAGAGTAGCTAAGCTTTTAAAAATGCCACACTCTACCTGATAAAAAGTGAGGCGCAACAAATTATTTTTCTAAGGAGCACATATTATGTCAACACAAACTACACCGATTACAACAGAGATGCTACTTGAAAAAGCGAATAAAATCATATGTGAACATGAAGATTACATACATGGTATGCGTGCTGATTCGGTTGAACAAAAAGGTAATGTCCTCGTATTTAAAGGCGAATTTTTTTTAGATGAACAAGGTTTACCTACAGCAAAAAGCACTGCGGCATTCAATATGTTTAAGCATTTAGCTCATGTGTTATCTGATAAATACCATTTAGAATAAGTCATCTTTGTGATTATTTTTTATTTAATCACGAAAATAAATTGAGTTACTCTTTATCGATAACAAAAAAGAGACTTTGCTTGCCAGTTATTGCATTTATACAGGTGCCAATAACTGGCATAATTAAACAAAAAATAAGAATGAAAATTCAGTTTAAACATAATGCGGATTTTCTGTCACATCTCAACTCGTGATTACACTTACCTATCAATACAATCAGTAATATCAATTATTTTTATTCCCTGTTTACGGCTATATTGAAGCCTCCTAGAAAGAGGAAATATTTACCCTGTTGTTGTTATAAGCAATATCAATTATTTCTTTGATTGCCAGTGAAATCTTCACTGGCTTTTTTTTTGTTTTATCGAAATAAACGCTTTTAAAATAAAAGATTAGAATATTTATTGGAAAGGTTTGGGAATAGTGGTGGCAAGGAAAGATGATATCAGCAATAACCCTATCGCTGATATCATTTATGGCGTACTTATTGGCTTATAGCAGCGGTTTTTTACTTCTTTGTACCCAACGCATCATCAGTTTATCAATGCTTTCCATTGCACCGCCTGTAACACGCTCGACCATTTTCTTCTTGGTAATATATTGGACTGAGAGGACTTCAAAGTCATTAATATGATTAATTAACCAATCATCACTCACACCAACTTCATCAATTAAACCTCTGTTTAGTGCTTCTGAGCCATACCAATACTCACCAGTTGCAACACTATCGATATCAAGTTGAGGGCGATATTTATGCACAAATGATTTAAATAACAGATGTGTTTCATTTAAATCTTGCTTAAATTTCTCACGTCCTTCTTCGGTATTTTCGCCTAATAAGGTTAATGTGCGTTTATATTCTCCAGCAGTATGCAACTCAACATCGATATCATTTTTCTTGAGTAAACGGTGGATATTAGGGATTTGAGCCACAACGCCAATTGAGCCAATAATCGCAAATGGTGCAGCAACAATTTTATCTGCTACACATGCCATCATATATCCTCCGCTGGCAGCCACTTTATCGACAACCGCAGTCAGTTTAATACCCTTTTCTTTTAAACGCGTTAACTGAGCTGCTGCTAATCCATAACCATGAACCATGCCACCCGGACTTTCCAAACGCAGTAAAACCTCATCACCCGATTGCGCAACAGAAAGGATGGCACTGATTTCTTCACGTAATGCACCCACTTCGTGGGCATCCATACTACCGTTAAAGTCAAGCACGTATAAACAAGGTTTTACAACACCTTTTTTACCTTCTTTTGCATTGTTTTTACTCTGTTTATTCTCTTTTTTCTGCTGTTTTTTAAATGCTTTATACCAGACTTTTAATTCAGCATCGTCCATTTTCGCTTGTTGCATAACGCGTTGTTTTTCTTCATAGGCTTCAGCAAGATCTGTGACTCTTAATGTCCCTTTACGATTTTGCTTTTTATTTCCAACCACGACGAAAAACAATACGATAGCGATAATTGCCACAACAACAGTGACAATTTCTGCTAAAAACAGCCCATATTGCAAAATATACTCCACAAAGACCTCTTTTTAAGGTTAATAACACAGACTCAAACCAATACGCCTAGTTTAACGAAATTCTGCTTTAGCGCCAGCCACAAAGGCATGATTATGTTTAATACAATAAAGAAAATAGACATAAATTGTAAACAAAAAATCAGACTAAACTGGTCGCTAGACAAATAAGACGTTACACTTTATTTACTTTTTACTAGACAGGATATCAATATGTTGCAATATCAACCCGATCATAGCGTGCTAAAAGATAAAATTATTCTAGTAACGGGTGCTGGTGATGGCATAGGAAAAGAAGCCGCACTAACTTATGCGCAATACGGCGCAACACTTATCTTATTGGGCCGTACTCTATCAAAGCTTGAGGATGTTCAAGAAGAGATAATCACATCAGGTGGCCAACAACCTATGTTATATCCACTTGATCTACTGACAGCGACAGAGAATGATTTTCAGCAATTTGCGGATACTCTCGTTAAACGCTTCCCTCATCTTGATGGCGTATTACAAAATGCCGGTTTATTAGGTGTTGTTGAGCCTATCATTAATCAACCAAGCAACCTTTGGCATGACGTTATGCAAGTCAACGTTAATGCGACATTTATGCTCACAAAAGCCCTGTTGCCATTGATGCTTAAAGCGCCTCATGCGAGTCTTATCCTCACGACATCCAGTGTGGGTCGCCAAGGTCGTTATGGTTGGGGTGCTTACTCTGTATCAAAATTCGCAACAGAAGGCTTTATGCAGGTACTGAATGAAGAATATAACGAAAGTACTTTACGTATTAACTGCATCAATCCTGGTGGTACTCGTACAGCAATGAGAGCGAGTGCATTCCCTGATGAAAATTCACAGAAACTAAAAACACCTAAAGATTTGATGCCGTTATATCTCTATTTGATGAGTGATGACAGTATTGATGTAAAAGGACAATCTTTAGATGCACAACCTGGTCGTAAAGCTGGTCCTGCTGAATAACGAAATCTAAGTTCGAGGTAGTTCAATGAATGATGCACAACACCAAAAACGCCAACAACGTTTAAAAGAAAAAGTAGATACCCGAATTGAGCAAGCTCAACGAGAACAAGGTATTGTGATGATTTTTACTGGTAATGGTAAAGGAAAAACAACCGCAGCTATGGGTACAGCGACCCGCGCAGTGGGTCATCAAAAAAAGGTCGGTGTTGTGCAATTTATTAAAGGAACTTGGGAAAACGGTGAACGTAACCTACTGGAACAATTTGGCGTACCTTTCTATGTAATGGAAACTGGATTTACTTGGGAAACACAAGATAAAAGTGCAGATACAGCCGCTTGTTTAAATACTTGGCAATATGCACTCAAATTGCTTAATAACCCAGAATATGATCTCGTTATTCTCGATGAAATTACCTATATGATTAGCTTTAACTATTTACCATTAGATGAGGTCATTTCAGCTATAAGCTCTCGTCCTTCTCATCAAAATGTCATTATTACTGGAAGAGGCTGCCATAGAAAATTAATCGAGTTAGCAGATACTGTGACAGAAATGCGTCCTATTAAACATGCTTTTGATAGTGGGATAAAAGCACAAAAAGGCATAGATTGGTAATAACCCCTTATCACCTTTGCAATTAGATAAAAATGAATAATTATTTATATCAAAGCTGGCTCACTTAATATACCGGCACCAAATATACGCCCTGTTTCATTTATCAATTTAAAGTAAGCCTCTTTATCATCGAATATATTATTTTGTATTTGCTGACTATAAACCATAGCCATTGCCGTTATATGAAAATGATATTCATTATAGTAAATTTGCTTTTCATTTGGATCACGTGAAGCTAAATAGGAATTAGTTACTTTATAAATATTTTTAGCTTCTTTCAGCATTTCGTCATTATTAAACTCAATATGACTCAATGTTGGAATAAAATCATCTGTTCTCGTATTTTCATCATTTATCCAATTGTATTTATCTTTTTCTTTATGTTCTTCTAATAAATTGCGTCCTGAATAAACATGAATACCATATGGCTTTCTTGATATAAAATCTTGAAATTCAGATTGGGAAAAACACTTAGTTAATACATTTACCACTCCCTTATTACTCCAATCAGGTAAATACGTTGGGATAGGTTCATTTAATGGGATTTCGCAGCGGAAAACATTATTATCAATAAACAGAGCGTCAGAGCTATTAATAGCACCATGCACAAGCTGGCCATCAATCCAAACGGAACGCATTGTTAAGTATAAATGCCCACGGTCTTCTTTAGGAGAAAAAATAGAAGTAAAACTATAGTAGATTTCCCTAGATGGATTAATTATTCCACCATGATTACCGGGATAAATCATAAAAGTTTTCTTCTTCCCATCAGCATCAATTAATACATGCTTCCCATTCTCTAATTTTATTTCTTTCACTTCACCAGTATTAAGCCAAAAAGAATTATTATCAATTTGGAAGGCTAACGGTGTTGTTTTATTGTTACTAATATAGAACACGCCAGACTGTGAGTTTGAATTAGCCGTTGGCTCACAACCCGTAGTAAGAGTAGTCGCACATAACATTGTTGTTAAATAAAAAAAACGATGCATATATCGCGTATACCTTATCGTAAAATATACAAATAAAATATTATTTTAATAAAAATGACTTCTCACCTCATTAATCCGTGCATCATAGTTTTATTTATGGAAAAAAGAAAGCTATCAAAAAAAAGAAGCACCCTATTCAATGGGTGCTTCTTTATGAAAAATGATATTTTAATTTAAAATAATAAATAATTATTCGCTAATTACTTTTTATTTCCTGCTGACTGGCGACGACTTGACGCTCTTTTAGCAGGTGATGTTGAAGTGCGCGCTGAAATCTTAGTATGGCGCTTAACAGCACGACGGATCTGATTCGCTTTAATGCGACGCTGATCTTTTTCTACTGCAACTTTGGTTACTGTTTCGTCGTTTAATTCAACCAACTGACGTAAATAGTTGATTTGATCTAATCCAAGTTCAACCCAACCACCACGTGGTAAGCCTTTTGGTAAATCAATATCACCGTAACGGACTCGAATAAGGCGGCTAACTTGTACACCAACCGCTTCCCACATGCGGCGAACTTCACGGTTACGCCCTTCGGTAAGAGAAACGTTATACCATTGGTTAATCCCTTCACCGCCACGATAAGAAACAGAGCGGAATGAAGCAGGGCCATCTTCTAATTGTACACCACGCGTTAACTGGCGAATTTTGGCATCATCAATTTCACCAAAAACACGTACTGCGTATTCACGCTCAACTTCACGGCTAGGGTGCATTAAACGGTTAGCTAATTCACCATCTGTTGTAAATAACAGTAATCCACTGGTATTGACATCAAGACGACCCACTGCGATCCAGCGAGCACTGTTAAGGCGAGGCAGACGTTGGAAAACAGTCGGGCGACCTTGTGGATCGCTGCGAGTACACAGTTCACCTTCAGGCTTGTAATAAGCAAGCACACGACAAACATCTTTTTGTGCTTCACGAATATTTAGAATGCGGCCATCTAAGCGGATTTTTGCTGTCGTGGTGACATCAATACGATCACCTAATTTCGCTTTTGTACCATCAATGCTGATACGTCCTTCTTGAAGATAACCTTCAATTTCACGGCGAGAACCGTGACCAGAACGAGCAAGGATTTTTTGTAATTTTTCAGTGCGTTGCGATTTATCGCTCATGAAACAACCTCATGTGTCGCCTTCACAGGCGTCATAAAAATAGAATTAATTTTTAAAAATCAATTAAATAAAAATAACCCATGTTTATTAAAATAAGAAATAAACACAGGTTTATTGATTCAATAGTGAACAATGTTGATGATTTTTCACATCAACATTGTGATAAATAGTGCCGATAAAACGATGTTGGTAAAACTATAATGACAGCTTAACCATTTGTCTGCTTATCAAGTTACTGTGCTTAGCACTTAAAATGCGCGTTGGTATAACTGATTTCAAAAACAGACACTGTGATTTTTATCGCAATGTATAAATTTAACACAAGCGATAGATCCCTTCACCTTTTATCTCTTTATCTCATGATAAATTTCTTCACTATCGAGTCATTTACTCCCAATTTAGTTTAATCAACTAAATTGCTTACTGAAATGGCGTAATATCACCCGTACCTTCACGTACGATAACGGGGGTATCTTCCGTTAAATCAATGACCGTTGTCGGTTTTTGTCCTAAATAGCCACCATGGATCACCAAATCAACTTGTTTGCTTAATAAATCTTCGATTTCTTCTGGATCAGATTCTGCAAAATCATTGCCTGGTAAAATCAGGCTTGTTGACATTAATGGCTCACCAATATTTTCTAACAATGCCAGTGCAATTGGGTTAGAAGGAACACGCAAACCAATAGTTTTACGTTTATCATTCATCAAACGCTTTGGTACATCTTTAGTTGCTTTTAAGATAAAGGTGTAATTACCTGGGGTATTATTTTTTATTAAGCGAAACACCACATTATCAACATAAGCGTAATTAGCTATTTCGGACAAGTCACGGCACATCAGTGTGAAATTGTGGTTTTTATCTAATTGGCGAATACGACAAATTCGCGTCATTGCATCTTTATTTTCTAAACAACAGCCAATAGCATAGCCAGAATCTGTTGGATAAATCACCACACCGCCTTTGCGTAAAATATCAGCACTTTGTTCAATTAAACGAGCCTGCGGATTATCAGGGTGAATATAAAAAAGTTGGCTCATACATCCCTCAACGAATTTCTAATGTTACTCTTGCCATAGCGACCAAACGGGTTCGACGCCACCGGGTAACCATAAATTACGCCCTAATTCTATCCACGAGCAAGGGCGATGAAAATCAGAACCTAACGAAGCTTTTAACCCATAAAGTTGCGCTAATGCTGCGTGTTGTTCCCGTTCTTGTGGTGGTTGTTGGCATTGTGCCACTTCGATTGCATCACCACCGAGTTGTTTAAAATAAAGCGTTAATCGTTTTAACCATTTAGAGGATAGACCATATCGTCCCGGATGCGCTAATACTGCAACACCACCAGCTTCATGAATTGCAGTGACAGCGTCACCGATCGAACACCACTGTGGTGGTACATAACCGGTTTTACCTTTTGCTAAATACCGTTTAAACACTTTATTAACCGAGGCAACATGCCCTTCATTCACGAGAAAACGGGCAAAATGTCCTCTTGTCACTTGTCCACCATGCGCTAAGGCTTTTGCCCCTTCAAATGCATTTGCAATACCTGCTTTTTCTAATCTCTCACCAATCATTATCGCTCGAGTTTCGCGACATTGGCTTTGTGATGAAAGAAGTGCCTTGATTGCGTTATGGTTGATATCAATATTCAATCCAACAATATGGATTTCTATATTCTCCCACAAAGTCGATATTTCGACACCTGATATCAGGGTAAGAGGCAGATTTTTTTCTGCAATATAATCATTAGCAGGAGTAATCGCCGCCGTTGTATCGTGATCGGTAATCGCTAAGACATTAATTTGACGCTCTATCGCTCTATCAACCAATCCTTCTGGTGAAAGCTCGCCATCTGACGCGGTAGTGTGGCTGTGCAAATCATAAATCACTCTTAAATCAGATAGCACTTCTGTCATCGCTTCTCCCTTTTCATCTTAGCAAGGTAATAATTTTTAAAGAGTATGCCATAAAGTACTTGACGAACCTAACGCAATCCAGTTTACTAGTACACAACACGAGCTAGTCTATTAACTTATTATCTGTCGTTAGCTGTAAGGAGATCTTATGAATATCAATCAACGTCTTATCGCTCTTTGGTGGCGCAATACTCTTTTATGGGCGGTTTGATCTCCGGCTTTACGTCAGTGATATCTAAAACCCGCCTACGCGGGTTTTTTTATGCATTAAAAACAGTTAGTAAAAAATAATAAAGAGCAATAATAATGAATACATCACTTGCATTCTCATTTAAAACCAAGGCAACGCCACTGCCTTACCACAGTGAACCCGCTTTACTTTTCAATACATTATGTGAAAACAAGCATCACACACTATTGTTAGAATCTGCACAAGTTGACACGAAAGCAAACTTAAAAAGTTTGTTAATTGTTGATAGCGCACTGCGTATCAGTGCAGTAAAAAATCAAGTCACTATTGATGCATTAAGCGTTAATGGACAAGCTTTATTGCCTGCATTAAAAATCGCACTAAAAGAAAAAGCTTTCTTAACACAAGAGAGCGATAAACAGTGTGTTTTTACTTTTTCAGCACCTGCACAAGATATTGATGAAGAAAGCAAATTAAAATCAGCCAGCGTATTTGATGCTTTACGCTTCTTTCTTGCTAATAAAGACACTAAAGATGCTAATGCTATTTTTGTTGGTGGTTTATTTGCTTACGATTTAGTCAGTGGATTTGAACCTATTCCTGAATTAGACACGGTTTTTTCATGCCCTGACTACTGCTTTTACTTAGCAGAACAATTAATTGTGATCGACCATCAGAATAAAGATAGTCAGTTAATTTCCATTGCTTTTACTGACGACAAGGCTGAGTGTCAGCGCCTCACTTCGCGACAAGCTGAGTTAATCTCGCTGGTCAAACAACCATTAAAGCAACCTATTCGCCGCGCTTTAACAGCTACAGAATCAACAGTACAAGGCAATATGGATGATAAAGGTTATGGCGATATCGTTGAGGCAATGAAAACCTATATTCGTCGTGGTGATATTTTCCAAGTTGTTCCATCACGTCGCTTTCAAGTTGCTTGTCCTTCACCACTTGCGGCTTATCAAGTGTTGAAAGAAAAAAATCCAAGCCCTTATTTGTTCTATATGCAAGATGCGCTGTTCACAGTATTCGGTGCATCACCAGAAAGTGCATTGAAATATCAAACAAACGATCGACAAATTGAAATCTACCCAATTGCAGGAACTCGCCCAAGAGGACGTCATGCAGATGGTTCGATTAATGCAGATTTAGACAGTCGAATTGAACTTGAGATGCGCACTGATACGAAAGAACTTTCTGAACACTTAATGTTAGTCGATTTAGCGCGTAATGATTTGGCACGTATTTGCCAAGCAGGCAGCCGTTATGTTGCGGAATTAACAAAAGTTGACCGTTACGCTTTTGTCATGCACTTAGTTTCAAGAGTCGTAGGCAAACTACGTGATGACTTAGATATTTTCCATGCTTATCAAGCCTGTATGAATATGGGAACGTTGTCGGGTGCACCTAAAGTCAGTGCAATGCAATTAATTGCTCGTTATGAAAAAACAAAACGTGGTAGTTACGGTGGCGCTATCGGCTATTTTACTGGCGCAGGTGATTTTGATACTTGCATAGTTATTCGCTCTGCTTATGTTGAAAATAATATTGCAACTATTCAAGTCGGTGCTGGGATTGTGCTTGATTCAGATCCTCAAATGGAAGCTGAAGAAACACGCAATAAATCACAGGCTGTAATCAACGCTATTTTACAAGCTCATACAGATACACAACTGCAGGAGGCTTGCTAATGGCAACTATCTTACTGCTCGATAACATCGACTCATTTACTTATAACCTTGTCGATCAATTACGTAGCCTTGGCAATAACGTTGTGATTTATCGCAATAGCGTCACTGCCGATTTTATTGAACAAAAACTAAGTGAGCTAGATAACCCGATTCTACTGTTATCTCCGGGACCAGGAGCACCTTCACAAGCAGGTTGTATGCCTGAACTGTTAAAACGTGTATTAGGCACATTACCTGTGATTGGTATTTGCTTAGGTCATCAAGCCATTATTGAGGCTTACGGTGGCAAAGTTTCTTCATGCGGAGAAATCTTACATGGGAAAGCGACATTAGCTGAACATGATAACAGCGAAATGTTTGTGAATTTACCTAACCCTTTACCCGTTGCTCGTTATCATTCGCTTTCAGGAGAACAAGTTCCAGAACAACTCATTATTAATGCTTGGTGCGATAACACCGTTATGGCGGTGCGTCACCGTCAACATAAAACTTGTGGTTTTCAGTTTCACCCAGAATCAATTTTAACCACAAAAGGTGCACAACTTTTAGAAAAAACAATCGCATGGGCATTAACTCCTAAAGGAGACGAATAAAATGGAAACTATCTTCAATAAATTATTTAGCGCACAACAGTTAACACTAGAAGAAAGCCAATCACTGTTTAGTGCCATTATTCGCGGTGAGTTAACGGAATCACAATTAGCGGCCGTTTTGATCAGTATGAAAATGCGCGGTGAACATCCTCAAGAAATCGCTGGCGCAGTGCGTGCATTACTTGAAAATGCACAACCATTTCCTCGCCCTGATTACACTTTTTGCGATATTGTCGGCACTGGGGGAGATGGCGCTAATAGTATTAATATTTCTACAGCAAGCGCATTTGTTGCCGCTGAAGTCGGTATCAAAGTTGCAAAACATGGTAATCGTAGCGTATCCAGTCGCTCCGGCTCTTCTGATTTATTAGCGGCATTTGGTATCCCTTTAGACAGAAGTGCTGATGATGCACGCCAATTATTGGATGAGGTGGGTTTATGCTTTTTATTTGCACCTCAGTATCACAGTGGTTTTCGTTTTGCTGCTCCTGTTCGCCAACAACTGAAAACACGCACATTATTTAATGTATTAGGCCCTTTAATTAACCCTGCTCGCCCGCCATTAGCGTTAATTGGTGTATATAGCCCAGAGTTATTGATGCCAATTGCAGATACATTAAAAGTTTTAGGCTATGAGCGCGCTGCCGTTGTTCACAGTGGTGGAATGGATGAGGTTTCATTACATGCGCCCACTCAAGTCGCTGAATTACGTAATGGTGAAATTACACGTTATGAACTCACACCAAGTGATTTTGGTCTTCGCCCTTGTGCCATTACTGATCTAGAAGGTGGTACACCTGAAGTAAACCGTCAATTATTGGCAGACTTGCTACATGGTGAAGGAAAAAGAGCACATACCGAATCTGTCGCCGCAAATGTCGCTTTATTAATGCGTTTACATGGGCAAGAAGATTTAAAAATAAATACTGAAGTTGCTATGCACGCCATTTATAGCGGTAAAGCAATAAATCGTGTAACTGCATTAGCAGCAAGAGGATAAGAGCATGACTGTATTAAACGCCATTGTAAAAGATAAAGCTGAATATCTGATTGTACGTAAAGCAAACCAACCGCTATCAGAATTTGTGCATCAAATAGCGCCGTCAACACGTTCGTTTTATCAGGCATTAACTCAGCCTAATACTGTCTTTATTTTAGAGTGTAAAAAAGCTTCACCGTCAAAAGGCTTAATTCGTGCTGATTTTGATCCTGCGACGATTGCAAAAATTTATCAGCCTTATGCTGCTGCAATTTCTGTATTAACTGATGAAAAATATTTTCAAGGGAGCTTTGATTATTTACGTCAAGTCAGCCAAGCAGTTCATCAGCCCGTTTTGTGTAAAGACTTTATTATTGATGAATACCAAATCTATTTGGCTCGTTTTTATCAAGCAGATGCCATTTTATTAATGCTATCTGTCTTAGATGATGAGCAATATCGTGCACTATCAGCTGTTGCTCATCAATTAAATATGGGTGTATTAACCGAAGTAAGCACAGAAGAAGAGCGTCAACGTGCCATCAATCTTAATGCCAAAGTTATTGGTATTAACAATCGTGATTTGCGTGATCTCTCTATCGATTTAGCTCGTACCCAGCAGTTAAGCCAAGGATTGCCCAAAGATGCAATCGTGATCAGTGAGTCAGGTATTCATACCCACCAGCAAGTCCAAGAATTAAGCCAATATGCTAATGGTTTTCTGGTAGGTAGTGCTTTAATGTCACAAGACAATATCGACCAAGCAGTGAGAGCGCTAATTTTGGGAAAGCATAAAGTGTGCGGGTTAACTCGTACACAAGATGTAAAAGCGGTTTATCAAGCAGGCGCTTATTATGCAGGGCTAATTTTCGCAGAGAAATCCCCACGCAAGGTGACGTTGTCACAAGCACAAGAATTAATAACACAAGCTCCTTTAGCATTTGTGGGTGTGTTTCAAAATCAGCCTATTGAGCTTATTTGTGATTATGCCGAAAAACTTAATTTATCTGCCATTCAATTACATGGACAAGAAGATGCGCAATTTATTGAGCAACTTCACCAGAAAATCCAACCTAATTGTGAAATTTGGCAAGCGATAAATATGGCAAACCATACTGATCTTCACCCCGTTGAACTCGTTAATAAATATGTACTTGATAACGGAACGGGTGGCACAGGAACAACATTTAATTGGCAAAAAATTCCTAACAGATTACGTGAAAAAGCATTACTTGCAGGTGGTCTTAACAGTGAAAACTGTTTAGAAGCGGTTAAAACAGGCTGTATCGGGCTTGATTTTAACTCCGGAGTAGAATCGGCTCCTGGCATAAAAGATGCACAACGCCTGAATCAAGTATTTGCACAATTACAGCTAAACTAAATTTCACAAAAATAAAATTTTAAACAGGATGACATCACAATGAGAAAACTTAACCCCTACTTTGGCGAATTTGGTGGCCAATATGTACCTGAAATCTTAATTCCTGCATTGGATCAACTCGAACAAGCTTTTATTGATGCGCAAAACGATCCGTCATTTCAGCAAGAATTCCAAGATTTATTAAAAAACTATGCGGGCAGACCAACGGCATTAACACTTTGCCGTAATTTAACAGAAGGCACTCGAACTCGTTTATATCTAAAACGTGAAGATTTACTGCATGGTGGTGCACATAAAACTAACCAAGTATTAGGCCAAGCCTTGCTAGCAAAACGGATGGGTAAAACTGAAATTATTGCAGAAACGGGAGCTGGTCAACACGGTGTTGCAACTGCTTTAGCCTGTGCATTGCTTAATATGAAATGCCGTATCTATATGGGTGCGAAAGATGTCGAGCGCCAATCGCCTAACGTATTTCGTATGCGCTTAATGGGTGCAGAGGTTATTCCTGTTCACAGTGGTTCATCTACCTTAAAAGATGCATGTAATGAGGCATTACGTGACTGGTCTGGTTGTTACGACCGCGCACACTACTTATTAGGAACGGCGGCAGGTCCTCATCCTTATCCAACAATTGTCCGTGAGTTTCAACGTATGATTGGTGATGAAGCCAAAGCACAAATTCTAGAGCGTGAAGGTCGTCTACCTGATGCTGCCATCGCTTGTATTGGTGGTGGCTCTAATGCTATCGGTTTATTTGCTTCCTTTATCCCAGAAACTTCGGTGCAATTGATTGGTGTTGAACCCGCAGGTAAAGGTATTGAAACCGGTGAACATGGCGCACCACTGAAACATGGCAAATTAGGGATCTATTTTGGTATGAAATCCCCAATTATGCAGACAGATGAAGGACAAATTGAAGAGTCCTATTCAATTTCAGCAGGTCTTGATTTCCCATCTGTCGGGCCTCAGCACGCACATTTAAATAGCATTGGCCGTGCTGATTATGTTTCTGTTACTGATGATGAAGCCATTGAAGCATTTAAAGCACTTTCTCGCCGTGAAGGGATCATTCCGGCTTTAGAATCTTCTCATGCATTGGCTTATGCACTGAAATTAATTGCACAAAATCCTGACAAAGAACAGTTATTAATCGTGAACTTATCCGGTCGTGGCGATAAAGATATTTTTACTGTAAACGACATTTTAGCAGCAAGAGGAGAAATCTAATGAGCCGTTATCAAGTATGCTTTGAAGCATTAGCACAAAAACAGCAAGGCGCATTCGTTCCTTTTATCACATTAGGTGATCCTTCTCCTGAACTGTCATTACAAATAATTGATGCGTTAATTGAAGGTGGCGCAGATGCATTAGAGATAGGCATTCCCTTTTCCGATCCACTTGCTGATGGCCCTACCATTCAAGGAGCTAATTTACGAGCACTGAATGTAGGTGTAACCCCTACTGATTGCTTTGCACTTTTAGCAAGTGTACGTAAAAAACATCCCAATATTCCTATTGGTCTATTAGTTTATGCCAACCTTGTTTTTAGTAATGGCATTGATAATTTTTATGGTAAATGCGAGCAGGCAGGTGTGGATTCTATCTTAATTGGTGATGTACCTTTGCGTGAATCAAAAGAGTTCCGTGAAGCAGCACAGCGTGCAAATATCAGTCCTATTTTTATTTGCCCTCCTAATGCTGACGATGAACTTTTACAAGAATTAGCAGCATCAGGTAAAGGTTATACCTATTTACTCTCCAGAGCTGGTGTAACAGGTACAGATAAACGTGCAGAACAATCGCTGACACATCTTACTGACAAACTAAAAACCTATAATGCCCCTCCAGCATTACAAGGATTTGGAATTTCAGAGCCTAAACAAGTGAAAGAAGCGATTGCCAATGGCGCGGCTGGTGCAATTTCAGGATCAGCAGTTGTGCAAATTATTGAGAACAACCTACACCAACCAGATGTCATGCTTAAAGCACTCACTCAGTTTGTTAAAGAAATGAAAGCGGCAACCATTGCCTAACCTTCCCATTTGATCCGCCTTAGAAGAATAGCCTGCTATTTTTCTAAGCGGATTACTCCGAAATCCACACTAATTAGCTCACGCTTTTTATTGCTTATTTTGCTGCTTAATCCGCATAAAATGGTGTAATACTCCCTTTTCTCTTATTTTAAGAGACTTGAACAACATTGATGAAAATTTGGCAAAACTCTATTTTTTGCACATACTTGATAAAGCGCTTTATATTTTCTTTTCAAAAATTCTCAATCAATAATGTGATTAAAAGGAGTTTTATGATGAAACTATGGGCAAAAATATCTGCTGTTATGGCAGCGTTACTTCTGGCGTTCACTTTATCTGCATGTTCACCTACTGCAACATCAGAAGGTACTGGGGGTTATTTTGATGACTCAGTGATCACCACCAAGGTTAAGACTGCACTAATCGGTGAAAAAAATCTTAATTCAACACAAATTAGCGTCGAGACATTTAAGGGTAAAGTTCAACTAAGTGGTTTCGTCTCTTCTCAAGCGGATGCTAATCGCGCCATTGAAACAACACGTAAAGTTACAGGTGTAAAAGGCGTTATCAACTCAATGGTTATTCGCTGATCCCCTCTTTATTCTAGTCTTCCTTTAGCCTTACTTTTTAGACCACCTTTTGGTGGTCTTTTTTGCCAAGTATTTCACTCTCAACATTTGCTTTTATCATAAAGCAGATCAATTTCTATAAAAAATGCCAATATATTAAAAAAAGGTTATTTTTACCCAGCCTTAATAACCGTTCATAAAAAGAGCAATTAAGAAGTATCACTAATCATTTAGTGATTAAAACTCAACCTTCTTATTTTTATCAAAATCGCTAATCTAAACTCTCTTTTATTCTTCTTTTACTTTCTTTTATCTATTTGTAGGTAAAGCACTTTTACTAAAATCAAATTAAAGATGTATTTTAAATACACCTAATTAATACTCTCTTTTATTTATTAAAAGGTCATTCGTTTTTAATAAATAAAAATAGACTTTTTTACCTTATTAAAAAGGCAAAAATAAAAGATATATATAAAATACATCTTTTGTTTGTTTTTTAATATTAATTGCTTTATTTAAAATACATCTTTTTCTATTTATCTCTATTTTTAATTACCCATAAATGATGTATCCAACAATAAATTACAGATTTTATATAATCTAAAAATGAAAGGTTTTACTCAAAATTTAAAAAATAAAAAAGCGAAGATAATCTTCGCTTTTCATTATGAGATATTCTTTCTTTAAAAGAATAATTAGAAACGGTAACCCACACCAAACATAAATACAAATGGGTCTAGGCGTGTATCAACTTTATAATTAGTACCATCACGATCTTTAAACTTAACATCAGTTTCGATATTCATCCACCAAACAGACGCATTCAGCATCCAGTTTTTATCGAGGTTATAATCTAAACCTGCTTGTGCTGCAAAACCCCATGAATCCTTAAGATCAAGGCTATTTAAACCTAATCCTCCAGGTCCTGAACCTACAGCTGGATTATTAGTAAATTTCTCATCAAAGAAAGTGGTAAAGTTAAGACCTGCACCTAAATAAGGACGCAATTTATCTTCTGCATTACCGAAGTAGTATTGTGCCATTAATGTTGGTGGTAAATGTTTAACTTTTGCAATTTCGCCAACACCAGTTAATGTTACTTTATGTTCAAATGGTGTAGCTGCTAATAATTCAACACCGATATTATCAGTGATCATATACCCAAAGGTTAAACCTAATTGAGTGTTATTATTTGCTTCAAAGTGTCCGTTTAATAATGTATCAGAACCCGCATTAGGACGAACAGTTGCAGTACCCGCACGGAATAAAAAATCACCCGCTTGGTGAGCGAAAGAAATAGAAGGCGCAAGAGTTGCAGCCGCTAAAATAAGCGCAGAAAGTTTTTTCATTATTTAACCCATTCCTGTAATAAGTAAAATCTCCGCTAAAAATATAACCATTTATTGATAATTATGATCTAATACTGATCACAACTTTGGAATTATTTTTGCAGAAAGTGTTATTTCTCTTTTTATTATTTATCAATACGATTATTTATAATTGATCCATATCAAATTACTCATTAATACAATTTTTTCTTATAATTAAATTTATTCTTAGTAATATTTTTTGAATAAAAAAACATCCTAAAAAGATGCATATAAAAATAAAGTTATTTTTATGTTAATGTGATGTTTGTTTTATTTTAAACAATGAGGATATTTTGATTATTAACATCAAGAAAAAAACCAAATAAGAGAAGTAAGAGAAAATATCCCTTTTTGCTGTTGTAGAAGGTACAATAGCGCGCATTGACACAGTCTATTTTTATAGGAGCAGTTTCATGCCTACCACGGCACGCACAATCTACCGAGACAGTCTGAATTTTTATAAGAATGAACGACGTAGCATTGTTACCCTTTCCGCTATCCTTGCTGTTGTTTTAGCGATAGTTCATGTCTTAATTGGCCCTAATCCTCAAGAGTACCAATTGATGATTGAATTTGTGGCTAATTTTAAAAATACACAGCTTTCTTCTACTTCTCCTGCTGAATTAGAAGCAATGTCAAACAGTGTCGTGGGTATCGCCAAAAAAGTGTTATCACTGTATGCATTTGAAACACTACAGCAAAGCATCTTGGTGCTAACCTTATTGATGTTCGCTATGGCAATCTCTACAGGTCACAACGTCACTCTTGGTCAAACATTTAACGCATGTTTACCTCGCTTACCAAAAATGTTTTTACTGATTGTTCTGTGCTCTATTTTAATTAGCGCAGGTTTTATGGTGATGATTATTCCTGGCATCATTTTGCTAATCGGTTTTGCATTAGCGCCCGTTGTCTTAGTTCGCCAACAAAATATGGGAAGCGCAATACGTTTAGGTTGGAAGATTGGGTTTAGTGAGTCTGGCTCCCTTATTCCTGCTTTAGGTATTTGGATCTTATTGCAGTTTGGTATTGGTTTTGTGAGTAATCTTACAATTCAACTGCCTGATCTTATCCATAACTTCTTATTCTATTTTCTGAAAAATATGGCTTCAGCGTGGATAATTATTTACCTATTTCGTTTGTTTATGTTGGTTGAAAACAAATACACAACGCAACAAACACGCTAATTTATTCAAAACATAGCGATCTACAAAATTTACCAATAAAAAATCCCGTGCATAAGTGAACTACTTATCACGGGATTTTACTTTTACTTAGCACTGCTTATAAAATTTACTAGAATATTTAAGGTGTTGATGTATGACCCTCTGTCGGCACTTCTGATATCAACGCTCCGTTATCCTCTGCTTCTTGGCTTTCAGCTTCTTGCTTTAATGCTTCTTTTCTTGCTTCTTTCTGTTTTTCTTTGATCTGCTGCCGGCTTTGATAAAGTCGGATCACAAAATAGAGATCGGGAGCGATAATTAAGTCATCTTCATTTAGCGAAATTCTATTACGCTCAATCCAGCGATTTAATTCCGTTCTGCGCCCTGCTAAAACTAATTTAACGCCTTTTATTCGCAATTCCCGTATTAGTTCATCAATAGCAGCAAACACGCTGACATCGTCATAGGTAAAGCTTACAGCCGCATCTACGGCTAACCATGCTGGTCGTTGAGGTGCGCTATCAACAAGTTGAAGCACCCGCTTTTTAAAATAACCCACATTAAAATAAGTTAGTGGTGAATTAAAACGGTACATCATTAAGCCATCGATAGGTTCAATACCATTATCCTTATTCATTGAGTGAACCATACCTTGTTCATCAACACCTAATAGTTGATCGCTCGGACGAAAAACAATACGTAAAAATTGTAGTAAACCTAATAAAACCGCAAAGCCAATACCGTTAATCAACCCTGCTAATAACACAGCTAATAAGGTGAATGATGCCAAGGTAAATGCTTGTTTATTACGCTTACGATAAGACCAAATGTGGCGGATACTCAGCAAGGACCATGAAGAAAAAATCAATACAATTCCTAGCGAAGATAATGGAATATAGGCGAGGAAATCAGTCATAAATAATAGCACTAGCAGAATTACCAGTGCTGCGATTATAGAAACTAATTGTGTTTTACCACCAACAGAATCATTGACTGCGGTACGGCTACTTGCAGCACTTACAGCAAATCCTTGAGAAAGCGCTGCCGCAATATTCGCGATACCTAATGCTTTTAATTCTTGGTCCGCATCAACATCATAACCATTTTTGCTAGCAAAACTGCGGGCTGTCATCATAAAGCTCACAAAACTAATGACAGCCAAGTTTATGGATGGAACCAATAATTCTCGTAATACACCGGGATGAAACCCACTCATCGAGACTACCGGTAAAAATAGGTCAACATTTCCCGCTTCTTTATTCACAATAGCAATACCATAACTTGCTAAATCAAATTGCCAACTAAGATAAGTCATCACAACCATAGCAATTAAGGGTGCTGGCCATCGGCTACGAAAATAACGAATGCCTAATAATAAAGCGAGTGTTATCGCTGACATCAATACCGTAGGTAAATGTGCATCCATTAATCGAAACGGAACTTCAATTAGCCTTTCAATTAGGTGGTCGGGCGAAGTATCAAAACCAAATACTTTGCTAATTTGCCCCACCATAATGGTGATAGCAACGCCATTTAATAGCCCTTGAAGGATCGGACGAGACAGAAAATCAGTAAAAGCCCCCAATCGAAAGTGGCTGGCTAAAATACACCAAAATCCCGTCATTGCCGTCATAATAATCGCAAGTTGCCATCTCGCATTCTCATCACCCGCAGATAATGGAATAACAACGGCGGCAATCACAGCGCACGTTGCAGCATCAGGCCCTGTAATTAATTGGCGAGAAGTACCAAATAATGCATAAATAATCATGGGGAAAATACAGGCATATAATCCAACAATAGCATTAATGCCTAATAACTCGGTATAAGCAATGGCAACAGGTAACGCAACAGCAGCTACCGAAAGCCCTGCTTTTAAGTCATAGCCAAAATATTCACGCTTATAGTTAAATAATAAGCCTAATCCTGGCATCCATTTTATTATTCTTTTTCCGTTCATTGATTTCCTCTTATCAGAAATACTTTTTTATTTATGCATTCATCAAAAAGTGGCGGGTGATAATGATGAGTTAATGAATCATATACTAGAGTAATCTTTAAATCCTCTTTCATAACTCAAGCTTGAGTTTTAATTTTACATAAATGCAATTGTGTTGATTTTTCATTGAGTTATTACAGATAAAAATAGCGTTATTTGTATAAATTAACACTCTGTCGTTAAAGATATGCAATTGTTTACCCATTTTCTGTCGCTTTGCATTAGAATAGCCAAGTTTATGAATTTAATTACCATAGGTTCCTATCTGTTATGAAAAATGGCTGGCTTAAGCAATTACTTGATTTTGCTCCACTATTAGTGTTTTTTATCTTCTATAAATGGCAAGATATTTTCTATGCTTCAGGTGCATTAATTATCGCGACGTGGATCTCAGTCGGCTTGACATGGCTTATTTTCCATAAAGTTGAGAAAGCGCCACTCATTACTGCCATTGTGGTCACTATTTTTGGCTCATTAACTATCTTCTTCCATTCTGCTGATTTTATTAAATGGAAAGTGACGGCTATTTATGCCATTTTTGCCATCGTTTTAATTGGTATGCAGTTATTTACGCCAAAAACGTTAATGGAAAGAATGTTAGGCAAAGAGCTCGCGATGCCACCAGGTAATTGGAAAAAAGTAAATATCGCCTGGGTGATTTTCTTTTTTGCTTGTGCCTTAGGTAATATCTATGTGGCATTCTCTTTACCAGAAGAAACTTGGGTTAATTTTAAAGTCTTTGGCTTAACTATTTTAACCTTTATCTTTACTATCGCCAGCGTGGTTTATATCTGGAATAACCGTTTGCCAGAAGAACAAACTGAAGGCGAAACCACAGAAAATGGTGAACATGATTTATCAGATGGTATGACAAAACAAGCATCTAAACCAACATCACACGATGCTCATTCAAAATCTGAATAATTATTTTTATTTTATTGGGAGATGTGTGCTCTAAATAATTCAAGATGCAGTTAGGCGACAAGTAAATGAGCCGCTAGGAGCATACAAGAGTATGTGACTAGTGCGAATGAACGCAGTCAACAACACTGCAGATTGAAGTATGACGAGTAAATATCTCTTTGATTTTAACATTAACAGATATAATACTTTCCCATGACTGAACAACAATCTTTGCCTAATGGTGAGCTCGTTTTACGCACCCTTGCCATGCCTGCTGATACTAACGCCAATGGTGATATTTTCGGTGGCTGGTTAATGTCTCAAATGGACATCGGTGGTGCAATTTTAGCTAAAGAAATTGCGTTAGGTCGTGTCGTTACTGTAAGCGTAACAGGCATTACCTTTCTTAAACCTGTTGCTGTTGGCGATGTCGTTTGTTGCTATGCGCGTTGCTTAAAAACAGGTAACTCTTCAATTACTGTTAATATTGAAGTCTGGGTTAAGAAAGTCGCCACAGAACCTGTCGGCCAACGCTATCGTGCAACAGAGGCTGTATTTACCTACGTTGCTGTTGATGAGAACAATTCAGCTCGTCGCTTACCTGAAGGTAAAGCACATTTCACGCTAACAAGTACAATGGAATAAAACGCCATTACGACAATTCGATTACAACGAATAGCGTGAAAGCATTAAAAAATTGAAACTAAAAAAGGCACTTATTAAAGTGCCTTTTATTTATCTGGTATCAAATAGTGATATCACTTTGTTTAACTGTCTACTTGATAAAAATTAGCTTGTTGATATCCCTGTCATTTTGAATTCAATCAGAACCACTTTTCCTTTATAAGGAATTTTTTCATAACGCCATTGGCGCATTGCTCTTTTTACTTCGCGCTCAAACACGTTTTTGGGATCAGCAGAAATAATTTCTACATTATCAACTCTTCCATCAGCATCAACATCAAAACGAACTTTTATCGAACCTTCCATCCCCACAGCTCGTGCTCGTGGTGGATATTCAGGTAAACCTTGGCGCACTGCATTAGGTACTTTACCTTCACCGCTACTTGCTACTGCAACCGGTTTTTCATCACCTTTATCACTTGGCTTTGCCGTTGGGTTAAGATTTTTGAGATCATTACCTTTATTAACAACTAAAGACTGTGGTCGCTCAACTGGTGGTTTCGGTTTGTCCACTGGTTTTGGCTTAGGTTTCGGTTTTGGTTCTGGTTTTTTCTCTATTGGCTTTTCAATAATAGGTTTTACATCAGGAATAGGTTCTGGCTCGGATTCAGGCTCAACAATCGGCTCTGGTTCGGGAGGAGTGACTTCTTCAACCACAGGTTCTGGTTCGCCAGCAGGCTCATCTGCGGCAAATGCCAACATCTGTATAGAGATAGGCTCAGGTGTAATTGGCTTATCTTCTACAACATATAACATCGCAGCTGCAACAAGTGAGGCATGTAGACAAAGCGATATGAGTACCCAAAGCTTCCAACGCATAACTGATCTTATTTCACCTAAAGAAAAAATATGCCCCTAGTTTAAATGCAAATAGCAATCATATTCAATAACGTTTAGTAAAATGATTGATATTAGCCGTTAAAAAGTGAAATTATGAGTTCCATTCTATGTGTTGTACAAATAAAAGTGCTCTGTGTTTTCTAGAAGTATCAAGTTTACGCAGTTTATAAATTCGGAAATTACGACGAGATTGCCCTTCTAACCATCGACGTCGTTTACGTATAGCTTGTCTCATCATACGCCAACGAGCTACTTCAGTCCTACTGTGTCTCATGCTATCAGCACCTATTTTTTCGAATAAGTGGACTATTATAAGACGTTCATTTTGTGATCCAAGGGGTGATTTATGATTTGCTTGAAATTCATCCATTATTTGAGCATTTCTCACAAAGAAAAAATGAATAAAGAGTTCTATCTTATTGCTTATTTGATGCTTATCTCTTAAGAAAGAGATTTGACAGAGATAATAATCCTGATTTAATAACAACATTCGGCAAATAACAAAAATAATGAACTATTTTTAGTAAATTGCCTTCAGCTTATCCATGCAATTCATTTTCAACGGAAAATAGCTCTACTATGACAACATTTTATACTGTATTAAGTTGGCTAACCTTTTTCTTCTATTGGCTATTAATTGCGGGGGTCACATTTCGTGTCCTAATGCACCGACGACCTGTTACATCAACAATGACATGGCTATTGATCATCTACATACTGCCATTAGTCGGGGTTATTGCGTATTTTGCTTTTGGTGAATTACACCTAGGAAAACGACGTGTTGAACATGCTAAGCAGATGTGGCCTTCTGTTGTTGCGTGGCTCGAAGACTTGAGAAAATGTAAGCATATCTTTGCGACAAGCACGAGCGATGTTGCAACGCCTCTTTTCCAATTAACGGCTAAACGCCAAGGTATTAAAGGTGTTAAAGGTAACAAAATTGAACTTTTAACCACTTGTGAAGATTCGCTCAATTCAATTACACGTGATATTAATAATGCCCGTGACAATATTGAAATGGTTTTCTATATTTGGCAATCAGGTGGTTTAGTCGATGAAGTAACCGACGCCTTAATTAGAGCCGCTAAACGTGGTGTAAAATGCCGAGTCATGGTTGACTCTGCGGGTAGTTGGAATTTCTTTCGTACTAACGGCCCAGATGTAATGAGAGCTGCGGGTATTGAATTTGTTGAATCACTACATGTTAGTTTATTCCGTTTCTTCTTACGCCGCATGGATTTGCGTCAACATCGAAAAATCGTATTGATTGACAATTATATTTCCTACACAGGAAGTATGAATATGGTTGATCCTCGTTATTTCAAGCAAGATTCTGGTGTAGGTCAATGGATTGATATTATGGTCAGAATGGAAGGCCCTGTCTCGACCACATTAGGTATGATTTATGCCTTTGACTGGGAAATGGAAACGGGTGAGCGCCATTTACCCCCTCCTCCTGATGATAATATTATGCCTTGTGAACAAGAAAGTGGCCATACAACACAAGTCATCGCCTCAGGCCCAGGTTTTCCTGATGAACTGATTCAACAATCACTTATTACAGCCATTTACTCTGCGAGAAAAGAATTAGTACTGACAACACCTTATTTCGTACCTAGCGATGATCTTGCCCATGCAATCTCAACCGCTGCGATGCGAGGTGTTAATGTGAGTATTATCGTTCCCCGCAGTAATGACTCATTTCTTGTACGTTGGGCAAGCCGTTCATTCTTTACAGAAATGCTCGAATCCGGTGTAAAAATATTCCAATTTGAAGATGGTTTATTACATACCAAAAGCGTGATGGTTGATGGACAACTCAGTATGGTAGGTTCAGTTAACCTTGATATGCGTAGCTTATGGTTAAATTTTGAAATTACTGTTGTCATTGATGATGAAGGTTTTGGCAGTGACTTAAGCATTGTTCAATATGATTATATTGCTCGCTCGACAGAATTAACGATAGATGAATGGGAAAAACGACCATTCTTAAATCGTGTATTAGAGCGTATCTGCTATTTCTTTAGCCCTCTGTTATAACAGAAATGTTATAATCAAAAGACTACTAAGAACTGGCAACAGATAACTATGCTAAATTAGTAAAAATGCGGTACAAACAACGCGATAATTATTGGAATAATAGATAGGCATTACCATGAATGAACCAACCTTAATCAGTGAAGACGACGCTTTAGAACAAGCTTATGATCTATTTTTAGCCCAAGCAGCTGATAATTTAGATGTTGCAGACCAATTATTATTTAACCTGCAATTTGAAGAAAGAGGCGCAGCTGAAGTGGTTCCATTAGGTAATGATTGGCAATTTATTGTTGGCCTACCGGTTACATCAGCCCGTTTTAGCGAAGTAATTATTGGTCTTGCTCCAGACGACGATTCCGATATTGATGATATTTTTGGTCGTGTCCTCATTAGTCGTGACCCATTACAGCCTATGTTCCATATTATTTGGAAATCATAATCACTTTTATCTTCACCTGCTTATATTTTAGCAGGTGATTTTTTATTTCAGAGAGAAATAAAATGAGTGAAAGTAGCTTTATTATTGATGCTATTTTTTCCTTAGCTTTCTTTGGTGCATTTTACTGGTATATCTGCGTAGCTATTATTATCGTAATGCTTTACGCCACAATAAAAACACAAAAAACGTTATTTCGTATCTTATTTATACTTATTGCTTTAATTTTTGCTTATTTGCCCTTTATGCAATATCTCTGGTAAAGATTCAGCTTAAAAAATTAAAAGCGCTCTATCGGCGCTTTTCTCTTTATCATTATTTGATATATATGATTTACGTAGATAATACTCATTACTGACGCAAACTCACCGCAATACGATTAAAGGCATTCATTAACCCAATTGCCAATGTCAGATCACTCATTTCTGTATCTGTAAAATACGCTTTAACCTGCTGATAAATATTATCATCCGTATCTTTCGCTGAAATATTACTGACAACCTCTGCCCATAATAATGCAGCTCGCTCTTTATCTGTAAAACGTTCACTCACTTGCCAACCATTTAGTGCATCTAACTTATTTTGAGCAACACCATGATTACGCAATGAGTTATTATGCATCTCCAAACAAAAAGCGCAGCCATTAATTTGAGAGACTCTTAAATAGACAAGTTCAATCAACATTATATCCAATGAACTACCTTCTAGTGCGGTTTTACATTGAATTAAACCATCATAAGCTTTAGGACTGAGTTTTGGGTAAGATAATCGAAGCTTTGACATAATTTCCTCACAATTCACAATAAAGCTAAACCCATAATTAACTGTATATAAAAACAGTAATAATATATTCAATTTATAGAGATGGGTTTATCAAATTTGTGGTATTTGCCTTTAGAAGCAATGATCTTCGGTATAAGTAACTTAATTTACTACTTATTTTTTATTAGATTATTATCTCTTATTACGCATAATGACTATTACTCAAAGCATTTAGATGAATGAGCAATAGTTAAAAACATTGTGCCTTCTCTTGTCAGTGTGCTGTCTTGCTTTATGGGTGGTGATTTGACCATTCTATCTATTTCAGTTGAAGAAAATTTATCACTTGCTTCATTATAAAAACACAAACATTGATTTTTGCTCACATTACTATAGACATTTAATGTATCCATACAATATTCAATAACTTTATTTTCTTGTGATTCAGAGCAAGCGGGTAGTAAAAATAAAGATAAAATAATAAGTAAAATTTTTTTCATAACTATGCCACTGTTGTGTTCAATTTATTTAATTATGAAAAAATTATTTCATTAAAGTGAGGGGATTATTACGATATAAATCAAATTTAAGTGGATAATTATTATTTATATAAGATAAATAGAGAGGTTTTTTACTTCTCTCTTCATTTTGTATCTTTAATATTTCTTTATTTAGTATTTATACTTATTTTTATTTAATTTTAAATGTAATAACGGGAAAGGATTGCCTTGCCCATCTAATTCAGAACGTCCTATTTGCTCAAATCCAATATAGAAATAAAAGCCAATTGCTTGAGGATTCTGTTCATTTACATCTAATTCATCAACATTCAGGGTGTTTATCGCGAAAGTTGTAAGCAATTTACCACAGCCATGTCCTCTAGAATTCGCATCGACAAAAAGCATTTCTAACTTATTATCTTCTGTACCTAAGATCCCGTGAATAACATTATTATCGTCTATCGCAATATAGGTATTAAGCATAGGAAAATACTGTTCTACAATATCTTTTTTAAGCGACAAAATGATATCTTCAGATAGAAATGTATGTGTGGCTCTAACTGATGATTCCCAAACTGCAATCATTTCATCATAGTGTGATGGCTCTGCTTTTATGATAGTTAACATACTTACCTCTCCATAAAATACGGTATCTTAAAGATCCTTTATTAACAATCAAGCCACTCGAATAAAAAACACACATTTTGTGTATATTAAATAAGTTTTTGATACATTAATAACCAAAATATAGAGATAAACACTTACATTTATACTAAAACGAAAAAGGCCACGTAACGTGACCTTTTGAAAATATTATTTATCAGCTTAATACTAGAAACGGTAACCAACACCTAATACCCAAGTACCAAATTTTGTATCATCTAGTTTTGAATATTCATAAGAAGCATCAATTGCTACGTTTGGAATTGGATTGATTTGTAAACCTAATCCATAACTTATAGATACTTTGTTTTCACGATGCTCTTCGAAAATATCTTTATAATTAACATTAAAAACACTGGTACCGATTAAGCCATACGCATTAATATACTCATTAAAACGATAACTTGGCCCAACCGAAAATAAATAATAATTTACATCAGCATGCCCTGCGTTTTTATCATTATCATCATGGCAATTATATTTTTTATTATTATAAACAAATGAACCTATAATACCCAAATTATTATCTATCTTGCGATCATACTTAATATTAAATCCTTTAGGATCCTCATCTACCTTATCGCCATCTACTTCTATCTGGCTTTGTGCATAACCTATGGACAATGTATTTTTCAATGTAGCAGATGCATTAAATGCCATTATTGATAAGAAAATTGCTGTAATTGGTAATAATAATTTATTTTTCATTATATATCTCAATATTATCTTTAGTTAATAAAATAAGAAATAGCAAGAAAAAACAGTTTAAATTACAATTAATTCAATACAATAAATCCTCACTTTCACTTAAAATAATAAATCAAAGTGAAATTCATATAAATGATTTAATTTTAACAAAAAAATAATAAAGAGAACCCTTCGAATAAAGGAAAATAAATAAAATATTTATTTGAAGTATAGAATATCAACAGATTTTAAAATCGGAGAAAGTGATTTATTTTAATATTATTTAATTTCTATTTAATCATAACCACCCGTAAAACGGGTGGTTTGCTCTTGCCCTATAAGGGCTTGTTACCGACTGCGCCTAAATGACGCTGCTTTCTCTTCGTTCAAGCTAAGTGTCTTTGCTACTTTGGCTTACCCCTTGAAGGGGTTTTCATATTCTTTACTGCTCAATTTATCCGAGATTAAATCCGACTTTTCTTGCTCTCTGATATACTTTTGAATTGTGGCTTCATTGAGTCCAACTGTTGTGACATAGAACCCTTCCGCCCAAAACTTTCTGTTGCCAAATTTATATTTGAGATTGGCATGTCTATCAAAGATCATCAACGAACTTTTACCTTTCAAATATCCCATGAAACTTGATACGCATATCTTCGGTGGAATACTCACTAACATATGAACATGATCTGGCATAAGATGCCCTTCGATTATTTCCACACCTTTATATTTACAAAGGTCTCGAAGGATTTCACCTATACTTGAACGAATTTTATTAAAAATCACTTTCCGTCTATATTTCGGCGAAAAGACGATATGGTATTTACACAGCCACTTTGTATGTGCTGAGCTTTGTGCTTTAATGCCCATAAACACCTTTCCTTATTTAAGTTACGAATATTAGCTTGAACATCTATATCGTAACGGAAAGGTGTTTTTCTTGGTATAACCTTTAATACCCACCCGCATAGCGGGTGGTTTTATATTTAAGACGCTGACGCGACTTAAACTGGCTAAAGCCCATAATAAAAATAAAAAGGCCACGTAACGTGACCTTTTAAAAATATTATTTATTAACTTAAAATTAGAAACGGTAACCAACACCTAATACCCAAGTACCAAATTTTGCATCATCTAGTTTTGAATATTCATAAGATGCATCAATTGCTACGTTTGGGATTGGGTTAATTTGTAAACCTAATCCATAAGCCATAGACGTTTT
The DNA here is from genome assembly GCF_011046025.1 of Proteus sp. ZN5. Classification (GTDB taxonomy): domain Bacteria; phylum Pseudomonadota; class Gammaproteobacteria; order Enterobacterales; family Enterobacteriaceae; genus Proteus. The sequence goes on from NZ_CP047639.1 coordinate 2,983,382, forward strand.
GCTGTATTCATCATTACCATAATAATATTTATCTTCTTGGCTAGCGCGACCAAAACCAATTAATCCATATGCACTAAAATAGTCATTAAAACGATAGCTAGGTCCTGCCGTTAGTGAAACATAATCAATCTCAGTTGAACCAATTTTTCCCCAACGACTATAAAAATTATAGGTTAATTTTGTATACGTCAGTGACCCAATAACACCCCAGCTATTATCAAACTCATGGTTATATTTAAAGTTAATACCTTTAGGATTATCATCCATTTTATCATCATTAAATTTAATTGAGCTTTGAGCATAACCTACTGATAAAGTATTATCTAAGGCTGCTTGTGCATTAAAAGAAAGTGTAGAAATCGCTAACAGTGAAGCGGAAATAAATAAATTACGACTCATCTTTATTCTCTATATAAAATAAAAGCATAGACAAACGGAGCTAAATTTGAATTTAGCTCTCTTATTAAATTGAAATTTATTTTCAATAAATTCCATTTATAAATAATACGTTATTAATAATATTTAATAAAGAAATTCTTATGAGTGAAAATGTAATTAAAAAGACCATCCGCCTCAACAATAAACTTAGCTTATTTTTCACTATTACTAAGGAAATATCAAGTCAATAAGGTTGTGAAAAAATGATTTTAATTTATTATTAGATTTATTTTATATCTCTTATTACTATTTCATTGAACATAAAACCACCAACTAAAATAAATATATTTTATTATTGAGATGAAATAGCTTTTATTTAAAATAATGTAAATATTTATACTACGTAGCAACCTCATGTTAAATATGGCTTAATTCTTCTGACTATTAATCAATCAATTTAATATCAAGATATTTGAGTAAATCAAGTGCTTCTATTTTAGAAAAAATTGCTTTGGTCATTTTATTTTGCCTGATATCAATATCAAAAGAGTGTGAATGAGTAAAATCAACTCCTTCTAAATTTGTTTGCATAAACAAACTATTAGAAAAATCAGAACCAATCATAAGTGATCTTTGAAGCTCCGCATTTCTAAAATCAACATCATGTAACCTACATTCTTCAAAAATAGATTCGCTCAGTTTTAATCCAAAAAAGTTACATCCATTTAAAATACTATTTTTAAAACTGAGTTGAGAATAAAGATCGAATTTTGGCCAATGCGCTTTTGTCCAGTCAATGCCAACAAGTTTGCATCCAACAAATTCAGTGTTAGAAAATCGAGTGTTAGGAAAATTAGCTAAACTTAAATTACATTGTTCAAATAAGCAATGCACAAACTTGCAATGCGATAGATCAGCAGATAAAAAATGACACTGGTGAAATTCACATTCCTCAAAAATAACATTATTAAGTGTCAGCTCATCAATATCAAGTTTAGTGAAAGTTCTATCTAAATATTCTTGATTGCTCTTTAAATTTTCCATATATGTACTCAATATAAATGTGCATTAATGCTGAGATAAAATACACCTAAAATAGAATTTATTATATTTTATTAGCAAGTTGCATTTTTAACCAAAAGCTTTGCTGGCATAAATTAAAAAATTCTTTTCGACAAGGAGAGATAAGTTTGTTATTCGACTCTACAATTTCCCAAGTAATCCAATGTTCAGGACATTGGGCGTCATTATCATAATATTCTGTTTCTATCTCTTCTGTACATTTCAAGATGACACCATCAGGAAATAACCAAGTATGAGTTTCCCTAGTTATTTCTGTTAAGTTATCCAAAAACTTCTGGGTAGTTAAAATTTGATAGTTATCTTCTTGGTTTACGATTTGAGATATATACCTCGCTAACATCACCTATTCTCTTGTTTTACTTCTTATTATCTAATGTACCCACTATAAATGAGCCAAGTTTTATTACTTCTGTTTTTCATCAAAAGCATCTGCCATAAGTAAAAATTTAGGCTCTGCTCTTGTATATGTGTTAATCATAGGGACTAATCGTTGAAAATGTTCACTAGCACAATGCACATCAAGCGCAGCATGATCAGGCCATTGTTCAATAAAGACAAAGTGACCTGGATCTTTTTCATCAACATATAAATTATAGCTAATACAAAGAGGCTCTTTCTTAGTCGCCTCAACAAGTTCACGATAAAGAGGCAAAACAATTTCTATCGCTTCTATTTTAATAAAATCTTCAGCAATCACTTTTAACATTACATTTTCCTTACTGTAATTGAACGGCACAGATACTGTATAAAAACACAGGCAAATATAGTCTAGTTAACTTAAGAGATCTACCCTCTTTACATAAGAAAAGCGCTTTTTAAAAACAATAAAACCCCCTTAGCTTTTCAGGCTATCCTCTTTATCTTTCTTTAAACACTCGATTTCTAGCCAATGCGTGAATAGCTTTGCTTTGTGTATAAACACATCTATATCATCGCTTGGATTTATGCTTTCAGATAAAAGATAATTAATATTTTTATGTTGCTCATAGTAATTAGCTTTTAGTATTTTTACGTAATCCTCTAGAGTTTCAGGCCAATGCTCATCTTTTTCACTACGTAAAATATTCACTGAACGAATTAATTTTCGAGCAATCGCTCTTTGTATATGACGTTTTTCAATAAGAAAATCTTTTTGGTATATTTGCTTAATATATCCCTCTACAACTTGGGCAAAGTCACCGTTGATTGCCAAAGCAATTTTTCTTGATGGAGCAAATGGCGAAAAATGTTGTGTCAAATCATCACCCAAAATACAACGACAGTGGTGTTTTAACCAATACCCCCAACTGTATAAATTGTTGGATGCCAATACTTCGCTTAAAACACCGATATCGAAATCAACTTTGCTGACAATAGGGTGTAATGTACCTAGCATTACCCTTGTTTTATCTAATTGCTGATTTTCAAATTCATCTATTTTATTTTTTAAAATCAAACAAATATCCAAGTCTGATTTTTCTGCTATTGCACATCCATTAGCAACACTCCCATAGACATAAATGCTGTGTAAATTCTCTTTTAATAATTGAGAAAGGTGCTCAACAACATCTGTAATGACAGGTTGAAATAGTGTTTGAAAATCTGTTGTAGGAGGTAAGCTTATTTTATTTACTTGAGAAGAAACCATAATTTTCCTTTGTAAGGTTTTATTTTTCTATTTGAAACCCTATCATTTTTTTAATCGTGAACCAATTTTGAAAACAAAGGTAAAACAGCTCAGTAATCTGTTGAAGTGGTAAAGAAGTTCCGTTTTAGCCAGAAAGCAGTAAGCATCAAACATTTATCTTCTGTGTGAGTGAAAATATGCGTTTAAATAATGTGGATTCTCTTTATATAATAGCAATTCATTAAGTAATGTAGAGAAAGTGGGATTGGGGGTTGACATGTGGCTTGAACAATTTGGTGTACTCAATATCTGGACATATCTTGCAGGTATGTTTTTTATTATTCTTGTTCCTGGCCCCAATACACTCTATGTGCTAAAAACAAGTGCATCAGGCGGTGTTCGCGATGGATATCGTGCAGCATTTGGAGTCTTTTTAGGTGATGCTATTTTAATTTTCCTCGCCTTTATTGGTGTTGCATCTGTAATAAAAGCCTCTCCTTTACTCTTTACTATTGTTCGCTTTTTAGGTGCTTTTTATCTTCTCTATTTGGGAATAAAAATTATCCATGCCACTTTTTTCTCCAAAAAAGTCCTTTCAGAACAAACAACAACTGTACAGAAACACGTTTTTAGAAAAGCACTTACATTAAGTATGACTAATCCTAAAGCGATTTTATTTTATATCTCATTTTTTGTGCAGTTTATCGATTTTAATTATGCACATACTGGATTATCTTATTTAATTCTTGCTTCCATGCTTGAAGCATTTAGTTTTATCTATCTCTCTTTTCTAATATTTGGTGGTGTAGCCCTTGCTCGCTTCTTTGGCTCACGTAAAAATATCGCTAAACTAGGTAATGGTGTTATCGGGCTTTTCTTTATGGGATTTGCGACTAAATTAGCGACATTAACATCATAAGTTTTAATAACAGGCACCGATTAAAAAAATGGCAATTAAATAAGATTGCCATTTTTCTATCTACGGTTACTTACGTATATTAATAAAATATTATTCCCATTAATTTATTAAATACTATTCATTCTCATTTTGGTTTAGTTTAAAAACTGTTTTTTACTTTACTGTTATTATTTAACTTTATTTATTCGATATAAACTTGATTAATATTACTAAAATAACCCATTAGTCGATATATTATAAAGTATATAGCTATATAAATAGGTATTGAGATGAATAGCCAAATTGTTATTGACTCTAAAAAATGTATTGGCTGTAAGACATGTGAAGTTGTTTGTTCAGTCGGTCATACATCAGAAAAAAATGGAAATGATTTTTTCAATAAAAAGAATTTCCATCCAAGGATCCGCATTATTAAATTAATGCATCAATTTACTGCTTCTATTTGCCATCAATGTGAAGATGCACCTTGCGCCCAAGCTTGCCAGACAAAAGCATTAGTGCGTGGTGAAAACTTTGTCGAAACGCACCCTGAAAATTGCATTGGGTGTAGAGCTTGTCTTTTAGCTTGCCCATTTGGCGCCATTGAGCTTGAGAAAAAAGCGTATTCCGCATCTACTTCTTGTTTAGATCTTGGCCAGCAATTTCAAATTGATATCGTTAAATGTGATTTGTGCAATCATAGAGAACAAGGCCCTGCTTGTGTTGAGTTTTGTCCTCAAGATGCCTTAATCTTTGTCTCTGATAATGAATTGTCACAATTAACTGCTGAACGTAGAAAAAACTCTATTTTACGAGAGCTACCAACGATGCCTTATTAAGGTTTATGCCTATAATGATCGCTACGTGACACAAAAAATTTAATAGCCTTATTCAGTTTATATAAGGCTATTACTTTATTTATCAGTGCAGCAAATTATTATTTTTCAATACAGAGACTCAGAAATACTAACTACAATATTTTTAAAAATAAAATCATTCAACGAAGTACACCATCCAACCAAAAGATAATTTGAAGCAGTTTTTGACTGATAATTAAGGACAGCTGTACTTAATAATTGAAAAATTTTTTCCACTTCCTGCTCAGATTTAACTTGAAATACCATGATTTTATATTCTGAGTCTGCTTGAAGAAGTTTACTAAAATCATAATTAAAGTACTGATCAGAAACTTCAATTTCCATTGTAAGAATAACTCGTTTTAAATTACGTTGACAATCGAACTCTCTCCACACGAAGTCATATAACCATTCTTTAGAATGAGTTTTATTACATGGTCGTGATTCATATTTTAAGCGCGCCCCTTCAATACAAAATCTTTCTTTAATTGCTCTGTTTTTATCAGGGCTCCGCCAAATTTCCTGTTTCCATTTGCTCTCATCACCTTTTATTCTAGCTTTATTTATTTTTTCTTTTACCGCATCCTCGCGGATTTCCTGAAACCATTGCTTAAAAGCCTCAATCAAAATTTCCTCCAATTACACAACAATAAATTTTAACTAAGTATCAGCCTGGACAATTATATACACTATTACGTCTTACTTTTTACCACCTTGAAAGCGCGTAACTGTAGTTATCTATATCGAAACCACCCTACCATCTGGTATCATTGTCAACTTATCAATTTTCTTGCCATAAATAACTTTGTTTTTCACACAACTTATCATTTGAGCCTATAAGATATTTTATTGATTTATCATATTGTTAAGGCATCAAGACAGCGAAGAACAAAGCCTTGGTTAGCAAGTTACAGAATAATCAGCAACGATATAGAACCGTAAAAAATGAGCATCCCAAAAGAGCAGTATAATTTCAACAAACTACAAAAACGCTTACGCCGCGATGTTGGGCAAGCTATCGCTGACTTTAATATGATTGAAGATGGCGATAAAATCATGGTCTGCCTTTCTGGCGGTAAAGATAGCTACACGCTACTTTCTATCTTAATGAATCTGCAAAAAAGTGCGCCAATAAACTTTTCACTTATTGCTGTTAATTTAGACCAAAAACAACCCGGATTCCCTGAGCATATTCTACCTGAGTATTTAAATGAGCTTGGTGTGGAATATAAAATTGTTGAAGAGAATACCTATGGGATCGTTAAAGATATCATTCCTGAAGGTAAAACAACCTGCTCTTTATGCTCACGTTTACGTCGTGGTATTTTATATCGCACAGCAACAGAAGTTGGTGCAACTAAAATTGCTTTAGGCCACCATCGTGATGATATTTTAGAAACATTATTTTTAAATATGTTTTACGGTGGAAAGCTTAAAGGTATGCCACCTAAATTAATGAGTGATGATGGGAAACAAATCGTTATTCGTCCTCTAGCTTATGCTCGTGAGAAAGATATTGAGCGTTTTGCACAAGCTAAGCAATTCCCAATTATTCCATGCAATCTTTGTGGCTCACAGCCTAACCTTCAACGCCAAGTGATTAAAGAGATGCTAAGAGATTGGGATAAACGTTATCCTGGTCGTATTGAAACTATGTTTAGAGCAACTCAAAATATTGTCCCATCACATTTATGTGATACTCAATTATTTGATTTTGTGAACATCAAGCATGGTGATGCAGTCATTAATGGTGGCGATTTAGCTTTTGATAAAGACGATATTCCAACCGTTCCAGTGATGTTCCAAGAAGAAGATGATGAACGTCCTGACTTTAGCCAAAACAAACTCGATATTGTTGAAGTGAAATAATGCACTATCTCCTAAGCCTTGCATTCGGGGCTTAGGATTTTTATGACTAAATAATAGCCAACAATAAATTTAAGCAAAAAAAACCGATGTTAATAAACATCGGTGTAATAATGGTCAATTATTCTGTATTAAGAACTCAATATGAGAAAAACTACAATTATGGAGCACAACGTTCATCGCTCAACGTTGTATTCACCTGCGAGAGTTATAATGCCAGATGTTCTATTTTAAAAAATTGATATATCTCAAACAGGGTTAGAGAATTCTTTTTTAAATCCATTTAGTTACGATTAATTTGCTGAAAATTTACAACCATCTACTACGCTTTAACCACCAAGTAACAATCACAATCAAAACAAAGAGAGATAAACAAAAGATGGTAAAACCATAAGGAAACTCATTTCCGGGTATTCCGCCTAAATTGACACCAAATAGCCCTGTTAGAAATGTTGTTGGTAAAAATAACATCGCCATTAGTGACATAGTGTAAGTACGTCTATTCATCGCATCAGCCATCATCGATGTTATTTCATCAGCAATCACTGCCGTACGAGAAATACTACTGTCCAAATCCTCTAAACGTCGAGAAAGTCTTTCTGAGATTTCCAACATCGTGACTCTATCACTATCACTCATCCATGGTAGTTTTTCGATAGAGAGTCTCGAAAATACATCTCGTTGTGGAGCCATATAGCGACGTAATACAATCAATTGTTTTCTTAATAATGCAAGTTCACCTCTTGCGGGTATTTGTTGATCTAGGATCATATCTTCCAATTCAATTAATTGGTCATGTAGGGTCTCAACAAATTCGCCTATTTCATCAGTCACAGCATCAGCCATAGTAATTAGCCAATCACCACTATTTTCAGGCCCATTACCTAGTTCTAAGGTATGAATAACAGAATCTACAGAATTGACTCGGCGGTGACGACTAGAAACAATAGTTTGACTGTTAATATAAATTCTAAAAGCAACAAGCTCATCAGGTCGATCATTAGGATTATTATTAATTGTTTGCAGGTTGATGACGATACCTTCACCAATGCGCTGTGCTTTTGGTCTGATGTTCTCTGCAAGCAATATATCTTTAGCAATAGGTGGAAGTAATTCTGTCTTTTGTATCCATTGAGCACTTTGTGGTTTGCGGTAATCTAAATGCACCCAATATGGATTTTCATTTGTTGCAACAGTCTCCATTGTGATTTCTGTTGCTCCTCCATGCCCATCAAGTTGTGCTGTATAAATAGCATCTGCATCTTGTATAACAGAGTCATTAACTGTTTTCACTTAGCTTCCTCCATAACTTTTGCTTTAAAGATAATACTTGAATTCAATGCTCAACTGTCAAATATGATTAATCTACCTTCATTTTATAACGCTATGTTTTAAAATGTTATTCTATACTTTTTTCTAGTTAGCTGTATATCAACGTTACTGTTGCTTAATTCATCCCAAATTTCTATTTATCTTTATTACTTTAAGATTATTACACTAAATTGAATACTAATAATTACGTTAGGATATTAACACTTAGAATAACAACAGGTAACTTATTTTATTTATAGGAAAAAAGTTACCTGTTGTAATTTATAATAATTATCTGTCTGGTGTATACTAAATATTCTTTAATACATTTATTGCACCCTAAAAATAAGGTCATCAATATGAAAAAATTTATCGCTATTCCTTTATTTTTGCTTTTAGCTGGATGCAATGACGCAACTTCAACTAAAAGTGCGGATACAACACCATCGGCAGGGACAACAAAAACGCTTCTAGTGGATCCACAACTCTATGATTGTGTTGGTGTCGCACCAATGAAATGTATGAAGGTGAAAGAATTACCTTCTGGCGAATGGTCTCTGTTCTATCAAAATATTGATGGTTTTGAATATAAAGCAGGTACTGAATACACATTAAAAGTTAATGTTACAGATATTCCTAACCCTCCAGCAGATGCACCAAGTGTGAAATATACACTGATTGAAGTTGTAGATAAGAAATAAAACGCCCCCCTAAAATCTAACTCACAATAGGTATTAAAACCTATTGTGAGTATTTTCACTTATTGCGCTCAATTTCCACTCCCTTCTATTTAAATAATAACGTTTCAGTTCATTACCACTTGAAATAATTAACAAATTTTATATTAATTAATGATTAGCTATTTATAATAGCTTTATTTTTTATTAAGTTTAAAAATAAGCACACGAACTTTTTTTAGGAGTATTTTCAATCAATTAATATTGAAATCAACATTTATTTTACTAAAAATAGCGTTCTACACATCAACATAGAAACCCTATAATGAATAAATTAGCCCTTCTTTTAATTAGCTTTGCTTTATCTTATTCTTCTACATTACATGCCTATGATAAAACACATACCCTCTCTGCTGGTTATATTTACGGCAAAATAAAAGGCGATACTGCAAAAGGAGAGATAATCAGTTATCGATATGAAACAGAAAACACTTGGGGGATATTAATTTCTCTACTGCATTTAAATACAAATCATAAAGAATATTTTATTGATCCTCGTTTTACCACACCGTCAATAATAAAATACCGAACTAAAACCACAGGCCTATTAATCGGCCCAACTTATAGAATAACACCTGAAATTTCTGTTTACGCTCAAATGGGACCTAATAAATTGAAATATCAGGAAGATAAACATCACCCTAAAATAAACACAACAGATTCTCACATTGTAAATACAACAAGTGTAATTGGTCAAATTGGCATCGATTATAATCCTGTTAAGGATATCTCATTTAGCTTCGGCTATCTTTACTCTGATACCACAGCAAATAAGCGGCATCTTGAATTAAGTGTGTTACAATTATCTCTAGGATTTCGTTTTTAAACGACTTTCTAATAACCATTGATAATCAGCAATTTAATTTAATAATAAAGAAAAATGAATGGATGATTCTACTTTTAAATTACTCAAACACCATTATAAATATATTAGGCTTTATTACAATTAAGTATTTGTATCTGTAAATAAATTAAGACATAACATTTAACATCAAACACATTGCACAATTGGTCAAAACAATACCATAAAAATGTATTAACATATCTCTTGCAATGTTTATTCCTTTTGAGTCTCCTTCTGTTTTTATAACAGAGGGATTTTTTTTGTTATAAATATTTTATTAATCACTGTAACAGTTAGATACAATAAAAAACGTGCAAAGAAAGCCTTAAAAATATAATTTATATCCAGACGATAAGTCACCCTGCTTTATTTTGCTACGCCCCTTTTTTTAAAGGGGTTCTTTTTTATTGATACTCTCGTCTATTTTCTCACACTTATTTAGTTTTCTTATTATTGATACATGCCATCGTATGAATTACAACTGCTTTACATTCTATTTGTACATAAAATAAAAAAACGCCCCAAAATAAATTTTAACTTTGAGGCATGATTTATATTTTATAACATTACTGCTAAATTAAGATTTTGTATTGACTTAATTTTAAGCTTTTTATTTAGCTTCTATCTTAATGCTTCAGAATATAAAGCGTATGGCTATATGCAACATCTTCTGGATTCTTAATTGGATAACCTTTTAGCCACGGCTTTATTAATCGCCCATTTGTATATTGATAAATAGGTGCTATTGGTGCATCTTCAGCAATTATTTGCTCAGCACGGTTATACAAACTATTTCTCTCATTTGCATCAATAGCCATACCAGATAAAGTTAACACTTCATCATATTGCTTATTCTGATATTTAGGGATATTACCGGTGTGCTTAGAACCTAATAAGCTTAAAAAAGTAGAAGGCTCATTATAGTCACCAACCCATGATGCCCTTATAACATCAAAATCCCCCGAATTTCGGCTATCAATATATGTTTTCCATTCCTGATTACGTAATTCGACTTTCACCCCTAACTTTTTCTTCCACATAGAAGCAACTGCAATAGCAATTTTCTGATGATTCTCTGAATTATTGTACAGTAATGAGAGTGTTAATGGATTATGAGGGCCATACCCAGCAGCCGCTAACAAGATCTTAGCCTGACTGTCTAATTCATCTTGATTGTATTCATCATAAATTGTAGGTTCTGGGATAAAGCCCGCAGTTACATCAGGCGTGAAACGGTTTGCTGGTTTCTCCCCAGTTCCTAATACTTTATCAGTGATAATTTTTCTATCTATCGCCATCGCTAACGCTTTACGTACACGAATATCTTTTGTTGGCCCTGATTGAGTATTAAAAGCATAATAATAAGTCCCTAATTGGTCAGGAATATAAACTTCATTAGGAATATCTTTCATTAGTTTATGATATAAATTTTTCGGGAATGACTCTGTAATATCAATATCACCAGCTAAGTAACGTTTAGTCGCATGTGATTCATGATTAATAGGCACAAAAGTAACTTTGGTTAATACTGTATTTTTATGATCCCAATAATAAGGATTTGGCGTTAATACAATCTTCTCATTAACGACTCTGTCTTTTAAAACAAAAGCCCCATTTCCGACTAAATTACCAACTTTAACCCACTCAGCACCATATTTTTCAATACTCTGATGAGGCACAGGATATAACGAAAAATTAGTCACCAAATTAGGGAAATAAGAAACGGGTCGTTCTAACGTGACTTTTAGTGTTTTTTCATCAATCGCTTCTACACCTAATGATGTTGGTTTTAGTTTTCCATCAATAATCTTTTGTGCATTTTCAATCGATGCAAGTGATGCATACCATGCAAAAGGCGAAAGATTTTTAGGATCAACTAGCCTTTGCCAACTATAGACAAAATCTGTTGCTGTTACTTTTTCACCATTGGACCATTTCGCATTATCACGTAAAGTAAAAATCCACACGCGATTATCTTCTGTGCGCCAACTCTGAGCAACCCCTGGAATGGGGCGTCCATACTCATCTTCTATCGTCAACCCTTCAAACAAATCACGTTGCACTTGAGCTTCTGTTAACCCTACTGCATTAATAGGATCGAGTGATGCAGGCTCATCTTTTAAATGTCGGACCACTTCTTGCTTTTTATCGAGTATCGTTCCTTCAGGTACTACTGCCGCATTTACCTGCGATATGAGTAATCCTTGAACGACAAGTGCACATGAGATGACGAATATTTTGCGCATGTCTGTTTCGTCCTGTAATCTGTATGAGAATAAACTGCACAATTATAAGAGCCTGATAAAAAGGCACAATCACTGATTACAAATATTTTATAAATTTTTATGTTTTTAGTGGTGACTATGCCAATAGTGGCAAATTTTAATAATGGTTAAGCATTAACGAGAATTATCGTTAATAATGAGTATTAATAACAGTTAGTCTGACAACTAATAAAGGAGAACAACAATGGCACATCAAGTTACTTTACAAGGAAATGCAGTGGCACTAGCGGGTAATTTCCCAGCAGTAGGTCAAAAAGCTGCAGATTTCTCTCTTGTTGGTAAAGATCTTAGTGATGTTTCTTTAGCAAATTTTGCAGGTAAACGTAAAGTTCTAAACATTTTCCCAAGTGTAGATACGGGTGTTTGTGCTGCAAGTGTTCGTCAATTTAATAAAGTTGCAAATGAATTAAATAATACGGTTGTTTTATGTATTTCAGCTGATTTACCTTTTGCTCAAGCACGTTTTTGTGGCGCTGAAGGCTTAGATAACGTTGTAACATTATCTACAATGCGTGGTGCTGAATTTAAAGAAAACTACGGTGTTGCAATTACATCAGGTCCATTAGCAGGCTTAACAAGCCGTGCAGTTATTGTTTTAGATGAAAATAACACTGTTATTTATACTCAATTGGTTGATGAAATTACCACTGAACCAAATTATGATGATGCTTTAAAAGCACTGAAATAATATTGATGAAAAAATAGACGAGTTTCATGCTCGTCTATTTTTATTATGCAAAAAATCCTACCACTCTATTAATCTTCAGATTTATCACTCTTTTTATTTGTAAGATTATATTCTCTGAGCTTATTCGCAATGGCAGTATGAGAGATTCCTAGACGTTTCGCTAACTTACGTGTACTTGGATAATCACGATATAAGCGCGTTAAAATTGAAGCTTCAAAGCGCTTTGTCATTTCATCTAACGAGCCTTCTAATAAGTCCTCATCAAATAATGTTTCATCATTATGTTCAGGCAAAGTAATATCTTGAATTCGTAGTGTATTTCCCACTAATTGTGCCATTGCTTGATAAACCGTATTTCTTAATTGGCGAACATTACCAGGCCAGCCATACTGTGTTAAATAAACCGATAATTCAGGCGATATGACGGGTTTAGTGGCTTGCTGCTCAATACAATATTGGTTAATAAAATGCATCGCTAACGGCATAATATCGGATTTTCTTTCTCGTAGCGGGGGTAGCGTTAACGTTAATACATTCAGACGATAATAAAGATCTTCTCTAAAGAGCCCTTTTTGCACCAATTCCCACAAGTTTTTTTGTGTCGCACAAATAATGCGAACATCAACATTAACCTCGTGCTCTTCACCTACGCGACGAAATGTCCCATCATTTAAAAAACGTAGAAGCTTAATTTGCATTTGAGGTGACATTTCACCAATTTCATCAAGTAAAACAGTTCCTCTATTGGCCTGCTCAAAAAATCCTTTTTTTCCTTCGACAGCATTAGGGTAAGCCCCTGCCGCATAGCCAAATAATTCACTTTCGACTACATCATCAGGCATTGATGCACAATTGAGCCCCAAAAAAGGGTTTCTAGCACGAGAACTAAGGAAATGGCAGGCTTTAGCAAATAAATCTTTTCCAGTACCAGTATCACCGACCAATAACAATGGCGCATCCATTTTTGCCATTTTTTTTGCTCGTTCAACGAGTTGTTTCATTTGAGAACTTACAGCAATAATTTTCTCAAACTCATGATTATCACTGACAATTAATTTTGAATGATCATGAACAACATCCCGATATTTCAATAAAATAAGAGCACCAACACAATGATTAGATTGATTATCATCTGCAAGTTTTATTGGTACTATTTCCATATCAAATTTTTGTTTTTTTAAATTGATTGGAATAATTTCAGCAGAAGGATCTTTTTGTTCTAACCAACGATGAATATTAAAATTAGGGATTAGTTGATTGAATGATTTCTCACTATTATCGTTAGCATCCAATTCAAACAATTCACGAGTTGCCGGATTTTGTAATTTTATTTGGCCTTTAATATTGATAGAAAAAACAGGAACTGGAACAGATTCTAGCAGTGTCCACATGGCTCGATGTTCTTGTTCTGATGGCATAAATGCAACCGTACGAACATCAATAACACCATTAATTCGCCGTATTTCTGCCATTAGCGGTTGAAAAATATCAAAATCAATCTGTGAAAAATTCAGGTAGATGAGGCCGATTGGAAATATTTCAATTCCACGTAAATCAATATTTTTTAATACTAATAGATCTAATAATTCACGGGTTAACCCGATGCGATCTTCACAAGTGATCTCTAAACGCATTATAAACCTTCTTAATACTGAGTGACCCTGAACCTATTCTAGATATTATACATAAATATCAACGAAATAAAGAGCCTTGTCAGCAAAAGTTGACACTACTAGCATTTATTTTTACACGGATAAACTTGTATTTTGATTTTAAACCAGAATTATTTATGCTTTAAAAAAGTCAAATAATGAAAATGAAGAGCTTTTTATTACTTTTTTTAGCTCAAAATCAATAAGGTATTCGACATCCTTGACCAAAGGACTTAGTTCTCGACGGATCACTTTTTTGATCGTTTTACATCCATTATCAAAACAGAAAAGAAGATATTCTAATGCTTTTATTGCCCTCTCTTTCTTATCTGACTCCGTCAAATATTCAAAAAATTGGGATGTCTCTTTTATTTGAATTGATTTAGACTGTTTTTGATATTCTCTCTTTTTAATCTCACTAATCGTCTCACAAAGAATAGGAATTAAAATGCTGAGTTGACTATCAATATGTGAGACATTAAATGCTGAACTTAGATAGAGCTTACGCCTTTCTTTAGAGAGCTTCTCTATTACTGGCATTTGTATTTCTTTCATTTTTTAACCTAGTTATTGTGATGGTTACTTATTAATCACTTCTCAGTTTTTATAAATAAAAACTATCTCTATTTATTCAATAGCAAATCACTTACAAATGAGCTATTTGAAAGTATATTGAGAGAATAGCGCTGTAATATGTTTTTTATGGTGATATTTAACGCTATTTATAGCACTAAATTCAAGACTATTTTCTTTCAAAAAAGGAATATTATGATTGGAATTGCAAATTTTTCACTAGAGAAATAGGTATTAATCTTTTAATACAAAAGATTATATTAAATTTATCGCTGGTGAGTTCTTATTCTTTTTAAAAGTTTTTTATCACAATGATTTGTTATTAAAACAGTAGCCTTATTGCCAATAAAATAATAAAAATACTTTATATTATTTAATCTCTTATTTTAAGATAATATTTCACCACTTCCTTCATTAAGGTTATTTTATATAAATAATACTTTTGCTCATTTTTATACAAAAAAAACCGCAGAAAAGCTTCTACGGTTTTTATTTAGAATAATTAAAAGGTGAAAATAATAATTTATTCTTTTCTCTTGCCACCAATTGTAGTTTTTAATTTTCCTATTAATTCTTTTCTAAAATCGCCTAACTTAGGTTTATTATCATCAATCCATGGCAAAGGGCGACATAATTCCATGGCTTTTATTCCTAAACGTGCCGTTAATAAACCAGCTCCAATACCTTGAGCTGCTCTTGTTGATAATCGAGCTGCAAGATCTTGTGAAAGCCAGTCCATTCCGACTTCTCTAACCAATTCTGTCGCACCCGCAAATGCAATATTAACCAGAACAAGGCGAAAGAGTTTTAAACGACTATAGTAGCCTAATTCGATACCATAAATTTCCGCTATGCGATTAATTAAACGAATATTACGCCAACCAATAAAGGCCATATCAACCATCGCCAGCGGGCTAACTGCGATCATTAAGGTTGATTCAGCAGCAGAACGACTAATTTCGGCTCTTGCTTGTTTATCTAAAATAGGTTGAACAAGTTGGCTATAAAGTTCTAATACTTCTTTGTCATTGTGTGTATCGTGTAATGCACTTTGCCAACGAATTAATGCAGGATGTTGTGAACTAATGCCTGCTTGCTTAGCGAGTTTTTCGCAAAATGGCCGCCCGTTCCCCATCGCATGGCTATAAAGTAATTCTTTTGCTTTATCTCTTTCATCTGCGCGTTGACGTAAACGATAAATACGACGCCACTCTGTTATAACTGATCCAATACCAGCAATAACAATTAATCCACCAGCACTGGCTGCTCCCAACGCAATCCAGTCAGAGCTTATCCATGAGTCATAAATCCATTGCCCTGTTTGGGCTATAACACTAACTCCTAAAATGGTACCCGCAATCGTTAATAACCGTTTCCAGATACTTTTTTTCGGTTTTAAAATGGATTGAACATCACCTTCTAATTGCCCTTCATTCTCTTCATCTAATTGTGGATCAATAGGCAAAAATTGCTCATTCTCATTAAAGCCAACACCTTTTTTCAAGGTAACTTCTTCTTGAAGTATGGGCTCTTTAAAATCAATTCGCGATTTTAATGGCTCATTCATTTTAATTTATCCCCTAACAAAAATTCCATTGCACTATCCATACGAATATGAGGAACCGCACTATCTCTTGATATTTGCTGTGGTCTAAAAGATTCGAAACTAAAACCTTGTTTTTCCCAAAATGCTTTTTCAGGTAATCGCTTAGGAACCTCACCAGGGAAATACACCAACGGCTTGTTATCGCTTAAACGGAAACCTTTTAATGCTGGGATTTTTTCACCGTGATGATCAACGATCCCACTTTCAGTCGCTGCAATAGAAGCAAGCCCCATGCAATCAATGCTGATCCCTTCAAAAATAGCATTTTGTTTAGCATCTTGAATAAGCTGTTGGAGCAATGACACTAAATTTTCATGTTGATCAACTGTGATATGGTCAGCTTTTGTGGCTGCAAATAAAAGTTTATCGATACAAGGTGAAAATAAGCGTCTAAGCAAGGTTCTTTTTCCATAATGAAAACTGCGCATTAATTGTGTTAATGCTTGGCGCATATCATTAAAAACATCCGCACCCTGATTTAAAGGTTGTAGGCAATCAACCAAAACAATTTGTCTATCAAATCCTTGGAAATGATCACGATAAAAGCCTTTTACCACATGCTGCCCATAATATTCATAACGCTGTTTAAGCATACCAATATTAGTACGTTTATCTGCGTTCTTTAATTTAGCAATATCGTATTTTTGTAAATCAGTCCAAGGAAAAAACTGCAAAACAGGGGCTCCCGCTAATTCACCTGGTAAAACAAAACGTCCTGGTTGAATAAAATGAAGCCCCTCTTTTTTACATGCTAATAAATAGTCAGTGTAAGCAGAGGAAATATCGGCTAATAACGTTTCATCAGCTGGTGCAAAGGGATCACACTTTTTAAGAAGTAATTGCCAATTTTGTTCTGGTGATGCTCTTTGGCGATTGACCTTATTTATTTGCTCTGACCATTCAAAATAGTCTTGTTCGAGCATAGGTAAATCTAATAACCACTCACCGGGATAATCAACAATTTCTAAATAAAGTGAAGATGTCTCTTTTATAAAACGTGTTAAAGATTCATTAGAACGATAACGAAGCTGTAAACGAATTTCACTAACCCCTTTAGTAGGAACAGGCCAACTTGGAGGCGTATGATAAAGCGATTCCATGCCTTCATCATAAGTAAAACGAGGAATATTTAAATTATGCTGAGGAATACGTTTTACGCCTAGTAGTTGCTTATCTCGTGCAGCCGTAAATAGCGGTAAACGCGCCCCAGTGTGTACATTAATAAGTTGATTAACTAATGAGGTAATAAATGCTGTTTTACCACTTCGACTTAATCCGGTTACGGCCAAACGAAGATGTCTATCAACACCGCGATTAATAAAAGCTGTAAGTTCATTTTGTAGGCGTTTCATGTTTCTCCCAAGACACTTGACGCGATAGCTTATTAAAGCCTGCTTTAATAACAGGCTCAGCTATCAATAGAACCAGCCAACGTAACGGTTTGCTACTTACTCGTTTTAATATACCGCCTGTAATTGCTGCTGGTCCGAATAAAGTGAATAACATTACCCCAAATGTTAACCCTTTTTTGGCTAATTGGGCGAGTTTATTTGTTTTTGAAGAAACGAATATTTGATTAGAATTCACAATACACTCCTCAATCAGAAAGTTTACTCTCTCACAAGATAAGCGTTGAAAAAGATTAACGAGCTGAAAGAAAGACGCTCCATTTTAGGAGCGTCTTATCAGATTAAATGGCAAAAATATTACAAATCTCGAAAGCGTTTATTTAATTGATACGTAGAAGAAGTAATATAACGTTCCATTTGTTGTAAACGTTTTTCACCTTGCATCAATTGATTATCCACTCCGCTTAAAATTTCTTTTAAGCTCTCTTGCTGATCTTCACCTTGCTGGTAATTAGCAGGAGCCGGCTCCATAAAGAAACTTAGGACAAGATAAGCAATAATAGTTAAACCGAAAAAGCCAGCAAACAGCGCAATCACCGCAATAACCCTGACAAGTAAAACAGGAATATTAAAATAATGGGCTAGGCCTGCGCATACGCCACGGATCACGCCCTCTTGTGGCAAGCGATACAATTGTTTGCTCTGCATCGTCATTATGATTGCCTCCAGTTAGGATGTTCTGCATCAAGTATTTGTTCTAATGTCTTAATGCGCTCCTGCATTTGCTGAGCCTTATCCACCAGCGCGCTCAGTCGCTGCATTTCTTGTTGGGTTAGCTGAACATTACCTCCACCTTTCTGGCTGTTGTAATGCAACCACAGCCAGATTGGAAGAATAAACAAAATAAAAATGGTCAGTGGTATTCCCAGAAATATATAGCCCATTACATATCCTTTATAAGATGGTTATTACGCTTGCTGTTACTCTTTGTTGATATTGATTTTAGCTTTTAATGCCGCTAATTGCGCGCTAATTTCGTCATCAGCTTTTAATTCAGCAAACTGTTGGTCTAATGATTTCTCTTTACCTAACCCGTAACTTTGGGCTTCACCTTCCATATGATCAATACGGCGTTCAAACTGCTCAAAACGCGCCATTGCTGCATCCATTTTGCCACTGTCTAATTGACGACGAACTTGGCGAGATGAGTTCGCTGCTTGATGACGCACAACTAAAGACTGCTGTTTTGCACGTGTCTCAGTCAGTTTATTTTCTAACTCGCTAATTTCACCTTTTAAACGAGTTAACGTTTCATCAATAATAATGAGTTCGTGTTTCAATGTGTCATTAACTGATGCTACACGTTGTTTTTCGATTAATGCCGCACGAGCTAAATCTTCTTTTTCCTTAATAAGAGCCAGCTCTGCTTTATCCTGCCAATCTTTCATCTGTTTTTCAGCTTGTTCGATACGGCGTTCTAATCCTTTCTTTTCAGCTAAAGTACGTGCAGAAGTTGTACGAATTTCAACTAACATATCTTCCATTTCTTGGATCATTAAGCGGATCATTTTTTCAGGATCTTCCGCTTTATCTAATAAAGAAGCGATGTTGGCATTAATAATGTCAGCAAAACGTGAAAATATACCCATGATGTCATCCTTAATAGCTATGCTAATTAGTAACGTTGAATTATTTCAATAGTGGTGCACTGTCGTAACACCTGCATACTTTAGTTAATACAATTTGCGTGCCAACTTTTGGAATTCACTTAAGCTATTAATAATTGGTGATTTATATTATTCGCCTATTTTTAGAACACCTGATAAACTGGCAAAAAATACCTCAATATGGTGAATTTAACCAATGAATGAGAATTTAGAGACAATAATCGGTGTTGATAGTCAATTTATTGATGTATTAGAACAAACCTCAGCGCTTGCTCAATTAAAAAAGCCTGTATTAATTATTGGTGAAAGAGGTACTGGTAAAGAGCTGATCGCTCATCGATTACACTATCTTGCTCCTTGGTGGCAAGGGCCTTTTATTTCAATCAACTGCTCTGCACTCAATGATAATTTACTTGATTCTGAACTGTTTGGTCATGAAGCAGGTGCTTTTACGGGCGCTAAAAATCGTCATCAAGGCCGTTTTGAACGTGCCGATGGAGGCTCTCTTTTTCTTGATGAACTAGCAACTGCTCCGATGCTTGTGCAAGAAAAGCTCCTGCGCGTCATTGAGTATGGTCATTTAGAGCGTGTTGGTGGCAGTCAATCTCTGCATGTTGATGTTAGGCTTATTTGCGCGACAAATGCAGATTTGCCCGCAATGGCAGAAGAAGGTAAATTTCGAGCCGATTTACTCGATAGATTGGCGTTTGATGTGATTAGGCTCCCGCCATTAAGAGAGCGACGTGCTGATATTATGTTACTTGCTGAAAATTTTGCTATCTCAATGTGTCAAGAATTAGGTTTACCCTTCTTTCCCGGTTTTAGTGATAGCGCATGCCAAGTGCTTTTAGATTATTCGTGGCCTGGTAATATTCGTGAGCTAAAAAATGTTGTTGAACGTTCAGTTTATCGTCATGGAACCAGTGATAATGTACTCAATAATATTATTATTGATCCCTTTGCTGGCCTTCAAACACCAAAAACCCCCATATTAAAAAAATCATCTAAAGAAAATTTTTCAATGCCTACATTACCGTTGGATTTACGCCAATGGCAAAATGATGTAGAAAAAAATTTAGTTAATGATGCATTAAAAGAGAGTTTATATAACCAAAAAGAGGCGGCTGAAAAGTTATCACTAAGCTACGATCAATTTAGAGGGTTAATTAAAAAACATCAAATAACAACTTAATATATTGATAAACATAGTTTTTTAATCGTGAGGGATTTTATAAATAATAGGCAAAAAAAAAAGCCAGCACCCGAGCTGGCTAGTAAAAAAATACTGGAAGCAATGTGAGCAATGTCGTGCCCTCTGCGGAAAACCTCTTACCGCCGAAGGACAATACGGATGATAATCTTTATCATTAGCATTTGTAAAGCATTTTATTGAGAATTTTTCTCACTTTGCTTTTTTGACTATTTTGGGATAGGAAGTTTTTTAAGTTACAATAGCAAAATCGTTTCTCTAAAAGACATTATTTATGCGCCCTATTTTATTTATTGGTACTTTGCTACTCACCTTTACAAGTGCAACTTGTATCGCGGATGTAGCAGCCAAAACACAAGCGCCATCTATAACGCTTGAGCCAACTCCAATTAATCAAAATGGCTTTGTTTATTGTGTTGATGGCAGTGTAAATACCTTTAATCCACAATTATCAAGTAGTGGATTAATTATTGATCCTTTGGCTGCACAGCTCTATGACCGTCTTTTAGATGTTGACCCTTACACTTATCGTTTGATCCCTGAAATCGCAGCTCGATGGGAAACATTAGATAACGGCGCAACCTACCGCTTTTATTTACGTAAAAATGTCTCTTTTCAACAAACATCGTGGTTTACACCAACACGAAAACTTACCGCTGATGATGTTATTTTTAGTTTTGAAAGGATGATCAATCCACAAAACCCTTTCAATCAAGTTAATGGTGGTAAATATCCCTATTTTGATAGCTTAAGTTTTGCCAATAATATCCAATCGATAAAAAAACTAGGCCAATATACGGTAGAATTTAGCTTAAAAGAGCCTGACGCCTCTTTTCTATGGCATTTGGCAACACATTACGCCCCTATTCTTTCTGCTGAATACGCACAGAATTTAGAAAAATCAGGTGATCAAACACTACTTGATTGGAAACCAGTAGGAACAGGTCCTTTCTTTCTAGATGAATATCAAGCGGGACAATTTGTTCGTTTATTTAGAAATAAAGACTACTGGAAAGGCCAACCAAAGATGCAACAGGTTGTTATTGATATGGGTGCAGGTGGTACAGGCCGTATATCTAAATTACTCACGGGTGAATGTGATGTTCTAGCCTATCCGGCAGCAAGCCAATTAAAAGTCTTACGTGACGATCCGCGACTAAGGTTAACGTTGCGTTCTGGTATGAATATCGCTTATTTAGCCTTTAACACCAGTAAACCACCACTCAATGATCTTAAAGTTCGTCAAGCTATTGCTTATGCCATTAATAATGAACGTTTAATGGAATCTATTTATTATGGTACGGCTGAAACAGCTGCGTCAGTACTTCCTCGTGCATCTTGGGCTTATGATAATCGAGCAAAAATTACAGAGTATAATCCTGAAAAATCGAAACAAATCCTTAAAGAGCTAGGCCTTGATGGACTGAAATTAAATCTTTGGGTGCCTAGCGCTTCGCAATCTTATAACCCAAGTCCATTAAAAATGGCTGAACTTATTCAAGCAGACTTAGCGCAAGTTGGTATTCAAATGAATATCCGGCCTATTGAAGGTCGATATCAAGAAACGAGCATGATGGATCGCACCCATGATATGACCCTATCAGGTTGGTCAACTGACAGTAACGATCCCGATAGTTTTTTCCGACCTTTATTTAGCTGTGCAGCAATTCGTTCACAAACTAACTTGAGCCATTGGTGTTTACCTAGCTTTGATGATATTTTGAAAAAAGCGCTTTATAGTCAGCAGCTTGCTTCAAGAATGGATTATTATCATGAAGCACAAGATATTCTTGCCCAAGAATTACCTGTATTGCCTTTAGCTAACTCTTTACGTATGCAAGCATATCGTTATGATATTAAAGGATTGGTATTAAGCACCTTTGGTAATGCGTCTTTTGCTGGTGTTTATCGAGAGGCAGAAGTAGACGAACAAAATCACAAGAAAGAGGCTATAAAATAATCTATGATTATTTATTCAATACGTCGATTACTTTTATTACTTGTGACACTGTTCTTTTTGTCGCTAGTGAGCTTTAGCCTGAGCTATTACACCCCCAATGCCCCATTAAGTGGTGCATCACTCACCGACGCCTACTTTTTTTATGCCCATAATATGATCCACTTTGATTTTGGTATTTCCTCTATCAATGGTGAGCCTATCAAAACACAATTAGTGGAAGCACTTCCAGCGACCATGGAGCTTTGTACATTAGCCTTTCTTTTTGCCCTTATTGTAGGTATTCCTGCTGGTATTATTGCAGGGGTTTGGCGTAATAAATCCGCTGATATTATTATCAGTAACTTCGCGCTCTTAGGTTTTTCTGTCCCTGTATTTGGGCTTGCATTGTTGTTAACTCTTTTCTTCTCATTAAAACTGGGTTGGCTGCCTGTTTCAGGTCGTATAGATTTGCTTTATAACTTGCAACCTATTACTGGCATTGCATTAGTGGATGCATGGTTGTCTGATTCACCTTATCGCCAACAAATGATCATTAATGTATTACAACATCTAATTTTACCCGTAATAACGCTGGCTATTGCACCAACCACTGAAGTTATTCGATTAATGCGAAACAGTACGGAAGAAATTATGGCAGAGAACTACGTGAAAGCAGCTGCAACTCGAGGTCTCTCACGTTTTACAATTATTCGTCGCCATATTCTTCATAATGCTTTACCACCTATCATCCCTAAATTAGGCTTACAGTTCTCCACCATGCTTACACTGACTATGGTGACAGAAATTGTATTTAACTGGCCGGGACTTGGTCGTTGGTTAGTCACTGCAATCCGCCAACAAGACTATTCAGCTATTTCAGCAGGTGTAATGTTAGTGGGTTCAATGGTCATTATTGTCAACGTGTTATCCGATATTGTGGGCGCAATGAGCAACCCAATGAAACACAAGGTGGGATATGCCTTTAGATAGCCAATTTTATAAAGAGAAAAAAACACCCACACCCGCAGCGGTGATTTGGCAATGTTTTTCTAAAGACGTTATCTCAATGGTAGGATTTTATGGCGTTCTTTTTCTCTTAGCGCTCAGTATTATAGGCCCTTATATTGCGCCTTATGCACTCGACCAACAGTTCTTTGGTCATCAACTAACGCCACCGTCTTGGTATCAAAACGGCAATGTCTCCTATTTCTTTGGTACAGATGATTTAGGACGCGATGTATTTAGCCGAATTTTAATTGGTACAAGCATGACCTTTGGTGGTGCATTTATTGTCACTTTTGCAGCGACACTGATGGGGTTAATAATCGGCTGTTTTGCAGGCATGACCCATGGCTTAAAATCCGCCATTCTCAATCATATTTTAGACACACTATTATCAATCCCATCCTTGCTACTTGCTATTATTGTTGTGGCTTTTGTAGGAACAAGCCTTGGTCACGCCATGATAGCAATTTGGCTGGCGTTGTTACCTCGTTTAGTCAGAATGATTTACTCTGCTGTTAATGATGAATTAAACAAAGAGTATGTGATTGCTTCTCGACTTGATGGTGCATCAAACATTTCCATTTTATGGTACACCGTACTGCCTAATATCACGCCTGTATTAGTTTCTGAATTAACACGCGCATTCTCAATTGCTATTCTTGATATTACAGCATTAGGTTTTCTCAATTTAGGCGCTCAACTTCCTTCACCCGAATGGGGAGCGATGCTAGGCGATTCCTTAGAGTTAATTTATGTTGCTCCTTGGACAGTTTTAATTCCAGGCGCCACTATTATGATAAGCGTTTTACTGGTGAACCTTTTAGGTGATGGTTTACAGCGTGCAATAAATGAGGGAGTTGAATAATGCCTTTATTAGATATACGCAATTTAACCATTGAATTTATGACTCCCGATGGCCCAGTAAAAGCGGTAGATCGTGTTTCTATTACCTTAAATGAAGGTGAAGTAAGAGGCCTTGTTGGCGAATCGGGATCAGGTAAAAGCTTAATTGCAAAAGCGATTTGTGGCGTTACGAAAGATAATATCAGTGTGACAGCCGATCGTTTCCGTTTTGATGATATCGACTTACTTAAATTATCACCAAGAGCACGACGCCGTGTTATTGGCCATAATATCTCAATGATTTTCCAAGAGCCACAATCTTGTCTTGATCCTGCCACAAAAATTGAGCAACAACTTATACAGGCAATTCCCGGCTGGACTTTTAAAGGACATTGGTGGCAACGCTTTCATTGGCGAAAACGCCGTGCAATTGAACTATTGCACCGTGTGGGTATTAAAGATCATAAAGACATTATGCGCAGTTACCCTTATGAATTAACGGAGGGCGAATGCCAAAAGGTGATGATTGCTATTGCTATTGCAAATCAACCTCGGTTACTGATTGCGGATGAGCCCACTAATGCAATGGAACCCGCAACACAAACCCAAATCTTTCGTTTACTAACCCGACTCAATCAAAATAACAATATGACTATTTTGTTGATTAGTCATGATTTGCAATGGATGAGTAAATTGGCGAATAAAATTACGGTTATGTATTGTGGGCAAACTGTCGAAACAGCATCTCCTGACGAGTTGTTAGTAACACCTTATCATCCTTATACTCAAGCGCTGATCCGCTCTATTCCCGATTTTACTAACTCATTAGCACATAAGAGTCGTTTAAATACATTACCCGGTGCAATCCCCTCACTTGAGCATTTACCCGTGGGTTGTCGTTTAGGGCCTCGTTGCCCTTATGCACAACGACAATGTATTGAAGCACCTCGGTTACGTTTATTTAAAAACCATGCCGTGGCTTGCCATTTTCCATTAAATGTGGAGCCAACTGATGTTCGATAAACTGCTTGAGGTGAAAAACCTATCAAAAACATTTCGCTATCGTACTGGATTATTTCGGCGTCAACAGTTAGAAGCCGTAAAACCTGTAAGTTTTACGCTAGAACCCAAGCAAACTTTAGCCATTATTGGTGCTAATGGTTCAGGAAAATCCACACTCGCGAGAATGTTATCAGGTGTGACTGAACCTACGGGTGGTGATATTTTTATTAATGGGCATCAACTAACTTTTGGTGATTACCCTTATCGTAGTCAGCGAATTAGAATGATATTTCAAGATCCCACTAACTCATTAAATCCGCGCCAACGTATTGGTCAAACATTAGAGATCCCTTTACGATTGAATACAGACTTAAGTGCGATTGAGCGTGAAAAACGAATTTATCAAACATTACGCCAAGTCGGCCTTTTACCTGAACATGCAAATTATTATCCTCATATGTTTGCATCAGGTCAGCGCCAGCGAATTGCGCTTGCACGAGCATTAATTTTACAACCCCAAGTTATTATTGCCGATGAAGCAATAGCTTCACTGGATATGTCTTTACGCTCTCAAATTATAAACTTGATGTTAGAACTGCAAGAGACCCATGATATTGCCTATATTTATGTGACACAAAACTTAGGCATGACAAAACATATTAGCGATAAAATTATTGTGATGGATAATGGTGAAGTCGTTGAACGTGGCAATACAGCAGAAGTTCTTGCATCACCATTACATGAAGTCACACGAAGATTAGTCGCAAGTCACTTTGGTGAAGCCTTAACAGCAGAAGCTTGGCGTCAAGATTTAACTTAAGCGTAAACAATATAGGCATAATGTTAATTGCATATTATTTCGCCCTTTTCCCTTCACTCCTCGGAGGTGCTAGGGAAATTAAACAAATTTACAAATGTCGTGGTAGAATCAGCCACGTTTATTAACAATAAGCGTGATAACCTAACAGATAAATAAAACTGTGAATGATGTTATTATCGCGATTTACGAAAAAACAAGGATACAGCTATGGGCTTTATGACCGGCAAACGCATTCTTATTACTGGTGTTGCTAGTAAATTATCAATTGCTTATGGTATTGCCAAAGCTATGCGTGACCAAGGTGCAGAACTTGCATTTACTTACCAAAATGAAAAACTGAAACCACGCGTTGAAGAATTTGCAGCATCATTAGACTCAAATATCGTATTAGAGTGTGATGTGTCAAAAGACGAAAGCATCGATACTATGTATGCAGAACTTGCAAAAGTTTGGCCAAAATATGATGGTTTTGTTCACTCTATCGGTTTTGCTCCTGCTGACCAATTAGATGGCGACTACGTTAATGCAGTAACTCGTGAAGGCTTTAAAATTGCTCACGACATCAGTGCATACAGCTTCGTTGCGATGGCGAAAGCAAGCCGTGAAATGCTAAATCCAAACTCAGCGCTGTTAACTCTGACTTATTTAGGTGCTGAACGTGCAATCCCTAACTATAACGTTATGGGTCTGGCTAAAGCTTCTTTAGAAGCTAACGTTCGTTATATGGCAAATGCTATGGGTCCTGAAGGTATTCGTGTTAACGGTATCTCTGCTGGCCCAATCCGTACATTAGCGGCATCTGGTATCAAAGATTTCCGTAAAATGTTAAGCCATTGCGAATCAGTAACCCCTCTACGTCGCACTGTAACAACCGAAGATGTAGGTAATACAGCAGCATTCCTATGCTCTGACTTATCTGGTGGTATTACAGGTGAAATCGTTCACGTAGATGGTGGTTTCAGCATCGCTGCAATGAATGAATTAGAACTAAAATAATTCTGTTCTATGAATAATAAAAACCAGCCTCATTGTTCAGGCTGGTTTTTTTATGTTGTTTCTACTGTTTTTACTCTTAATTCTATTAGCTATCAAGTTTTTATCTCATATCAGTCTTATCGATTTCATTTTTAATCATGCTACATTTTAGATAAATTCCACTTTTGTTTTTTAGTTTATTCCTATAATCTTTTCTTTTTATTAGCGATAAAATAATCACATATTAATAAAAGGATTTAATGTATGAAGAGATTTAAATTTCTGTTTTATATTTTTGCTCTTATTGGTGCGATTATTTTTGTTGTAGCTTTATTTGTTATTAAATCCGAATTAAATATAGTAAGGAATGGAATAGAAACAACGGGTGTTGTTATTGACCAAAGTGTGAGTAAGTCTTCTAATGGTAACTACTCTTATCACCCTATTATTCAATTCAATACTGAAGATAATAGAGAAATAACATTTCGTTCACCAGAAGGTGGCAGTCAATCCCGCTTTTATCTTGGTGAAAAGATTAATGTTATTTACCTTCCAAATAATCCACAAAGAGCGACTATTAACAACTTTTTAGGCTTATATGGTGCTGGAACTATATTAAGTATTTTCGGGTTGGTATTTGCATCAACAGGGCTTATCCCTTTGTATTTTATCAGAAGAAGAGCCACAAGGGATCAACGATTAAAACGTGATGGAATGCCTATTAATGTAAAAATATCTGAAATTATTATTAACAGTAATATCAGTTTTAATCACCGTTCTCCCTATCAAATTATCGCTGATTATCACGATACACTAAACAATCGATTAATTCGTTATAAGAGTGGTTATATCTTTTTTGATCCTACACCTTATATTAATAGAGAGCTTGTTACAGTCTATGTTGATAAAAAGAACCCTAAAATTTATTACCTTGATATTTCATTCTTACCTTCGTTTGAAGAATCATAATAAAACACTCCTTATATGTTATAAATATAAGGAGTGTTTATTTCGTATATTTTCATCAATTAACAGCCTTGTTCACAGATTTACAAAAGCCTTTTTTATTCGCATCATTTGGGTTTGCTAATTTCTTAGAACCTTTTATCATCTTATATTAGTGAAGATATTCTGATATCTGTAAGTTAATTCACCACCTTATTGATAGGGAGCTATTCAACATGAAATTGTACTACACGCCAGGTAGTTGCTCGCTTTCCCCTCATATCGTTTTACGTGAAACAGGTTTAGACTTTTCAATAGAGCGCATCGATTTACGTGCTAAAAAAACAGAGTCGGGGAAAGATTTTCTAACCATCAATCCAAAAGGCCAAGTTCCTGTTCTTCAATTAGATAATGGTGATATTTTGACTGAAGGTGTTGCAATTGTTCAATACCTTGCAGACTTAAAACCTGATAGAAATTTAATTGCGCCACCAAAATCACTAGAACGTTACCATCAAATTGAGTGGTTAAACTTTCTCGCAAGTGAAGTGCATAAAGGATATGGCCCACTATTTTCACCAGATACTCCTGAAAGCTATGTACCTGTCGTTAAAACGAAATTAAAAAGTAAATTCGCTTATATTAATGATGTATTGAGCAAACAAAAATGTGCATGTGGTGAGCATTTTACGGTTATTGATGCCTATTTATTTACATTAAGCCAATGGGCGCCGCATGTTGGTTTAGATTTAACTGATTTAGCACACCTACAAAACTACCTAAAACGTATTGCACAACGCCCTAACGTACATAGCGCACTGGTCACTGAAGGATTAATTAAAGAGTAATCTTTGATCCTTTTAAATTTAAATAGCTCAAGTAAAATCAATTTGCCTGAGCTATTTTCTTTTAAACACACAGAAAATAAATGTGGTTATCTAAAGTAATACACTTTCATATCTGTATCTAAAAAGTACTCAAGGAAATTACGTTACTGAATAATGGGATATTGCATGCTTCAAGTTTCAACTTACTTAAAAATAAAAGATAATTTTATTAATATCAATGAATATAATGGTTTATTAAAAGATAGTTTTTATATTGAAGGTGCCATAGAATTATCTATTTATAATACCAAAGTAATCGATATAGGCATGTGGGATTATGTTGACCAATTATGGAGCTATCTAATCGAAGGTTTAGTTAAAATAAATGAAAACAAAGAATTTAAAGCAAATTTTCCTGACCAACCTATTGAAATAAAATTTCAGCCTATCAATGACAATGTGCTGATTACTATCACCGCTAACGAACCCCAAAAAGCTTTCATTAAAAAAGAGCTGTTTATAAAGACAATGGCATTACATGCACAAGACTTCTTTAATAAGTTGGTAACCTTTAAAGGTATTGTGCTTAATGATTATGCTATTGATTTTCAAAATATAAAAAACTTACTAAAAAACGGAAACTATTAAGCCTCCGTTCTTATTCTAATCAAATGTGTTTTATTGCAATTAATCTATCTGTGTTGCGCAGAATCTATGTGTTGGATGCACCATTTGATCTTGTGCAGCAACGAGTTGTAGTTCGTACTCATTCATCTCTTTTGTTTTGAGCATCACTTCATAAACTGCCGCGGCAACGTGTTCTAATGCGGTTTGTAACTCAACACCTTTGAGTAAATCCACCAGCATTAAACCACTGGTTAAATCACCAACCCCCACAGGTTGACGCTCACCAAAATCGACTAATGGACGACTAACATGCCAGCTATGTTCTGCGGTTACTAACAGCATTTCAAAGCGATCATGGCGATATCCAGCACGTGATAAGTGCTTTACTAATACAACCTTAGGCCCTTGTTTACACAACTCACGAGCAGCGTTTACGCACTCATCAACATTGTGAAGTACTTTACCACCACTTAATGTTTCAAGCTCTAAAAGATTAGGGGCAATAATATCGCTAATTGGTAAAGCTTCTTCACACAGCACACCTGAAACAGCAGGAGGAACAATGCACCCTTTTTCAGGATGTCCCATTACAGGATCACAGAAATACCATGCGTTAGGATTCGCTTGTTTCACTTTTTTCACGATATCAACAATGCGCAAGCCTTGTTCAGCCGATCCTAAATAACCACTTAGCACTGCATCACATTGTGAGAGTTTACCGATTGCGGCAATGCCATCAACAATCTCAGTAATGTGCTCTGCTGACATCACACAGCCAGTCCATTTTTCTGGATATTGCGTGTGATTTGAAAATTGTACGGTATTTAGAGGCCAAACATTCACCCCCATACGGCGCATTGGAAACTCAGAGGCACTGTTACCTGCATGACCGAAAACAACATGTGACTGAATAGAGAGTATATTTTTCATGACATAAACCGATTATTGTGAATACACACAACACCCAAGCTTTATCATCATAGGCGAGGTATATACGTTTATTTATTGTTATTAAGAAAAAGGGCAACTCACCAGCTGCCCTTTACTGTCAATTATTTCCAGATAACGAGGCAGTAATGTTTTTTACCGCGACGTAAAATGGAGTAATGACCAAATAAGAAATCTTTTTCTTCAAAGACGTACTCAGGATTATCTTGTTTTTCGCCATTAATTGAAACTGCGTTAGAGCCAATCATTGTACGAGCCTGGCCACGAGAAGGAACTAACTCTGCGTTAACCAGTGCTTGTTGCAAATCACTGCCTTTTTCTAACTCAATTGTTGGCATACCGTCTTGTGCTAATTGTTCAAGGTCAGCTTGTGTTAAGTCTGCAATTGCACCAGAGAATAAGCTTTCTGTAATACGTTTAGCGGCGATTAAACCCTCTTCACCATGAACTAAACCAGTAACGAGTTCTGCTAATACACGCTGAGCACGAGGCGCTTGACCGCTATTTTTATCTTCTTCTTCAAGCGCATTAATTTCTTCAATGCTCATAAATGTGAAGAATTTCAAGAAGCGATAAACGTCAGCATCCGCTGTATTGATCCAGAACTGGTAGAATTTGTATGGGCTGGTTTTCTTAGGATCTAACCAAACCGCACCGCCTTCTGTCTTACCAAATTTAGTTCCATCAGATTTAGTAATTAGTGGTACGGTCATACCAAATACTTGTTTCTGATTGAAACGACGGGTTAAATCGATACCTGAAGTGATATTACCCCACTGATCAGAGCCACCGATTTGTAATTCAACACCTAAATGCGTATTTAATGACGCAAAGTCATAAGCTTGTAATAGGTTATAGGCGAATTCAGTAAAAGAGATACCCACATCGTCACGGTTTAAACGCTGTTTAACCGCTTCTTTGTTGATCATTTGGTTCACAGAGAAGTGTTTACCGATATCACGCAGGAATGTCAGCACATCCATTTGACCGAACCAGTCATAGTTGTTTGCTAATTCCGCACTGTTTTCACCACTGTTGAAATCTAAGAAAGGTGACACTTGTTTACGAATTTTTTCTACCCATTCGTGAACAGTATCTTGGGTATTCAGTTTGCGCTCGGTGGCTTTAAAACTAGGATCACCAATTAGACCTGTTGCACCACCCACCAACGCCACAGGCTTATGCCCGGCTAGTTGGAATCGTTTTAAACACAGCAAAGGAACCAAATGCCCCAAGTGCAGGCTATCAGCGGTAGGATCGAAGCCACAATAGAGAGCGATAGGACCTTGCTCCAAACGCTCTACTAAAGCTGCCTCATCCGTGACCTGAGCGATTAGCCCACGCTCCTGCAATTGTGTGATTAGGTTCTTGCTAGACATCAATGACTCCATCGGTTTATTGTTTTTTGTCTATTTAAAATATAAGTGAAACACAAGTGGTATAGCATAAAGCGCCACTACATTAAGTACCAGTAGAAAAAGACTTTTTGAGGTAAATTTATTAACACACTATTAAGGTGCTAATCGCTCAATGTCCCATCCTTGTGGTAATTTTTGGTAGATAAAGCGATCGTGCAGACGATTTTCTCGTCCTTGCCAAAATTCAACAGAATCAAATGTCACACGATATCCCCCCCAGAAACTCGGTAATGGCACTTCTCCATTTTGGAATTTCTGCTTTAATTCCATGAATTTACTTTCTAACACGCCTCTTGCGGAAATGCGAG
Organism: Proteus sp. ZN5; assembly: GCF_011046025.1. GTDB lineage: Bacteria > Pseudomonadota > Gammaproteobacteria > Enterobacterales > Enterobacteriaceae > Proteus. Next base: position 3,015,649 of record NZ_CP047639.1, read on the forward strand.
AAGACTGTTGAGAAGCCCAAGCCGCAATTTGGCTATCTTTAGGGCGACTATGGAAATATTTAATTACTTCAATAGGAGAAAGTTTTTCTGCTTTCCCTAAAAAACAAACTTGTCTTTCTAAGGGATACCAAGGAAATAATAAACTGACTCGTTGATTGTGCTCTAAATGACTCGCCTTGCGACTACCCAAGTTTGTGTAAAAAACTAACCCATGTTCATCGAAGTGTTTTAATAACACGATACGTTGGTAAGGCTGCCCATTTTCATCAACTGTTGCGACACACATTGCAGTTGGATCACTCAAACGCGCTTCACAAGCTTGTTTTAACCATTTTTCAAACAAAACTAATGGCTGTTCAGTTAATTCATGACGTCGTAGTCCACCGTTCATATATTCACGGCGTAAATCTGCAACATCAATAAAATCAAGTTCTGTCATTTTTCACTCTCTCTTTTGAGAAATTGCATTCAGCATATCACGCTTAACGAGGATTTGTAGGGTAAATCGCCCCTAAAACGGTTTCTCTTGATGCCCCTGTTACAGAAGGTAAATTCCCTGATTCATTTGCAATAGTGCGGGCGGCTAACCAAGCAAATGCCAACGCTTCCATGTCATCACCACTTAAACCATATTTATCCGTTGTCGCAACTTCTGTACCTGGTAATAGTGAAGCTAAACGATGCATAATCTGCCCATTTCGCGCCCCACCACCACAAACGAGTAAACGTTCACATCCACCATTTAGTTGGATTTGTTGCACAATACTTATCGCGGTTAACTCAACTAGAGTTGCTTGTACATCTTCAGGAAAAACATTAGGAACTCTTGCTAAATGGTAATTTAACCATTGTGTATTGAAATATTCTCGCCCTGTACTTTTAGGTGCTGAACGCGAAAAGTAAGGATCCGAAAGCATATCTTTCAATAAAATTGGGTTTACAGTGCCAGTAGCAGCCCATTTACCATTATCATCATAAGGTGTTTGGTTATGGATCCAATTCCAGCTATCTAATAACATATTTCCAGGACCTGTATCGTAGCCTTTAACTGCAATACCAGGTAATAACAATGAAATATTGGCGATACCACCGATATTTAAAATAATACGTTTTTCAACAGAATGCCCTAATACAGCAAGATGAAAAGCAGGCACTAAAGGTGCGCCTTGTCCGCCGTAAGCAATATCTCTGCGACGAAAATCACCAACCGTTGTAATTCCTGTTAATGCAGCAACGCGGTTGTTGTCACCAATTTGCATAGTAAATGGCATATCACTTTCTGGCTCATGCCAAATGGTTTGTCCATGGCACCCTATCGCCGTAATATCACTCGCACTAAGTTTTACTTTTGCGAGTAACTCTATAATTGCTTGCGCATAAAGTTCGCCCAATTGGGCATCTAATAGGCCGATTTCATGCAAGGTAGTAGGTTGCCCTTGGCAAACAGCTAAAATTCGCTGGCGTAGATTTTGTGGGTAAGGCAGAAAGTGATTTTCTTGTTGTGCAACAAACTTATTATTAATTGCAGCTAATACAACATCAACACCATCTAAGCTTGTGCCAGACATCACGCCAATGTACCGCCCTGCTATCATGTTCTTTTCCTTATAATCAAGATGATGCAAATTTTTAACATATAATGTTATATTCTCTTTTTTCAGAAATCTCTTCTGTTTTTACTATCGGCCTTTACTATATAGTAAGCTATATATTATTAAAATCAGTGTCGACATACGCAAAAAACGAGCTATAACTGATACTAGATAACATTGATACAATCTGAGCAACTCACCTCAGATTTTCTTTAGGAGTGACTATGTTTAAGCATTTACTTATTGGTCTTTTTACAATGACTGTACTTACTGGTTGTGTGAATACAAATTCACTATCCGGTGACACTTACACCGCAAGCCAAGCAAAACAAGCTCAAAATATTACTTATGGTACAGTGGTTTCTGTGCGTGCAGTGAATATTCAAGCAGGTAGCGATGAGAATATTTTAGGTGCGATTGGTGGTGCCGTTCTCGGTGGTATGTTAGGTAACACTGTGGGTGGTGGTACAGGCCGTAACCTTGCAACAGCCGCTGGCGCAATTGCAGGTGGTATGGCAGGACAACAAGCACAAGGTGCGTTAAATACTACTAAGGGTGTTCAAATTGAAGTTCGTTTAGATAGTGGTAAAACTGTCGCTATCGTTCAAAAAGCAGATAATACTGTTTATAGCCAAGGTCAACGTGTTGCAGTTATCGGTAACGGAAATAACTTAACGGTTTCTCCTCGCTAATAAGCTAATAATTAGCAACAAAAAACAGGCAACATTAAAGTTGCCTGTTTTATTTTATGACTCAATAATAAGTAACCTAAAGAGAGCACGAATATATAATCTAGTTATCATAATTCAAACTATATAATGATTTACGTTATATACCCGTCATATTTCAAGTTTCAGTGTTGTTGACATCGTTTACTCACACCAGTTACATATTTTATATGTCCTAGTGACTCATTCACTTGTTATCTAGCTGAGTACTGAACTATTTAGAATATAGTTATCATCATATAATTAATATCATTTAAATAGAATATAAATTAAATTTGAAATTATTAGTCATTTAGTCTATTTATATTTTTTTCTAATTTTTTGATTGTACTTATTAACCTTTCGATTTCTTCTAGTTGAATACCACCTAATATTTCTCGTCTCGTTTTTTCTATTACTGTGTAAACCTCATTAATAAAAGGCTCAGATTCTTTTGTTAATTTTATGCGTTTTGCTCTGCGATCATTTGCACATGTATGCCGACATATCAGTTTTTTTTCTTCCAGTTGATCTAAGGTTCTCACTAAAGATGGTTGTTCGATCCCTATTGCTTTTGCCAATTGGATTTGTGACTGCTCTGGAGGTAATTGGCTGATATTATACAAAGTAACCCAATGGGTTTGAGTTAATTTTAATGGTTTGAGACGATGATCAATTAAAGCACGCCATAATCGAACTAAACGCGCTAAATCAGCTCCTAATGTTGATTCCACTTATCTCTCCTTAATTAGCATTTTTAGTCAACTTATTACAAAGTTTAGATATTCATTTTTAATACAATATTTACCTATTCTTTTTAATTAAAACATTACCTTTAATAACTAATATAGTTATAATCCTATTTATTAGATAAGTAATTATTTTCCAGATACAATTAAACCAATTTCTTTCTAGCAACGAAAGTCCATAAAGAATAACCTTGTTATAAAAACTAATCTATATTTTTTTACATAATAATAATTATTATTTTAAACTCAATACTAAAAAACAAGAAAAACAGCAACATTTTCAATTAGTTGAAAACAAACAACCAGAGTAATATTTTAAAGTTATAACTTTATATTAATAAAGAAAAAATAATAAACCACATAACTACAATAAATAACAATAATGAATTAAAAAGATAGTTAATAACTATTTTAACATTAAAAAATAAATGGAATATTTAAAATAAATTGAGTTGATCATTCTCTTTTTCAATTGCAGAGCCCATTCTTTTTAATGATCTTAAATAACGTTGCTGACAAAGTCGTAATATATTTCTTTTCTCATGTTGATTCATTGTTGACCAATTAAACCGCTCTTGACGGCTGCGATAGCACCCCATGCAATATCCTTGTGCATTCATTTCGCAACGTCCAATACAAGGACTAGGAATATCAAAAAATTCTAATTGTTCTTGCATTTGATTTTCCCTCCCTATTGTTTGTTACAATAGAGTATAGTTAATAGAGATATTATCTGCACAACATGATTTATTGAACTGTTAAAGGCGTAGTAAAATTGAACTTTAGGGCTTTAACGCGTTATAGTACTCCGCCATCAGTTTATCTGTAGGGTTTAATCATTAGAAAAACACAAGAGGTTTATATGCGAGTACTTCATACCATGATCCGAGTGGGCGATTTGCAACGTTCTATCGACTTTTATACCAAGGTTTTAGGTATGCAACTTCTACGCACTAGCGAGAATGAGGAATATAAATACTCGTTAGCTTTTGTTGGTTATGGTGATGAAAGCACCGGTGCGGTTATCGAATTAACCTATAACTGGGGTGTAAACAGCTATGAAATGGGAACTGCTTTTGGGCATGTAGCATTAGGTGTTGATGATGTTGCTGCAACTTGTGAAGTCATTCGCCAAGCTGGCGGTAATGTTACCCGTGATGCAGGTCCAGTAAAAGGCGGCTCAACAATTATTGCTTTTGTTGAAGATCCTGATGGATACAAAATCGAGCTCATCGAAAACAAAAGTGCAAGTCACGCTCTAGGTAACTAATTTTTATTAAAACCAGAAAGATAACATGTTTATCTTTCTGGCCTTATTGATTATCAATTTCCGACATTCTATTTTTGTCGGATAAGTACAACTTAATGCCTGATATAAATAATCCCAATAAGCTTTGTAACCGTTTTCGGGGTTACTACCCTGTTGTCATTGATGTTGAAACAGGTGGATTTAATGCGAAAACAGACGGTTTACTTGAAATCGCCGCTATTACATTAAAAATGGATGAACAAGGTTGGCTAAAGCCGGACAACACATTACATTTTCATGTTGAACCCTTTGAAGGGGCTAATTTAGAGCCGGCAGCCTTAGAATTTACAGGTATTGATCCGACCAATCCTTTACGTGGTGCAGTCAGTGAATATGAAGCCCTTCATGCCATTTTTAAAATGGTACGTAAAGGAATGAAGGATGCAGATTGTAATCGCGCCATTATTGTGGCTCACAATGCAAATTTTGATCACAGCTTTGTAATGGCTGCTGCTGAGCGGGCTGGATTAAAACGTAATCCTTTTCACCCATTTGCCACCTTTGATACAGCAGCTTTAAGTGGATTGGTATTAGGGCAGACAATTTTGGCTAAAGCCTGTATCACTGCTGGCATTCCCTTTGATAGTAAATTAGCACATGGCGCGTTATACGATACAAATCGCACATCATTACTTTTTTGTGAATTAGTTAACCGCTGGAAAAAGCTTGGTGGGTGGCCATTACCTACACCTTGAAGTTATAGTGTCTCTGCTACATTTATGAATAACAGAAAAAAGCCAGTTCAAATGATGAACTGGCTTTTTTATTGAAGATCTCACTATTTTTATACGTTTCAATACCGAAACGATAAAAATTAATTACTGTGTTTCTTCTTCACCACGATATTTATCAGCAGTCTCTTTTAATAACTTCTGTAATTCACCGCGCTGATACATTTCTAAAATAATGTCACATCCACCGACTAATTCACCATCTACCCATAATTGTGGGAAGGTTGGCCAGTGTGCATATTTTGGTAATTCTGCACGAATATCTGGGTTTTGCAGGATATCAACATACGCAAAACGCTCACCACAAGCAGAAATAGCTTGAACTGCCTGAGCAGAAAAACCACAACTTGGTAATTTTGGTGAACCTTTCATGTATAAAATAATTGGGTTTTCTTTGATCTGGCGTTCAATTTTTTCAATAGTCGTCATTTGTAAGTCCTTACAGCCTTTTATATTCGATATGCTTTATAGGGGGAAAACATGAAAGAAGAATACCACTTTATATTAGAAACCTCTATATAAGTTTAGTTATCGATATAAAACAATAGGTTGGTACTAAACCACAGTACTATTGATGAGAAAACACATAATGAAACATAAAAAATAAATCAATACGTTACAGATGTTTATCTGTGTGTTTTATCTTATTATTTCATCTCTTACTACTAACACAATCACTGACTAAAATGTTAGAAGAAATAAAAAGCCTCAGTTAAGAGGCTGAGAGCATTTCGATTAAGAAAATCGTCAATGCTCGAATCGATTGGTTCAATTTAAATAACTTATTACTGTATGGTTCCGTTTTCTAAAAGGATCAAACAACCCAGTGCATCAGTAATATCGCTTATTTCACCTTTTATTTTTGCAGTTTGTCCTTTCTTAATCTTAAGAACATTATCTTCTTCACTTGGTTTTAAAGTATATGAAGCACTGGCTTTATTATTAAATGAAATAGCAACAACTTTTGGTGGTGTTGGTTTATAGAGGTCGTACCTGACTACTTCTTCCAAACTTGCGATAGTGGTCACTCTTCCTTCTAAAATAACCCACTTCCCTCTCCATTTTTTCTTCGCCGCAATCTCATTATCACTAAAGTCCTTACATATTCCCGCATAAGTCGCTTCAGTTACTGGAGATTCCATTGATGGAACGATTTGATTTACAGCACTATTAACTGAACGAATAGCCTCGTTTATTTTACACCCTGATAATAATGTGATTATAGATAGTAATAACACCGTCTTCTTCATACAAATTCCTTTATAAAGTCAAAAAAAGATAGATAAAATATAAATCCAATAAGATAAAAATCTATTTTAATTAAATAAAACAACGCCCTCGCCAACATTATGGATAAATGTATGACTATTTCTAAATCGCTTAATATTTTGATCTGACAGTATAGATCATAGAAAATAGTACTATAACTTTTCGTTATCTTATTTTAAATAAGAAAAATCTTGCCACTTTATGTATCTATTTACAAATAAAAATAATTTAGTCATATTCCGACTTATTTTTCCCATCAAGTTAATATAGTTATTTTAGCTTACAGTTTAAAAACATAATTTATTATAAAATCCAAAGTTATATATTTAATATATTTCTTTATTTGAATTATACTTAGCTATATATTCTTTATTAAAAAAATAACAAGAGAAAAAATAATAATTTCCATACCAAAATCAATACATTAAATTTCATAATCTATACATTAAGATAAAACGCTACCTTCTTAAAAGGATATAATGTATATAAATGGGTTTGTTATAAACCCTGATGAGTATTAACTATGGACATGATTTTGCTGTTTCTTTTAGTGGGATGTATCACTGGCTTTTTTGCTGGGCTACTTGGCATAGGAGGCGGTGCAATCATTGTTCCGGTGGTTATGTATGTAGTCAGTCAACAAGCTATCCCCACAGATATGGTAATGAAAATTGCCTTATCTACCTCATTCTCTGTCATTATATTTTCTACAGCATCTTCAGCGTATTCCCATAACAAACATAAAGCCATTTTATGGCAGCAATTTCCTCTATTATCTATTGGCACCATCATTGGTATGCTTGCGGGGACATTTCTGGTACAAAAAATGTCAAACACGATATTGCAAATCGTGTTCTGTATTTTCATGATATATACCATCTATGGTTTATTAACTAAAAAGAAAGAAGCGGAACGCATTGAAAACGTGAAAGATCCTATTGTTTCAAAACCAGCGTTAACAAGTGGTGGTTCTTTAATTGGTTTTATATCCAGTTTTATCGGTATTGCTGGTGGTACTATCACTATTCCTCTTTTAAGTCACTGGGGATTTAATACACGTAAATGTATTGCAACCTCTTCAATGATTGGCGTCATCATTGCTTCTATAGGCACAATCATGGGTATTATTTATGGTTGGAATCAAACAAATATTGATGATTATTACTTCGGCTTTATCTATTTACCTGCCTTTATCGGAATAAGCATTACCAGCGTACTCTTCGCACCTGTCGGTGTAAAAGTTGCTTATCGCCTACCAATTCCTAGAGTTCGCCAAATATTTGCATTATTCCTATTCTTAGTCGTAGTGAAAATGATGTATACGCTTATTACAGGATAAGCGCCTGATCTGAAAATCATATTCCGTTTAATTATTCTATAAAAACAAGCAATACTAAAACCTAACATTTCTAATAATGTTAGGTTTTAGTAAGTTAGAGTATTTATAGATAAGATAAAATGGACAAATCTTATTAGATAATTTTTACCTAATTAAAATAAATATATTTAAGTATCACGGATAGCTTTATTCTTTTCTCACTTTGACTTGTAAAGCAAAAACAGGATCCGTTGTACCACACATAGTACGCCCTACTGTGGCTTTTATTTTTATCCGTACATTACCACTTTTAGATGCTGTTCCTTGTAAACGAGCAAAAATGATAGGACGCTCTTCTTGATGCATGACATGCTTTTGCCAATCTTCATCTGTAATAAGAGAAAGCCACTCCCCATCTTTATTTTTTACTATTAATGTCACAGTAACCCATTCAGGACTTTCCACAATATAATATGGAGCTAAACCAGAAAATATACCAATTTCAATCTGTTGATCATAATTCTGATTAACAACAGCTTCTGGCATATAGATTTTTTCTTGTGATTCTGACGGTGTAAATAAAATACTAGTACTGCATGCAATACCATAGAACATGCTACAGCCATTTAGCACGCCACAAAAAATAAGTAAAAATAGGCTCTGAACTAAACTTTTTATAGAAAAACACTTTAAAATAATACTTCCATGCATATTTTTATCACTCCATTGAAAAAACTTAAGCTATTGTCGGAAAATTTAAATCAACCCTTATATCATCTCAAATATCATTTTATTGTTTAGCATTAAATACCGTCCCTTGCTGCCAATCAAGGACTGAAATTCCCTTTTTATTTGCTAATTTAATAACTACAGGAAGAGCTTCATCGACTTTAGAGTAAACAAAACCAATAACTGGGATTTTGGTCATAAAGTTATTAATTAAAGGCCCATCACACCACACACTATCATCTATTTCATCATCAGGTAATTCGCAAAGGCACGGATATAGATGAGAAATTTCTTGATAAAAACGCAACATTGATGGGCTTAATTCCTGTATATCTTCATCTTCATATTTTTCGAAGTATTCACACACTTTTTCAAAATCATTCGGAATAGGAAAATCAAATAGTGCAATATTATAACTCATTTTAACTCCTACACTCTATTTGCGTAAATTCAATCTAAAATATCGTTACTACGATAAATGTATAAATAATAAGGCTTATGTGAATACATTATTTCTATATTTCCTTCTTTAGCCTCAATGTTCTCGATTTCAGAAAATACAAATATTTTATTCTCATTTAATGACTCATATTCTATTACCTCTAACTCCTTGCAGTTATTTACCTCAGCTAACAATGCATTTTTATCTTTAACTAAAGGGTAAATATTTTTCATTTTCTGAACTAAAAGATTACAGACCGAATCAATGTCATCGCCGCCAAAATAGGATAGATTTACACCAATTAACTTACCTTTATAAAATTTTAATGCATTTCTATCAGTGTCTTTCTCAAACGGAGGATCATTATTAAAAAAACAAGTGACAATATCTTCCTTTGTTTCACACACACCATTCTTTATAAAAGGAATATCATCAATTGACCTTCCAAAATCTAATTTCAAAGGTTCATTACTTTTAAATCCAAATCCAGATAAAAATATTATCATACTAATAGCTATAAATATTTTTTTCATATTTGTACATTCCTTTGAAAATAAATTTGTTACGATGTATCAATTGTAGTCTCTTATCCCAATCCATCCTAAGTTAGGTAACGTTATTAAATCACATAAATAGAATAAAATTCATACTCCCCTTCATTTTTACATCTCTTCTTACAAATACACTTTTGCTACTTTACGTGTGGGCAAGAGGGATATACTCTTATGAATATAATTAATCTATATGGCTTATAATTATAGATAAAAGATATTTAGCTGTTATTTCAGCAGATTTTTGTTAAAATAATTAGCAAAATAGTAACAAGTTAGTGATTCATTTGCCTCATTCTATCAATTCAAATGATGTTGATTGAATGATTTCAGGCACAAAACCCGAAATAGATAGTTTAAAGGAGTACGCAATGTCTTTCGAATTACCAAAATTACCTTATGCGTTAGATGCTCTTGAGCCACACATCTCTAAAGAAACTTTAGAATATCACTACGGCAAACACCACCAAACCTATGTAACCAATTTAAATAATCTGGTTAAAGGTACTGATTTAGAAAGTAAATCTTTAGAAGAAATCATCAAATCTACTGATGGCGGTATCTTTAATAATGCTGCTCAAGTATGGAACCATACTTTCTACTGGAACTGCTTAGCACCAAATGCAGGTGGCGCACCAACTGGTAAAATTGCTGATGCTATCAACAAAGCATTTGGCTCTTTTGAAGAGTTCAAAAAGCAATTTAATGATGCAGCAGCTAAAAACTTCGGTTCAGGTTGGACTTGGTTAGTTAAAAAAGCTGACGGTTCAGTTGCAATTGTTAACACCTCTAATGCTGCAACCCCAGTTTCAGGTGCAGACAAACCACTGCTAACAGTAGACGTATGGGAACATGCTTACTACATTGACTACCGCAATGCACGCGTTAAATATTTAGAAGAGTTCTGGGCACTGGTTAACTGGTCATTTGTTGAAGCTAACCTTGCTTAATTGAGCTTGATAATCAAAGATGAGTGATTGAGATTCATTTTTGGTGACAAAATAACAAAGGGCCTTGAGCCCTTTGTTATATTCAGATATTCGATAATCTATTATTTAAATTGATCGGATATTTATAAAGCAGTGATTAGAACATCATAGTCGAAAATAAAACGATCATAACAAGCGCTGCTACTGCTGTACTCAAACCAAATTTCAGATCCGTATCCATCTATTTCTCCCTCAAAATGATTATAATACACACTTTTAACCATAACCTTGTCATGGTTAATTATTATCACATATCAAAATTTGCTAAAATAGCGACCAGTGCACAATTTATAACATTGATTAATACTTTCACTTTTGAGCTAGATCATACAAAATTCACAGCTAATCGCTAAATTATTGCCAGTGTTTGCCCTATGTATGACTATACTGGCAGTTAAACCATAAAATTAGATAAAAGAGACCAATGAAGGTCAGGAGTTTTCCACACCATGGCAACAATAAAAGACGTGGCAAAACGCGCAGGCGTATCAACCACGACTGTTTCTCATGTGATCAACAAAACACGTTTTGTTGCTGAGAACACACGGGCAGCAGTTTGGGCCGCTATAAAAGAATTAAATTATTCACCTAGTGCCGTTGCGCGTAGTTTAAAAGTCAATCACACCAAATCTATTGGCCTGTTAGCCACGTCCAGTGAAGCTCCTTACTTTGCTGAAGTGATTGAAGCTGTTGAAAATAGTTGTTATAGCAAAGGCTACACACTGATTTTATGTAATTCACATAATAACCTCGATAAACAAAAAGCCTATTTAGCGATGCTGGCACAAAAACGTGTTGATGGATTATTAGTCATGTGCTCTGAATATCCCGATCACCTTCTTACTCTTTTAGAGGGCTATCGTAATATTCCAATGGTTGTCATGGATTGGGGCAAAGCACGTGGTGACTTTACAGATACCATTATCGATAACGCTTTCCATGGTGGTTATATTGCAGGTCGTTACCTCATTGAACGAGGCCATCGTGATATTGGTATTATCCCTGGTCCATTAGAACGTAATACAGGTGGTGGTCGCTTACAAGGTTTCTTAAAAGCCATGGAAGAAGCTAAAATCACAGTCAAAGACGAGTGGATTGTACAAGGCGACTTCGAGCCAGAATCTGGCTATAAAGCCATGTACCAAATGCTAAACCAAAAACATCGCCCGACAGCTGTCTTTTGTGGTGGTGATGTGATGGCGATGGGTGCAATTTGCGCTGCGGATGAACTTGGCCTGCGTGTTCCTTTAGATATTTCTATTGTTGGCTATGACAATATTCGTAATGCACGTTATTTTACGCCAGCACTAACAACCGTCCACCAGCCAAAAGAACGTTTAGGTCAAATGGCATTATCGATGCTGCTTGATCGTATAGTCAATAAACGCGAAGACGCCCAAACAATCGAAGTTCATCCACGATTAGTTGAGCGCCGTTCAGTTGCTGACGGTCCTTTTATCGACTACCGTCGCTAATTCATATTTATTTAGCTATCTGATCCCTAGCGAAGCCATTCCTCATTTAAGGTTTGGCTATCTCCAAGATAATCTAACAACCATGTCAAAGCGGGTGATTCACTTTTATCGACCCACGTCAGGCAGCATGGGCTGTCTGGCAATGGTTGTTCCAGTTGTAAAGTGACCAGCTTACCTTGTTCAATTAGTGGTTCAACACGGTGCCAAGGCACCATTCCAACGCATAATCCCGCTAACAAGCATTCAAGCCCCATATCCCATGTTGGAACAACCATTCTACGCTGATTATTGAGTGCCCAAGTGTCACGTTTTGGTAAACTGCGTGAGGTATCCTCTAAACATAAACTTGGATAAGGTCGCATTTCATCATCTGTTAATGGATGCTGTGCTTTCGCTAAAGGGTGATCAACATGGCAAACACAGCGCCAAGGCATAAATCCCATATCCCTAAAACTATAACGTTCACCGATTGGTGAGGCTCTTGTTGCACCAATGGCTAAATCAACACGACCATTAACTAAGGAATCCCATACGCCATTAAACACTTCAGGATAGACATACAGTTCTATATCCGGAAAATGGCGGTAGAAATCGAGAATAAGTTGTTGTGTTCTTTCAGGTTTAACAATGCCATCAACTGCTATACTAAATTGACCGCGCCATCCATTAGAAACTTGTTGACAAAGATGCCGAGTGTCATTCATTTTTTTGATAACAGATCGTGCTTCTTTGATAAAAATTTTACCTGCGTCGGTTAATTCTACATCACGATGACGGCGCTCAAACAAAGGAACGGCAAGCCATTCCTCTAATTGCCGAACAGTGTAACTAACGGCGGATGGCACTCTGTGCAATTCTTGAGCAGCGGAGCTAAAACTTCCTGTTCTTGCGACTGCATCAACAACTTCTAAAGAGTATTCTGACCACATAGAGTTTATTCCTTTGAAAATTTTTCACAGCATTAACCAAATATTCCCGTTTCACAAGTAAAATAGGTCTTAGTTACAATACATAAAATGTTCTACATCACATAGCATAGAAAATAAAATGAATTCTAAAACATCCACACAATCAAAAACACCTATGAGCTTTATGGTGTACCTAGCTGGTTTGAGTATGCTAGGTTACTTAGCTATTGATATGTACTTACCTGCATTTGGTATGATGCAGCGTGAGCTCTCTATCAGCGAAGGTGCTATTAGTAATAGCTTAAGTATCTTTTTATTTGGCTTTGCTGTTGCTCAGTTACTTTGGGGACCACTTTCTGACAAAGTCGGTCGTAAACCTATTCTTCTTATTGGTTTAAGCCTTTTCTCTTTAGGCTGCCTTGGTATGCTGTGGGTTGAAAGTGCGACTGGCTTACTTGCTATGCGCTTCTTACAAGCTTTCGGTGTCTGCTCTGCAGCTGTTATTTGGCAAGCTCTTGTCATCGACCGTTTTGATGAGTCTCGCTCTCAGCATGTTTTTGCTTTAATTATGCCACTCGTTGCATTATCACCAGCACTTGCACCTTTAATCGGTGCTTCATTATTAAATCATGGTGGCTGGCGTATGATTTTTATGCTGTTAATGGCCGTAACGTTAGTTCTCATGTTACCGACATTAATGCTAAAAAACATTAAACAAAAATCAGTCACAGATGCAAACCAATCTTCTGCTTCATTTATGACTTTACTAAAATCCCCTCTCTACACAGGTAACGTATTAGTTTACGCTTCTTGTAGTGCAGGTTTCTTTGCTTGGTTAGCTGGCTCACCAATCATTCTTGAAAAGATGGGTTACTCCCCACAGGATATAGGTTTAAGTTATATTCCACAAACTATTGCATTTATGGTGGGTGGTTATGGTTGTCGTATTTTACTGTCAAAAATGACAGGTAAAACGCTGCTACCACTGTTATTGATTGGTTATGCTGTCAGTATGACTGCGTTATACCTTGTTGCTAAATTTACGGAACCAACATTAACAACTATTTTAATTCCATTCTGTATTATGGCTGCAATGAATGGTGCTTCTTATCCAATCGCAGTATCTAATGCGTTATCCGCTTATCCTGAAATCAGTGGTAAAGCTGCTGCGTTACAAAATGCGCTTCAACTGGGTCTTTGCAGCTTAGCAAGTTTTATTGTGTCTGCATTTATCAGCCAACAACCTTTGATTAATACCACGGCAATTATGGCGTTAACAGCAATCCCAATGGCGGTTGGCTACTTTATTCAGCGTAATAAATCTGTTACCAAACACACAGTTCAAACCGCAGAATAATCGCACCCATACTTTTAAGAATCATCTTAAAAAGGCTATTTTATAAAAAATAGCCTTTTTCTTTTCTAGAGAAAAATATTCTACGTCTCTATACTTACCTATACGCTTTAATAGCGTTTTATTTATTTTTCTTTCGGATTTTGAGACATTAGGCAGATTATTCTCTGATTATGTCAGATTAGTTGTCTTATTAATTCTATTCGTTCAATTCATACTGAACACAATACCATTTTAATACTGTCAATCTGCACACATCCTTTCTTAGCTTTATGTTTCAAAACCCGCTTAGTTTACGCGGAGAGTATATGAGTACATCTTGTGTAGAAGAAGGCCGAAAGACCTCCAACGATCCTTATAAAAAGATCGCAATAGAACTGTTAGCTCACGCTGATATTCGAGTTAATGGCTCAGAACCTTATGATATTCAGGTTCATAATCAGAATTTTTATAAAAGAGTATTACAACAAGGCTCATTAGGTCTCGGCGAAAGTTATATGGATGGTTGGTGGGATTGTGAGCGACTGGATATATTCTTTCATAAAGTTTTACGTGCTGGTCTTGAAAATAAACTCCCACAAAATCTACGTGATATTTTCAAAATTGCGACAGCCCGCTTTTTTAATCTGCAAACACAAAAACGTGCATGGATGGTAGGTAAAGAGCATTACGATCTTGGTAATGATCTATTTACTGCCATGCTTGATCCTAATATGCAATATTCCTGTGGTTACTGGAAAAATGCAGATAATTTAGCCCAAGCTCAAGAGCATAAATTAGATTTAATTTGTCGAAAATTAGATTTAAAACCGGGAATGACCTTATTAGATATCGGCTGTGGCTGGGGTGGACTTGCAGGCTATGCAGCCAAAAATTTTGGCGTTTCTGTAACAGGAGTCACCATTTCAGTTGAACAACAAAAACTGGCACAAGCTCGATGCCAAGGACTTGATGTTAATATTATTTTAGAAGATTATCGTGATTTACATGAAAAATTTGATCGTATAGTTTCAGTGGGCATGTTTGAGCATGTAGGGCCCAAAAATTATGCCACTTATTTTGATGTGGTTCGTCATAATTTAAAGGATGATGGTCTGTTTTTATTGCATACCATAGGTTCTAACCGCGATAAAGTAAATGTAGATAGTTGGATAAGCAAATATATATTTCCTAATGGGTGCTTGCCATCTATTCAAAAAATTGCTCATGCAATGGACAGTAAATTTGTGATGGAAGATTGGCATAATTTTGGTGCTGATTACGATAAAACATTAATGGCATGGTATCAGCGTTTTTTAGCCTGTTGGTCAGATATTGAATCTAATTACACACCACGTTTTAAGCGTATGTTTAGCTATTATCTTAATGCCTGTGCCGGTGCGTTTCGTGCCAGAGATATTCAGTTATGGCAAATTGTCCTAAGCCCTAAAGGCCATATTGGTGGTTTACAAATCCCTCGCTAATTCTTCTTTGTATAAAAAGAGAAAAGCCAGTTTGATTGATAAACTGGCTTTTTCTTTGCTTCTCTTTTAAGAGCAACAACATTGATCATTAATTGTGTGAGGCTTGTTCTTCATTTTCAATTTGTTGTGCTGCTAATAAAGCTTGTTGCTGTGCTTGTTGCACCATAACGCGTTCTACTGTATCGACAATCGCTTGGGTTTGAGGATCAAGTTCAATATTGACTTTATCACCAAGGCGTTTACGACCCAATGTCGTTCTATCACGCGTTTCAGGAATTAAATGGACACAAAAACGGTTATTAACCACATCGCCCACAGTTAGGCTTATTCCATCAATACCAATAAAACCTTTGTGTAGAATGTACTTCATTAATGCTTTATCAAAGATACGAAACCAAATTTGCAAATTATTTTCTGATGTTATAATTTTGGCAACTTCAGCAGTTGTTACAATATGACCTGACATTACATGGCCACCAATTTCATCACCATACTTAGCCGCACGTTCAATATTTACTTCAGAACCGACTTTTAATTCACCAAGGTTAGTTAAACGTAATGTCTCTTTCACTAAATCAAAGCTAATATGTGTACCTTCAATTTTAGTGACCGTTAAACAGCAACCATTATTTGCAACAGAAGCACCTGTTTCTAAATTGCCGACTAACTCTTCGGGTAATTCAATGATATGGGTACGAAAATCGCCTTTATCTTCGATAGCAATAACCCGCCCTTTTCCCTGAACAATACCTGTAAACATCTTACATCTCCTTGGATCGATAAACTGGTAAACTCACTTTAGGCTTATGCTATTAAGGATAACATAGCTCGTATTAATACAAAGGAACAATTATCGTATTTATTCCTTGTCGATGATTGCCGTTAAATATAACGTAAAAACACCTAATAAATTATCAAAATTCTGTGTTTGAAAAGCTAAGCTTCTTTCGTTGCTAATTAAACTTTTATCATTAGAATAAGCGGTCTTGAGGATCTCTTTACGTCATTTTAACAATACGACGTTTGTTCTCTTCCTTTCCTTTCGTTTTCTTATAATAAATAAAGGTGTATGCGTGCAGAAGTACATAAGAGAAGCGCGTAGCTTACTTGCTCTCGGTATCCCCGTTATCATCGCGCAATTTTCCCAGACAGCAATGGGGGTGGTTGATACTGTCATGGCGGGTGCTGTAAATGCCACCGAAATGTCGGCAGTGGCAGTAGGTACGTCTATTTGGTTACCAACGATTTTACTAGGCCAAGGCATATTAATGGCATTGACTCCAATCGTTGCACAATTAAATGGTTCAGGACAACGAAAACACATTGCTAATCGTACACAGCAAGGTTTTTGGCTCGCCACATTCTTATCAATCATGGTAATTGCTATTCTTTATAACAGTCGTTTTATTATTGAAGCGCAACATGATATCGAACCTGAATTAGCCGAAAAAGCTATTGGCTTTATTCATGCCATTATGTGGGGAGCGCCAGGGTGCCTTTACTATCAAGTACTGAGAAGCCAGTGTGAGGGATTATCTAAAACAAAACCCGGCATGATAATTGGTTTCGTTGGCTTGTTAATTAATATCCCTGTTAACTATGCCTTTATTTACGGTAAGTTTGGCGCCCCACAATTAGGGGGTATTGGTTGTGGTGTTGCAACTGCCTCAGTTTTCTGGGCAATGTTCTTTATGATGCGTTATTACGTGCGTCGAGCACCGACACAGCGTGATGTTATGCCCAAAAAACGTTTAGTAAGTCCTGATTTCCACACGATAAAACGTATTACATTTTTAGGATTACCTGTTGGCCTAGCCTTATTCTTTGAGGTAACACTATTTGCCGTTGTTGCATTATTAGTTTCACCTTTAGGTGTTACTGCGGTTGCTAGCCATCAGATAGCGCTTAACTTTAGTTCACTGATGTTTATGTTCCCTCTTTCATTGGGAATAGCAGCAACAATCCGTGTCGGTCATAACTTAGGGCAACGCTGTACCGAGCAAGCGCGTATTTCAGCCATTACGGCGCTTGCTGTTGGACTAATGTTGGCAAGTTGTACCGCGATTTTCTCTATCATCTTTAGAGAAAAAATTGCATTAATGTATAACGATAATATTGAAGTGGTGACATTAGCTTCTCATCTTATGTTATTCGCTGCGCTTTATCAGTTATCAGATTCTGTGCAAGTTATTGGCTCAGGTGTATTACGAGGTTATAAAGATACTCGTTCTATCTTCTTTATTACCTTTATTGCCTACTGGGTAATTGGACTACCTTCTGGGTATATATTAGGGCGTACTAATTACTTTGTTGAAGCAATGGGACCTGCTGGTTTCTGGATTGGCTTTATTTTAGGTTTAACTGCCTCAGCAATTATGATGGGTTCCCGTATTTGGTGGATCCAACGCCAATCTGATGAAGTGGTGTTATTACGCTCAGAGCGTTAAACAGAAACGGTTATTTAGGCAAAGGAATGACACAAATATCAACAAATAGCTTTAAATACGAGCAGTTGAATATAAATTTGTGTTTTTCCTCTTGCCAGAATCGAATCATCTCGTTAATATTCGTCCCCGTTGTCACCTAATAGATAATGCGTCCATAGCTCAGTTGGTTAGAGCACCACCTTGACATGGTGGGGGTCGGTGGTTCGAGTCCACTTGGACGCACCATTTATTTTTCGATAACATCTCAATACAGTGCGTCCATAGCTCAGTTGGTTAGAGCACCACCTTGACATGGTGGGGGTCGGTGGTTCGAGTCCACTTGGACGCACCATTTCTCTTTATCTATTTTCTTATTTTTACCCATCTTACCTACCCTACAAAATAATTAATCTAGCTTGCAATATTTTATTGCGCAACAAATTGTTTAAAAAACAAGCAATCAGAGCCGTATTTTGATCACATCACTTAAATTTACCTTTTTTCGATTTTCTTCATAGAAATTAACCTCTATAATACGAAACATAATTTTGTTGAAAGGTTTCAGCGTATTGATTTACGGGCATCTTTAGAAAACCGAACAAATGAATCGTGATAGACTATAATGTAAGATGTCTGCCAACCTTTGATACAAAATAGTGACAAGATTTTTATGATGTTGCTGAACCATTAACATGTTGCGCAACTTATCCATTAGAGATGAGTTTGTACATCCTGTTTTGCACCGTTGATACTGTTAATAGAAAGCAGCGACATTAATCCTTATTCATCCATTACAATACAACCATTAAATAGACTGCCATGAAAAAGACAAAAATTGTTTGCACCATCGGACCAAAAACCGAATCTGAAGAAAAACTGAATCAATTACTAGACGCAGGCATGAACGTTATGCGTTTAAACTTCTCTCACGGTGACTATGAAGAGCATGGCAACCGTATCAAAAACCTGCGTAACATTTGCGCTAAAACAGGCAAAAAAGCCGCTATCTTATTAGATACTAAAGGCCCTGAAATCCGTACCATCAAATTAGAAGGTGGTAATGATGTCGCTTTAGTTGCAGGTCAAACATTCACTTTCACTACAGACAAAACTGTTGTGGGTAACAAAGACTGCGTTGCTGTAACTTACGAAGGTTTCGCTAAAGACTTAGCTGTTGGTAACACCGTTTTAGTTGATGATGGTCTTATCGGCATGAAAGTAACTGCTGTAACTGATAAAGAAGTGGTTTGTGAAGTTTTAAATAACGGTGACTTAGGTGAAAACAAGGGTGTTAACTTACCTGGTGTTTCTATCGGTTTACCTGCATTAGCTGAAAAAGATAAACAAGATCTTATCTTTGGTTGCGAACAAGGCGTTGATTTCGTTGCTGCATCATTTATTCGTAAACGTTCTGACGTTGACGAAATGCGTGCTCACTTAAATGCACACGGCGGCGAAAATATCATGATCATTTCAAAAATTGAAAACCAAGAAGGTTTAAACAATTTTGATGAGATCTTAGAAGCGTCTGACGGTATCATGGTTGCTCGTGGTGACTTAGGTGTTGAGATCCCAGTTGAAGAAGTTATCTTCGCACAAAAAATGATGATCGAAAAATGTAACGCAGCACGTAAAGTGGTTATCACTGCAACACAAATGTTAGATTCAATGATCAAAAACCCACGCCCTACTCGTGCTGAAGCGGGTGACGTTGCGAATGCTATCTTAGATGGTACTGATGCGGTTATGTTGTCAGGTGAAAGTGCGAAAGGTAAATACCCAGTAGAAGCTGTGACTATCATGGCAACTATCTGTGATCGTACAGACCGTATCATGCAATCTCGTCTTGATTACAAACAAACAGCTGCAAAATTACGCGTAACTGAAGCAGTTTGTCGCGGTGCAGTCGAAATGGCTGAAAACTTAGATGCACCTCTGATTGTTGTTGCAACTTTCGGTGGTAAATCAGCTCGTTCTATCCGTAAATATTTCCCAACAGCACCAATTTTAGCATTAACAAACAACGAAGAAACAGCTCGTCAGTTACTGTTAGTTAAAGGTGTAACCACTCAATTAGTTAACGAAATCTCTTCTACTGATGACTTCTACCGTATTGGTAAAGAAGCGGCATTAGCAAGTGGTTTAGCGCATGCAGGTGAGCGTGTTGTTATGGTTACTGGTGCACTGGTTGATAGCGGTACAACAAATACTTCATCTGTTCACGTCCTGTAATTTTATACAACGCGAATACGTCAAACGCCACTCATTGAGTGGCGTTTTCTTTATGTGTTTCCAAAAAATTTTTCTTTCCCATTTTTTCATTATTCTTTTTTAGATTAATTCCCTTTTCTGTTTCTATCTCTTCTTTTATCTATTTATGGCTATTTATCAATCTGTTTACGTGTAAATTACCAATGTCGAATTGTGTCATTTTTAGTCAATGAATCGCTATTTAATGATTAGGATTTTTACTAATAATGAACTTTTGTGAGAAAACACGCATTTATTGTGCTGAAAATTTACAATATAAGTGTTATTTTTCCTATTGTTATAGGGAACGTAAGATACACTTATTACGAATAAATCCAGCATTTTCCTATATGTGTGCCATACTTATTAATGGTTTCATATAAATGCTACTTGTTCCTTTACACAAACTAATAATAGAGGTTGTAACTATGAAAGCGAAACTTGTACTAGGTGCGGTAATTCTGGCTTCAGGCTTATTAGCAGGTTGTTCTTCTAGTAATAATGCACAATTAGATCAAATCTCTTCTGATGTAAGCCGCCTGAATACTCAAGTTCAACAACTAAGTAGTGATGTACAAGCAGCTCAAGCTGAAGCTAAATCAGCTTACAATGAAGCTGCACGTGCAAATCAGCGTTTAGATAACCAAGTCACTACTTATAAAAAGTAATTTAACTCACCAATAAGCTGAAAACGACTTTAGGTAAGTATTAATCACAAAGCCCTAACTATGTTAGGGCTTTGGTTTTTTGAGTACATTATTTAATAAAGATTAATATGCTGTCACATCAACAGGTATGCCCGAGCGTCGAAGAAGCTCTGCATCCGCTTTATCTTTATTAACTTTGCCACTTTCATACCAAGCATTAAATTGCTTTGTGAATGTAAGAGGCATGGTTTGTGGATCGTCATCTTCATTGCGTGATAGTGGCTGATGAACTTCAATAAACTGTCTACCGTCTGCGGTTTCAGTAAATTTAATCGGTTTATTGATAACCTGAACTCGGCTTCCTTTAGGCACTACATTAAATAATGTCTCAATATCATTTGGGCGTAAACGAATGCAGCCTGAGCTCACTCTTAAACCGATACCAAAATCAGCGTTGGTACCATGAATAAGGTACTCCCCCCTGCTATGGGCCAACCTTAATGCATAAGCCCCCATTGGGTTTTCAGGACCAGCAGGAACAACCGCAGGTAATGTTATTCCTTTTGCTGCATAATTTTTGCGAATATTGGCCGTTGGTGTCCAAG